>JAFTFD010000277.1 GCA_017449745.1 Lachnospiraceae bacterium
AGGGAGCTTTGGAAACGGGGCAAGCAGTATCTTCAGCAATGTGATCAGTCTTCTGATCAGCGCCCTGATCTTTGCTGCGGCAAATACGATTAAAAGATCAAGGTAAAATTCTGTCGTTTTTAATGGAAAAAACAAACCATACTCATCGGAAACAACAGGATGATTCAGAGGCAGAATTAATAAGATAAAGAATCGTGAAGGGAAAGGGTTATGTATGCGGAAAATCAGATCCGGGTATCAAAAGCTTCAGAAATCACTGAGGCAGTGAAATTTGTTGAAAGCAGTTTTGCATCGTCACCGGATCATTCCAGGACACGGATACTGGCGCTTATATGTGAGGAACTGCTACAGCGTCTGTTGATCCTGGGATTTAAGGAGATCCGCATTTCTTTGAAGGGTCTTCTGTTTAAATATATAGTGATAAGCACAGCTGGGGAGCGAATGGATCCATGGGCGGCCGCTTTTTGGCAGCCCGGCCACTCTGAGACCGGTTCGGAGACAGAAACGGAAGGAG
Organism: Lachnospiraceae bacterium; assembly: GCA_017449745.1. Lineage (GTDB taxonomy): Bacteria > Bacillota > Clostridia > Lachnospirales > Lachnospiraceae > CAG-791. Next base: position 515 of record JAFTFD010000277.1, read on the forward strand.
CAGGGGATCGGGACTGCGAGGACAGGGTGGGTGCCCAGATCAGTGCATGTCTGTTAGAGAGGTATGCGGACAATTTCAGCTTTCGATATCAGAATGGCATTAATATATACAAGGTGTTTAAGAGCGATGCTTCAATAGATCTGTCCGGTGAAATATACGGCTATTATAAAGATGCCGACCCTGACAAGCCGCATAAACCAACGGATGTTCTTTGGCAGGTCGTGCGTAATCACAGTGGCTTTTTGGCGCTGTCTATTTCGATACTGATCCTCAGGCATCTCGCTGCCCTTATGCTTCCCGTGTTTGTATCGAATATCATAAATACAGTTACGGAATCGTCTTCTTTCTTTATCCGGCCGCTTATCGCAAACATTCTGCTGTCTGTCGTCGCCTTAACCGTAAATCTCGCCTGCTTTGCGCTGGACATCCACATGTACCGCCGGTTTGCTAGGGCTATGGAGACAGGCTTCAGAATGGCGCTGGTCCAGAAGTTGCAGGTCCTTTCCATTGATTATCATACAAGGTCACAGTCAGGCGTGGTGCTCTCCAAGGTGGCTTCCGATGTACAGTTTGTAGAAATGCTGATCTACGACCGGTTCACGGAGATTTTGTTTCTGTGCGAGGACGTGCTGTTCATCATCATAGTGGCTACTGTGAAATTCCCTCCGATGCTGGTATTTTATATCGTGATCATTCCCGCGATCATCTTTCTGCTGCGCCGCTTCTCGGGATCCCTTAAGGACAGCCGAGCCAATATGCGCAGGCAAAACGAGCAGGTGAGTTCCTCCATCAATGAGATGCTTTCGATGGAGGGCCTGACCCGTGCCCATGGCCTTCAGAAGACAGAATACAGGAGTATCCTGAAGAAAGTCCGCAGTGCACAGCGGGCTTCCATGCTCTATGACCGGCAGACCGTAAGCGTCAACAACTTTTCCTATGGCGGCTTCCAAGGCTTGAGGCTTCTTTCCTTAAGCTTTACCGCATGGCTTACCGCGGCAGGCTATATCGATGTCGGTACATTGGTGCTGTTTCAGTCTATATTTGATCTGATAGTTAATAATGTGCAGCGAATGTCGGACGCGGTGCCCCTTATTACCCAGGGGTATGACAGTCTTGTGAGCATAAACGAGATCCTGTATGCGGCTGATATCGAGAAGAATGGTACCATGCTTTTGAAAAACCCGGTACGTGGGGAGATCGAGTTTAAGAATGTTTCGTTTGGCTATGAGAAAGATAAGGAGCCGGTCCTTAGAAACGTAAGCTTCAGGGTGCCCGCAGGCGGCAGTGCCGCCCTGATCGGAAAGTCAGGTGGAGGAAAAACTACGATTTTAAATCTTCTTCTTGGGTTGTATAATGTTGAAGGCGGGGAGATCCTCATCGACGGCATTAATCTATGTGAGCTTGAAAAAACCGCATATCGCAGAAACATCGCTGTCGTACCACAGAATACGGTCCTGTTTTCCGGCACTTTGTGGGATAATCTGGTATATGGGCTGGATTTTGTCAGCCCTGAAAGGGTCGTGGATGTCATACGCCGGGTCGGCCTATTAGATCTGCTAGAAACACTTCCGGACGGTCTTAACAGCCGGATCCGCGAAAATGGAGGCAATCTGTCCGGAGGACAGCGGCAGCGCATCTCCATAGCCCGGGCGCTTCTCAGAGATCCGAAGATCGTACTGCTTGACGAGGCCACCAGCGCCCTGGACAGTGCCAGCGAAAAGCAGGTACAGGAAGCCGTCGATGCGATGATGGGAAGCTGTACCGTGATCATGGTGGCTCATCGTCTGGGCACTCTGCGCTGTGCGGATTCAATCTACAGGATCGATAACGGAACACTCAGCCGTTATGAAAACTATGAACTGGCTATACGGGATGTGGAGGCCGAAGCGACATGATCGACAGGAAAACTGCTGAAAACGCATTTTACACATACACCTCACATTATGATCCGGACAACAGCATGATCCGGCATAAGATCGCGCATACCCTGCGGGTCGCGGACAACTGCGAGAGGATATCGCAAAGCCTATGCCTGGAAACCGAGCTTGTTGAACACGCATGGTTTATCGGGCTGCTCCATGATATAGGACGTTTCGAACAGGTACGCAGATATCAGACTTTTATTGATTCCGTTTCAGTGGATCATGCCGAATTTGGGGCGGATCTTTTGTTTAAGGAAAACCTTATAAGAGAATTTCCCATTAAAGACCTGACGGCAGAATTATTAAGTATTTTGGAGACAGCCATAAGACTCCACAATAAACTGAATCTGCCGGAGGAGCTTGATGAACGGACAAG
>JAFTFD010000278.1 GCA_017449745.1 Lachnospiraceae bacterium
CCACACCAGGCCTCGGAGTACCGATTGAAGACAGCTACGGCATTTGCTGTGTGTATGTGCATATATAAACCAGAATAAACCAGACGGGAGAAATGAATAATGGAACTGAAAAAGAATCCCTTTTATATTCTCGGCGTTTCCTGCGAGGCGGATCGGGCGGCCATCAACGACGCCGCGGATGAGCTGTCGTTTTTCGATGAAAACGGGGACGTAGAGCAGGCACAATTGTCACTGCTGAATCCGGCCAAGCGGCTGCAAGCGGAACTGGACTGGTTTCCGGGGCTGGACAAAGCAGAGTTGGAGCAGACGGTCCAGTGCATAAAAGCGGGGAGAATGCTGAATCTGCCGGAATCGGCAGATCGGCTCTCGCAGCTGAACGGCAGCATCTACAACTTCGGTTTCACCTTGCGCCGCAGTGAGGCGCTGCGGAAGGGGATCGTCCGGCTGGACCGGGATTACGCCACCGCAGACGCTGGATATGTGACTGAGCTGATAAACCGTGCAAGACAAAAGGCCAGGATCGCTGAGGCGAAGGACAACGAAGTGACCCGGGAGCTGAATCGAAAGCGCGCGGAGATCCGGCAGGCGGTTACGGAAAAGCTCAGCCCGGTGGAGGAGGATGAATACGTCCAACTGGTCACCCAGTTGGCGGAAGAATTGAGCGAGTACAGCGGCGGGATCGTCAGCGATGTGATCGACCAGTATGAGATCCGGATGCATGACCGGATCCGACAGAGCGCGGAGACCATCGAGAGGCGGATCGAGGAGATCCGGACAAACTGCCCGAAGGAGAAGATCTCTCAGGCGGTGGACGAGCTGATCCTGGATGTGGCGGACTGGGACATGCTGGCGCAGCCGATCCAACTACGGGGGCTGAGCAGCGGTCTGACTCACGAAATCAGCCAGGAGCTGGGCATGAAGCTGCAGAGGCTGATGCTGGACCTGAACAACGAGCGGGACGAGACGGAGGCTGCGGCAAAGCTGGCCAGGGCCATGAAGGGGGTATTTGCCGAGCTGCCGGCTCTGGCGCAGAATTTTCAGGCTGCGGAGAGAAAGCTGTCCGGCATGGTGCAGCAGCAGCGGGAAGCCCAGGAGCTTATGGAGGCAATCAAAGACTTTCAGACACTTGCGGAAACTTCCGCCAGATTTGATAATAGCGACGCTCTTGATGCGAAGATGCTGGGCAATGAAGCTGCAAAGCTGGATCAGAGGATCCAGAAGTTGGAGGGTATAGACCAGGAGACAAAAAAGAATCTGCGGATGCATGTCTGTTTGATCGCACGGGAGCAAGCGATCCGCATGCACAATTCTCATATGGACAAAGCTGTGACAGCTGTGGCTGCATTGCTGATAGGAAATCTGTATTTTACATTCAAGGACATTCCGGAGTTGAGGAGTAAGCTTCGTGAGGAGTTCGGAACTCTTATGTGGCAGATGGGTCTAGTTTCCGGCGTTGCCGATCCGGAAGAATGGTATCCTCGGATGAGAGACATTTTTTTCGGGAAAGAGAACACTTCGGATTCCTTTGGATCAAACTCTTACACCTCCTCCGGAACGTACTCCTCTTCGGGGAAAAACTCAGCATCGACGGCAGGATCCGCCTCGTACTCGAGCGGAAGCTCCGGTTCGGGCACTTCATCATCCAGCAGTTCCACTTCGGGCACTGCGTCATCCGGAAGCTCCTCTGCGCGAAGCACGTCGACCAAAACCACCGGCAGAGGTTCTACCAGAAGATTGATAGGCGCAATCACGACCATCCTTCTCGTGATTGTGGCTATTGTTGCGCTCGGCTTCTTCGCCTCTAAATCTGATTACGCCAAATCCGCGGTATCCACACCGGTACCGACTGCTGCGGCAGAGGTCGATTATGACAGCGCAAAGCCACAGGAATCGCCGGAGATGACCTATGAAGAATTGGTGAAATCTTGGAGATGGTTGCAAGACTATGAGGTATGGGAGCGAGCGATCGAGAATGTGCCCGAAGAGCTTGTAGTGACAGAGTACGGTTGGAAAGTGCCATCCGCCGGAATTGTAGATGTAGCTTTAGTGATTAAAAATACGAGTAAGGAAAGCCAGCTCTTGTGTGTAGACGGTGTCAGATACGACAAGGATGGGAATGAATTGGACAATCATCTTTGGGGAAATTATGGTGGCGTTCCGGGTTATCCGATCTTAATCGGAGCCGGGGAGACGAGCTTCATCGAATATAACGATGTTATTGATCCTGAGATTGACCCCTGTTCTATAGACTATGAATGGCAGATGGAAGCGGTTCCCAAGAGCAGCATGCTCCGGTATCTTTTGGCAGATAGTGATGATCATTCCGTTACTGTAACAAATAAAAACAACGAGGATGCGGTCTGGGATGTGTATGCACTGGTGCTTTTCTTTGAGGATGACCAGTATAAATATTGGACTATCCTGGATTTTATGGATGATGACTTTGAACTGAAGCCCGGAGAAAGTATCAGTCAGGAAATCCCAGACTATGTTCCGGACTATGACCATATGGAGATTTACTTTCAGTACTCTGACTCTGAGTACTTAAGCGGCTTTAATTAGAAAATGAATCCCGGCAGTCTTGTGTTATGTTCCAGTTGAAGGCAGGACTGAACCGGAGATTCGAATAAACCTCCGAAAAGAAACAACTACGGCATTACCATGCTTGCGCGCATATCAGAACCCAATGGGGGAAATGAAAAATGGAACTGAAAAAGAACCCCTTTTGTATGCCTGCTGTTTCGAGGTATACCGCAGCTGCGGAAGGGAGTGGCCAAGGGCATTGGATCGGCAGCAGGCAGGGAAAGATGAGAAAACAAATAACCGGATCAAAGGCGGAAATGAAAATGAGTGAGAGAGGGGGTTCGATCCGCTGCTCATTCTGCTCGAAACCGATGGGACTGGTAGGAAAATTGATCGCTGGAAACGGCAGCTATATCTGCAATGAATGCGTGCTGATGTGCATGGAGATCTGCTATCCACAGGTCGATCTGAGTCCCGCCAAGGGCGGGGATCCCAAAGCCGATTCGCCCGCAGGGGCGAGCGGCACTGCGTCAGGGGCGGCCCCTGCAACGCCGAAGGGAGCGACAGAGACGGCTCCCGCGCAGCCCGGGCCGGAAAACGGGACGTCTGTCATGAAGGAGGATTTTCTTCTGTTTGCCAAAAAACTGGAGCCGCTGGTGAATTTGAGCAATCCCGGAACAGGAGAGATAACCGATGCCCGGAAGGCCATTTTGGCGCTGAACACCAAGATCAAAGGCCATGGAGAGATCGACAACGATACCAAGCGGCAGATCCGGACGGCGCTGTGCCAGGACATTCGGGGGATCGCAGACCGGCTAAAGGCCCAGGGAAAGAATCAGGCGGCCAAGGATCTGCTGATGGAGACGCACAATGCCATGCTGGATCTTCCCAAGCTGGCGGCAGAACTCCGGGCCGTGATCCGAAGAATCGACGCCTGAAAGCGGCGCTTGACAGGGCTGCGCCAAAAGATAAACCGGCCTCCTTTGCAGGTGACCGGTTGAAGTCCTCAACGCGACCCGACGGATGCCGGGCGGAGGGTATGGATCAGTTTTCGTACCGAAGCAGGAAAGAGCGAAAGGACATGGGTGCGCAGGCCGCAGCCGTGACATTGGACAGCTCAGCTTCCGTCAATTCTTTCGACGCGGCTTCCGGGCAAAGGAACCCAAGGGGCGCCTCGGAGGGCAGAAAGGACGTCAGATCAGCGGACAGTATCAGGAGCTCTTCGATATTCGGAAGCATGAGCACAAATCTCCTTGCAAAGCGTATGGGCCGCGTGAGGGCCCCTGTCTCTGTATACACAGGGAACGGCGGATGTTACATATCGGGGGGGACAGACATGAAGGTCATCGAAGCGAATGCCCGTGGGACGCCTGAAAGGCAGCCCTTTGAGGCAGTATATGAGGAATACTACCTGCAGATCCTGCGCTATACACAGCGGAAGGTGGGCAACCGGCAGGATGCGGAAGACCTGACAGGGGACGCACTGTTCTATTGCTATCAGAATTATGAGAGCTACGACCCGGCAAAGAGCACAGTGAAAACCTGGCTGTATCTGGTGGTGAACAGCCGGATCAAAAACTACTACCGGGACAAAAAGAGCACTGCCGAGTACTCAGAGCTGAACGAATGGCTGTTTCGGGACGAACCGGACATGGAGCGTGCCGTGTATCTGGAGCAGCTTCAGATATGGATGGCACGTGCGATCCGGCAACTGCCGGAGAGACAGCAGAAGGTCCTGGGAATGCGGTACTTCCAAAACCGGGAATACGAGGAAATCGAGAGAGAACTGGGGCTTTCCTACAGCAATGTCCGCGTGATCCTGTCGCGGACGCTGGATAAGCTGAAGCTGGAGCTGCAGAACAGCCGCAGTGAATGGGAGATCCCTTAACGGAAATCTCCCCACTGCCGGGAAAAAGAGTCGGGGGAAATACGCCGCCGGCCGACGCGATGCGCGGCCGGTTTCGGCGCTTTTTGTTACTTTTTCTTTTTGTTCTTGCGCTTGGGCAGAGACTTCATGTCCTCCTTTACGCCATAATAGCAACCAAGAACAGAGCCCGCAGCAAGACCGGCAGCCAGACCAACTGGGCCGAATCCCAGCTTCGCTGCAGCGCCGCCTACCGTGATGCCGCCTTTAAGATACTTCCAATAGGTCGCGCCAGAACCGCCGGAAACGAGCGCCAGCTCCTCTGGTCCCAGCTCGCCGCCGTCGAGGATGCTGTCCATTTTTTCAAAGGCAGCCTTCGCAAACTCGTCGTCAACCGTCACGCCCTTGGCGGCAAAAGCGGCCTTCAGATCCTCGGCGCTTTCCGCAGTATATACGGCGGCTTCAAAGTCGGCGTCACCCATCAGTTCTTCCATTTTGTCCAGGAAATTGTTTTGGTCCATATTCTTTTGTCTCCTTTGTAAGTATTGCCGCTGGTAACCAGCGCCGTCACCTATGCATACACCCCACAGCCGCCCTTGTTACAGGGATTTCGACTTTATTTGGACAAAAAATTCTCATCAGAAAAATACGTGTCACACGCCTGCAGCGC
>JAFTFD010000279.1 GCA_017449745.1 Lachnospiraceae bacterium
ATAATAAAGCGCACGGCTATATTTGGACACCGGACACGTTGGAGCTGATTTGCAGCGTGAACGACAACGATCCGGAGCGGATTGGTAAGCAGATGCTTGAAATGAGGGGAAAGCTGCGGAATGAGCACGTTGCTCACATGACGAGTGATAAGCATAAAAACTATGTGATCCGCAGTCTCCGCAGGGATGAAACCGATCTGCTGAAGGACTTTCTGTATGAGGCAATTTTCATACCGAAGGGTGCGGAGCCGCCGGCGCGGGACATCATTGAAAAGCCGGAACTGCGCGTGTACACCGATGATTTCGGCACTCGGAAGGGTGACAACTGCCTTGTGGCAGATTTCGGCGGCAAAGTGGTCGGTGCGGTCTGGACGCGGATCATGGATGATTACGGCCATGTGGATAATGAAACGCCGTCCTTTGCGATATCGCTGTATAAGGAATACCGCAGGCAGGGTATCGGTTCGCACCTTATGGTGAAGATGATTGAACTGTTGAAATGGCAGGGCTTTGAACGGGCGTCCCTGGCGGTGCAGAAAACAAACTATGCTGTGAAGATGTACACGGACCTTGGATTCAAGACGGTCAGCGAGAACGCCGAAGAATACATCATGGTGTGTGAGCTATAAAATCGGTATTTGTGAGGATGATCTGTTGTGTACGAAACAAGTATACAGCGTTTGGAGATTTATCTTGAATTCAATTTTTAATTGCATTAATCTGCTCTCAGGACTTCTGAATATTCACCAAAGAGGAGAGTTTCACAATGAATAAAGAGCAGCTGCAAAGATTCATTTCCGAGAGTACCGGAAATGAAAGCAATATCTGTCAGATCTATGTCATCAAAGGCGGCAGAACTGTTTATGATGACTGCTGGCATGGATTTACAACGAAGGATGCGGTGAATGTCAATTCCGTGACCAAAGGTATCATGGGCTTGCTTACAGGAATCGCTCTTGATAAAGGTTGTATCAAGAGTATAGATCAGAAAGTGATAGAGTTTTTCCCAGACTATTCCGTAAAGCGCGGAGAGAAAACGATCTATGATGTAACGATCCGGCACCTTCTTACAATGACTGCTCCGTACAAAGGAAAGTCAGAGCCATGGAAAAAGGTGTGTACTTCAGATGACTGGACGTTTGCGATTCTTGATTATTTGGGAGGCCGCAAGGGGATAACGGGTGAATTCAGGTATGCGACGCTTGGTATCCAGATCCTGACAGGAATCATTGAGAGGTCAAGCAAAGAGAAATGCATTGATTTTGCGAACAGAAATCTGTTTGAGCCACTGGGGCTGCCGAAACGGATATCACATGGCGACAGTTCCAAAGAAGACCAGTTTGATTTCCTCATGAATAAGAATCCGAGAAAATACGAGTGGTATTCCGATCCTCAAAATACAGTTACCGCCGGGTGGGGCCTGTGTATGTCGGCAAGAGAGATGGCTGTTGTTGGAGAACTTGTACTGAATAACGGTATGTACAACGGCAGCAGGGTCATCTCTGCAGAATACATTCATGACATGATCAGGCCTCATCTTAAGCTCGGTGAAAGATTCGGATACATGAACTACGGATACTTATGGTATAAGCCTTTTGATGACAGAGAGGTTTATGCGGCGATCGGTGACAGCGGCAATATTATTTATGTCAATAAAGATATGAACGTATCCGTGGGTATGACGGGTACATTCAAACCGAGGATATTTGACAGAGTCGATTTCATCGAACAAAAAGTACTGTCAGTGATTGATGGGTGATATTGGCTGTCTTCGCAGTGAACGGTACAAATACCCAGTTTGTCGAGATGAAGGGAGGCCGTCATGAACATAAACACACTAAATATACTGGCGGACGCCATCTCTGATGTAGGATCGTGGTGGTGCTGGTATGCAGATGACGATATGCTTCAGCTGGAGTTCTGTGATGTGCAGCTTTATGATGAAACAAAAGCTGAAAAAGAAACACATACTACTGATGTTTTGGCAGTGCGTTTCTACGGTCATGTTTTTGCTGTCTTCCTGAGTGATCTGAATGATGAAAACTGGCATGTACGTTTCCGCGATGACGATTCGATCCTATATCCTGTCGATGCCTATGACATGGTATTTGACGATAAAAAAGAGGCTGAGTTGGTATTGAATAATTACAGAAACCGGATCTCCGTCAAAAACTTAAGCGGTACAGAAACTCTGGCAGCCGCAAAACACCTTTTCTGTGCCCGATGCGATGTAGTTGGCTTTATCGTTGGCGGCGATGAAATAGAGATTGCAGGGGAAAAAGGAAAGTATACGGAAGAAGAAATAGAGCCTTTGTCAAGAAAGTGGTGGGAATACTGGAAAGACTACTGGCGTTTAAGAGGGACCCGTGACGCTTTGACCAAGGATTTTGCCTGCGAAGTGACGATTCCTGTGAATAACGAGGATCCGCAGGGAAAATGGTAGTACGGAAAGGAAAATTCCCGTTTGTGGAGAAGAAATCTAGTTTCAGCAGGAGTAAACCAACGGTCGGTTGTTTTGGCGCCTTCCGGATGGTATTTTTGCGCGGGAAGTACATACAGGTGAAACAATCCACACCCGTAATCTATATGAAACAGTATTTGTCAGAGGATTCCTGACATGATTCCTGTAATCTTAAGAAAACACAGAAAGGTCAAAATGGTAACGTAAATGGTGAGTGTCAAGGGCTGCCGGAAGGTGGAAAGGAAAAAATTTTTGACGTAGCGAAAGCTCATAACAACAGATCAATCGGAGGCTCGGAGCAAAGGGATCCACTTCCCTGTCCCCGAGCCTTTTACGTGTCAGTAGAGAACGCGGCGGCAGAAAATGGCATTGACTGTGGATCAACATGCAGAAATTTTTCAAAAAGTAATGTTGACAACACGAGAAATGAAAAGAGCCGTGCTGGCCGCGTGTTCTATCTCCCAGCTTTACTTTGTACAATTCTAGTACAAGACGGAAAGGAGGGAGATGCCGATGCTTTATAAAAACGACACGATTGACAACGCATCCATCGGCTCCTTTATCCGTTCCGCAAGAAAGATGAAAGGGTTTACCCAGGAAGAACTGGCACAGGTTTTGAGAATAGACTCCAAGTATCTCAGCCAAGTGGAACGCGGGGTATCCTTACCTTCTTATCCTCTGATGGTCGCTTTCAGTGATACATTGGAGGTCAGCATGGAATTCCTTACCAGAGGAGTCGAAGGATCAAGTAAATCGGTCGATAAAGAAACGCTGTTCTGCATTCCGGAGGCGAAAGGATTAACGGAGGATGAGTATCAGTTCATAGAAAAGTCTATGAAGGACTTGATAAAGAATCTAAAGAAGAGAAAATCATAACATATCGCACGGAATGAAGAGCTATCGGGTTCAGCAAATCACAGAATTGTCCTGATAGCAGATAACGAAGAAACGTCCGCAAAGCTATCAGGCTGTTTTGAGGCATGGTAGTTTTGCGGGTTTTTTATATCTTTACGCCCTGATAACCAGGAGACGGCTGAAAGGAGGTTCAGGTCATGTTAAAGGAATTATTATCGAGAAAGAAGAAGGACGATTCTTCATCAGAGAAACGGACCGGGAATTTCCGAGAGATTCCCGAAGAGGACATGCTGCGTAATGAGTTCCAGGATCTTCTGTTTCAGATCATTTTCAAAACAGAGGCCGCGCTTCATAACGAAGAAGATCCCCTGGAGATTGCAATCGGCGTCATGAAAGCAGCCTGTGAACTGTACGATGCCGACTGGTGCGGGATTTTGACAGCTGATCTTCAGACGCAGGTATTCATACCGGAGATCTGGTATGAAGTCGGTCTCGGTCCGATGAAGGAAACGCTGTTCAACGAAGTGGAGTTCACAGAAGAGTTTGCGACATGGGTGCAGCACTTGATGGATCAGGAGCCGCTGGTCATTCCGGACATTGAGGCGATCAGGAAAACGAATCCGAAGGAATATGAGGCGTATAAGAGGCTGGATGCCCGGTCTATCGTCGGTGTTCCTTTTGGTCAGCATCCGTTGGGCTTCATGGTCGTCCGTAATGTAAAGCGTTATGCGGAGCAATATCAGCCGCTTCAGCTGGCGTGCTTTGTGGCCATGATGATGCTGGAACAGATCAGGCGTGCCAGAATGGAAAAAGTCATGTACGTGGAGGAACCAGATGATGGCAAGTTCCATATCCGTTACAACATCCTCGGCCCGCATAACATGGTGATCAAAGGGCATGAGGTCTGCGAACAGGATTTGCCGCATCCGAATCGCCGCGCGTGGATTGTCATGCTGTATATGGTGCTGCATAAGATACCGGTGGATCAGCAGAGGCTGATTGAGGAAAACTGGCCGGATGAACCGGAAAGCACCGTAAGAAACAATATCCGACAGGCAATTTTCCGAATGCATAATGATCTCGCCGCCTATCACGACGTGAAGGTCATTGATGCCCGGAATAAGATGCTGGCATTTTCTGATGACGTGAAGGTCACGACGGATGCTCAGGAGTTGGAGGACATTTACCAGCGGACAAGGAAGATGCCGGACGGCAACGACAAGCTGATGTTGCTGGAAAAAGCGTTTTCCCTTTATCGCGGCAGGCTCTTTGTTCAGGGCGAGGCAGATATCGGCACATGGCTGTACACCTATACATCTCATTACAATCAGCTTTACGTCGATATCACATCCGAGATGCTTGCGCTCCTTGGGCGCAATAAGGATTACCGCTGTATCATGGAGCTGGGCCCGCGGGCGCTGGAGATTGAACCGGGTATTCAGGCAGCGTATTACTGGGTCATTATCGCAGCTGACAACATGGGAAACAGCGTGGCAAGGGAGCAATTCCTGAAGAAAGCGCAGGAGGAACTGATCGAGGAGGAATACGAAAGGCTGAAGGAGCTACTGACGCTCCAGAAGCATTGAAATCGGTCTGAAATCTCGTGTAACAGGAATGTAACAGCAACGGTAACAGCAAAGTAACAGGATTGGAAAAAATTTTTTCATGTAACAGGATTGTAGCGGTCTGTGTAGCAGGCTGAGTCACAGCCACTGAGTAGAGTGTCCGATGCAAAAACAAAATGCATCGGAAAGGACATCTTCTTGGTGACTGGGTATGGAAATTGAAAACCTGCCAGAGGCGGTTGTTTTTGCAGAGTATTGCAGAAGCAACCGCCTCTTATTTTTTTGCCCATTTTCAGGGCTTCACTGTCGGTCTCCTCCGGTTTCGAGGTTTGCGGACAAAACACAAATCTCAAACGAAATCGGAGGAAAAACATGAGAACAACAAGATTCAATATGAAGGACTTTGGAACGAGGCTCCGCAAGCTGAGACAGGCCTGCGGCATGACGCAGGAGGAGTTCTGCGACAAGATCGGTATCAGCGACACGCACTACCGGAAGATCGAAGCTGGCAGCCGTACCGGATCACTGGAGCTGATCGTTGAGATGGCGGAATACTTCCATGTGAGCCTGGACTATCTGCTGCTGGGCGAGACGGAATCCAATAGCAAGGCCAAGCGGGATATCCTGGCCGTCATCGAAAGCCTGACCAAAATCGCTCGGGAACTGTGAACCGGTCATATAAAGGACGGTGACCGGTCGCTTGAGGCGCTAAAATTCACGATTCACTGGCCCTAAAATTGGTGCCGTAGGAGGGACATTCCCTCCTGCGGTACATGGGCTCTTTGACAAGTGAATATGCATTCATCAGATACTTCCCCGTGCGGGTGCGAAAGCGCCAGCCAGTTGAACCATGCGCATTGACGCCGCAAGGCAGAGCGAGAAACATGCCGTTCATAAATGTAGGACCGCTACCTGCAAGGCCGTGAAACGCACGGGTACAATGGTACTTCTGTCCAGCCACAGCCCCGGGTGGAACCGGGATCACGCAATGGGGGCAGCTGCGGGAGATCCTCGCGGGGGTGAGAGGCCCATGGAGCGGAAAGCATTCTGCCGTCTGATGACTTCCCGGATCACTGGGGTGTTGGGAACAAATAAGTGATACGAAGAAATAAACGTTACACCGCCGGTCGTCACTGGCCGGCGGTGATACATCAACATGATTTTGACAGAGAGGACAGCCAATGAAAGAGCAAGTTTACCGCAAGGGAGACGTTTTCCTTGCAGACCTTGGCATTCCTCACGGCTCCGAACAAGGCGGCAGGCGTCCGGTCGTGATCGTCCAGAACGATTACGGCCTGTTCTACGCTCCGACTGTGACCATGGTTCCGATGACAACGATATTGAAGAAACAAAGCCTGAAAACGCATTACGTTCTGAAGTATTCGGACTGCATCCGTTATCCTTCCATGGTCGAGGCCGAGCAGGTGAATACCATCGACAAGGACAGGATCATCCGCAAACTTGGCCGCCTGGACAAGCGAGATATCGCCGGGGTTGAGGAAGCTCTCAGGAATCACTTTGGCTTCGATATACCCGACTGTATCGAAGCTCCGTGAAGGAAGGACAGATCAAATGAGCATTGAGGAAATGAGAAGCGTCGATGTCCGGACGGTTCAGGCAGATCAGCTGGCAGACCGGCGCGGCATCGTCATTGACCAGAAGCTGCCGCGTAAGGAACGGCTGCGCCAGTATATCCAGCAGGTAAGGAATCCCTACTGCTACGTGGATGACGACGTGATCGTAAAGGTCAGCTTCAGCAATACCAAAGAAACCATAGAGGACAGGCTTGAGGCATATATCCGCAGCATGTAACGCGGCATTTGTCAAGCTTGTCCGCGGGGATATCGACATCCTCGCTTATACATAGAAAAAAGACTACTCTGGCGAGGAAAGGAGGATGGACATTATGACAGAAAAAGTTTGGAATGTCGCTGCATACTGCCGTTTATCCCGCGATGACGGCGACAAAGCGGAAAGTAACTCCATCGGTAGCCAGAGGGATATTATCCGTGAGTTCCTTCGGGATCGCACGGATATGGTCATCGCCAGGGAATACGTCGATGAAGGCTATTCGGGCGTAAAATTCGATCGCCCCGGCTTCAAGCAGATGATGGAGGATATCCGGCAGAAAAAGATCAACTGTATCGTCTGCAAGGATCTCTCTCGTTTTGCCAGAAACTATATTGATTCCGGCAGATACCTGGAGAAAATCTTCCCGTTCATGGGCGTGCGCTTCATTGCGATCAACGACAGCTATGACAGCAACGGAGAAAAGACGCAGGCGGATTCGCTGATCGTTCCGTTCAAGAACTTGATCAACGATGCGTACTGCAAGGACATTTCCATGAAGATCCGCACCCAGCTGGATATCAAGAGAAAGATGGGCGACTTCATCGGCGCGTTTGCCACCTACGGTTACCGGAAAGACCCGGAAAACAAAAACCGGCTGTTGGTGGACGAGGAGGCGGCGCAGGTCGTAGAGATGATCTTCAAGTACCGGCTACAGGGAATGAGCAATACGAGGATTGCCGCGAAGCTCAATTCCATGGGTGTACTCAGCCCCATGGAATACAAGCGTTCAAAGGGAATGAAATACGGCTCCGGTTTCTGCACCAGTACGCAGGCAACATGGAACGCCGGTTCTGTGCAGCGTGTGCTGACCAACCGGATTTACCTTGGAACGCTGACGCAGCATAAGCGCGGGACGCCGAATTACAAGGTAAAGAAGGAAGTCCATTACTGTGAAGATGACTGGATTACGGTGGAAGAAAACCATGATGCCATTATTAAGGAGACGGACTTCGAAACCGTACAGAGCCTGCTGGGGAAAGACATCCGGGTAGCTCCGGAAAAGGAAGCCAGCCATATCTTTGCCGGTTTCGTGTACTGCGGGGATTGCCTGCACGCTATGGCGCGGAAGGCGGTTCCTTCCCATGGCAAGCGGTATTACTACTTCGTCTGCTCCACGCATAAGGCAAAGCAGGGATGCAGCCCGCACAGCTTCAGCGAGAGCAAACTGGAGAAGATCGTCTTCCAGCTTGTCCGCGACCAGATCAACCTGGTCTGTGAGGTAGATGCAGTGCTGGACTATATCGCTTCCCTCCCGGAACAGCAGCGCAAGGTCTTCGACTACGACGCACAGTTGATCAGGCTGGAGGATGAAATCAAGCGGTATCAGGATTTGAAGCTGAACCTGTACAGCGATATGGCGGACGGCATGATTTCCAAAGAAGAATATCTGGAGTTCCGCAGCGGATATGACCGCAGGATTCAGGAACGGCAGAAAGCGATAGTTCAGATCAAGGAAGAACGGCTGCTGACCGTGGAGAACGGTGAGCGGCATTCGGAATGGATTGACCTGTTCCGACAGTATGAAAACATCACCGAGCTGCAACGAGCAGTCGTGGTGAATCTGATCGAGCGTATCGTAATATACGATGCGAAGCACATCGAAGTGGTCTTTCGCTATCAGGATCAGCTGGATGAGGCAGTCCAATACATAGATCGTTACAAAGACATTCTCCCGGAGGAGGCTTAAAGATGGGAAGAAGGAAAAGACAGACGTTTCTGGAGGAAACGAAGCCAGTAGTAAGTGCAGGTGCTCCGGAAATCATTCAATGGGAGACGGCGATCTATGCGCGGCTCTCCGTGGAAAACAGCAAGAAGGATGACGGCGGTGCGTCCATCGAGGAGCAGGTGGCTATCTGCCGGGAATATATCGACGAGCATCCGTATCTGCATCTTGCTGGGACATTTATCGACAACGGCTGGACAGGGACAAACATGAAGCGTCCGCAGTTCCAGAAGATGATCGAAGAAATCAAGGAAGGACGGATCAAGGCGCTTGTCATCAAGGATTTCTCCCGGTTTTCCCGTGACTACATCGAAGCGGGCAATCTGCTGGAGAATGTATTTCCGTTCTTCGGGGTACGGTTTATCTCCGTATCCGACAATTACGACAGCTTTGAGACGGACGGATCGGCTGAAAGCCTGCTGATCCCGCTGAAGAATCTGATCAACAGCTTCTATTCGCGGGATATGTCCAGGAAGGTATCTACCGCCGTTCACACAAAGCAGCTTGCCGCAGAGCATATCCCCAGCGCAATTCCTTACGGGTATCGCAAGTCCACAACTCAGGCATACCGCTTTGAGCCTGATCCGGAGACACGGGATGTGGTGACAAGGATTTTCAAGATGCGGCTGGACGGCATGGAGTTCTCTGCAATCGCCAGAAAGCTGAACGAGGAAGGGATTCCTTCGCCGGGACATCTGCGCTGGCTACGCGGCGTCAGCAAAGACCCGAAATATGAGCACGCCAAGTGGAACTGCCCATGCATAAAGCAGATCTGCATGAATCCGACCTATACCGGCGACCTGGTATTCGGGCGGATGCCGACTGCTCTCTATCTGGGCCAGCCGGATTACCACTACGAGTACGATGAAAGCAAGTGGCGCGTCCTGAAAGATATGCATGAGCCGTTGGTAGACCGGGAGACCTTTGAAATCTTGAAAGAACGCAGAATCAAGGCCAACAAGAAATGGAATAACCATTTGGAGGCCACAAAGGAATTCCGGGAGAACAATCAACCGTTGTTCCATAAGATGATCTTCTGCGGCGACTGCGGCAGAGGTATGGGCTATCACAGAAGCATCAAACCCGGAAGTAAAAACGGCTCGTATCATTGCCAGAATTACTTCCTAAATGAGTGCAAGCACGGATTCCATACCATCGCTCAGACAAAGATCGTCGCTGTAGTGCAGCATGTGATTTCAGATCAGCTGCTCTTTGTGGCCGATTTCGATGCCCTGACAGCCCGGTTGAATCGCGGGGAGGAAACCGGAAGACAGACGGAGCTTCGTAATGAAGTGCAGAGCCTGTCGGTACAGATGAAATCCAGGCAGGTAAAGCGGGAACGGCTTTATGAGGATTACAGCGACGGCATTCTGACTGCGGAAGAATATACGATGATGAAGCTGCGCTTTGACGAGGAATATCAGCAGCTGAACCGCCAGCTGAACGCGCTTCTGGTACAGCAGGCAAAGCTCAACAAGACCCTTTCCAGTGAGAATAAATGGCTGGAGAGTATGCGGAGCGTTATTGACGGCGGAGAGCTTACCAGAGAGCTGGTAGTGGCCATGGTTGAGAAGGTGCTGGTCTATGAAGACGCGGATCACCAAAAGCGGATCGAAGTGGTTCTCAAATACCAGGAAGAATTTGAAACGCTCCGTAGTGCCTGGGAGGAGCTGAAAGGAGAAGGTCAGGAATGAAGAAGGTATTCTTATACATCCGCTTGTCCGACGCTGATGACGATCTGAAAAACAAGACCGAAAGCAACAGCGTCGCCAATCAGAGGGCTTTGCTGTACCAGTACATCAAAACCCATGAAGAGCTCCGGCTCTATGAAGCGGTCGAGTTCGTGGACGACGGCTTTTCCGGCACCAATGACCGCAGGCCGTCCTTTGAGCGGATGATCGAAGCTCTGAAAAACGGAGAATCAAAGCTGGTGCTCTGTAAGGATTTCAGCCGGTTCTTCCGCGACTACGTTGAGATCGGTGATTATCTGGAGCGGATCTTTCCGTTCCTGGGCGTCCGCTTCATCTCCGTCAATGACGGCTACGACAGCGACGATTACAAGGGAACAACCGGCGGCATGGATGTAGTCATGCGCTATATCGTCTATTCCTATTACAGCCGTGATCTCTCACAGAAGATCAAGACGGTGCTGCGCTCCAGGATTAAGCATGGAGAATACATAGCCAGTCATGCTCCTTATGGGTATATCAAAGACCCGGAGAATAAGCATAAGCTGATTCCTGATCCGGTGGCAGCGCCGGTTGTACAGAGAATCTTTGCGCTGGCTGTGTCGGGTAAGAATCTTGGGCAGATTGCCCGCATTCTGAATGAGGAACATGTGGAAACGCCTGCGGCGCATTTCGCAAGAATCCATCCTGAGAGCAGGAAGCATAAAAAGCGGTCTCCAAAACAGGATTGGGGCTCCTATTCCGTTCGGAATATCATCGAGCGTTTGGAATACACCGGGGCGAACGTGAGTTACAAACGGGATTATAAGAGCCTTAACCATCCCACAAGCAACAAAAAGGATAAGGAGGACTGGCTGATCATCCCGGATTGCAATGTCCCGCTGATCTCACAGGAAACCTATGAGAAAGCGCAGTCTACGATCGCTGTAGGAAAACCATATACACAGCGCAAACTGGACTATCCGCTCCGTTCATTACTTCGCTGCGGGGAATGCGAAAGAGCCATGGTACGGCATTCCAAGGCAAAACGCATTTATTATCAGTGCGAGGCTTCCCGGTACTCTGCGGAAACTACATGTCCGCTGGGTGAGCGATTCTATGAGGACGAGCTGCAAAAAGCCGTAATCGGCAGCCTCCGTCAGATGCTGGAGCTTCTGGTAGATCACGATAAGAAGATTCAGGAGGCGGCAGCCAAGACCAAAGGTTCCATGGACAGCATGAAGCAGACGGTTCTCCGGCTGGAGAGCAAAATGAAACGCAATCAGAGCGAACGTCTCGGCGCATATGAGCGCTATTCTGACGGCAGGATCGGCAGAGACGAATATCTGGCCGTGCGGGATAAGCTCACTGAGGAAAATGCGCAAATGCAGGCGCAGCTGACCGAACTTCAGGAAGGAATCGCGGCGCTGGAAGCAAAGACAGATCCGGAAATGGAGCTTTACGGCAGCGAGGCAAGGAATCTGCTGAAATCAGAGAACGTAACCAATGAGATGTTGCTGTTCTTCATTTCCAGAGTGAAGGTGTTCAGCGGCATGAGGCTTGAGATCGAATACCGCTTCAGCGATGAGCTGATGACGGAGCTGGGAGGCGGAGAAAATGGCTAAAATACGAGAAAGTTCAGGTGTCCCGCCGTAAGAAAAGAGATGACGGGAAGCCCTGAATCTGCTATAATATTATGCCAGATATGGAGACTGGTTTCTGTTTTCAGAGGAGAATATGCTGATAAGATAACGCGGATTCAGGGCAACCTGCATTTTGAATATCGAGGTGAAGAGATATGTATTCTACGGAGAGCAGACAACTGAATAGGGCTGCTCGTTGCTCTCCAAGGGGTACATATTTTTTTAGTCCTTGCATAGCACGAGCAAATCCTCCCTTTGGTATCGACTGGAAGCGAGAGCGAACCGAAGTGGAAGCCGAGGCGAAGAAGGGTTATGACGGTCGTTTCGGTCCCGGCCTTCCTGCTATCTCCGACGGGCAGATGCTTTTCATGCTCAACGGCGTGAAGAAACTCAAGGAAGGCTCCGGTCGAATGGCAATCATTCAGAATGGTTACTCTCTTTTCACGGGAG
>JAFTFD010000280.1 GCA_017449745.1 Lachnospiraceae bacterium
GATCGCGACGATCCGGAGCAGGGAAATCTCCGCTTCGATCATCCTGCAGTCCCAGAGCCAGCTGAAGACGATCTACAAGGATGCAGCCGAGACCATCATCGGCAACTGCGATACCCTCCTTTTTCTGGGAGGCAAAGAGGGCAGTACCTTAAAGGAGATCTCCGAGACGCTTGGAAAAGAGACCATAGACCTCTATAACACATCGGACACCAGAGGGCAGGGACGCTCCTATGGCATGAACTACCAGAAAACCGGAAAAGATCTGATGAGCCGGGATGAACTGGCGGTCATGGACGGGAACAAATGCATCCTGCAGCTTCGTGGTGTCCGTCCGTTTTTCTCAGATAAATTCGACATCACACGGCACAGACGCTATAAAGAACTTTCCGACTTCGACAAACGGAACACGTTTGATGTGGAAAGTTATCTGAAATGCGAGCTGAAAATGAGCAGACAGGCGGAGTTTGATCTGTATGAGACGGACGGGGATGCAACAGAGGAGGGCGAGGAGGTGAAAGCGGAATGAAACGCTACAAAGTGCCGCCGATCCGGGCTTCTCCCCTGAATGGCAGCAAATCCCACCAGTAAGAATCCTATCAAAGACAAACCAAAATACAAAATAATGAAGAAAGGAAAAAGAGCCAGGGCGTGCGGCACCGGAAATAATTTCCGGTGCTTTCTCTTTTATGGAAAGCGCTGCGGTGGGCAGCACCATAGAAGGGCGGACACTTCCGGCTCCGGTAAACAATTTATGGGTTTTTTCAGCAGTAGTATTACGATCCTCCAGACCCTTGTGACTGCCATTGGCGCAGGTCTGGGCGTATGGGGCGTTATCAACCTTCTGGAAGGATATGGTAACGACAATCCCGGCGCAAAGAGCCAGGGTATCAAACAGCTCATGGCGGGCGGCGGTGTGATCCTGATCGGCACCCAGCTGGTGCCGCAGCTTGCGAACCTGTTCGGCTAAGACCGGGAAAGGAGATAACGATCCATGCTCGATTCAGTATTTGAAGCAATCGAAGAATGGATACGGACTCTACTGACGAACATGGTGGATTCCAACCTGACGACGATGTTTGCGGATGTGAATGAGAAAACGGGACAGATCGCTTCGCAGGTTGGGCAGACGCCGCAGGGCTGGAACGGCGGCATCTTCAGTATGATACAGAACTTATCCAATACGGTGATCCTGCCCATAGCAGGCATGATCATCACATTTGTCCTGTGTTATGAACTGATCTCCATGCTGACCGAGAAAAACAACATGCACGACATTGATACATGGATGTTCTTCAAATATTTTTTCAAGATGATGATCGCTGTGTATCTGGTCAGCCATACCTTCACGATAACGATGGCTGTCTTTGACCTGGGGCAATCGGTGGTAAATTCTGCGGCCGGTGTCATATCAGGCGAGACAGCCATTGACATCTCATCCATGTTGACGGAGATGGATACCGTGATGGAGACGATGGAGATCGGGGAGCTGGTGGTGCTGGCGCTCGAAACCCTGCTCGTCAGTTTCTGTATGAAGATCATGTCCATTGTGATCACGATCATCTGTTATGGACGAATGATCGAAATCTATCTATACACTTCGGTTGCGCCGATCCCATTCGCCACCATGACCAACAGGGAGTGGGGCCAGATCGGCACCAACTATTTCCGTGGGCTGTTTGCGCTTGCGTTCCAGGCATTTTTGATGATGGTCTGCGTGGGTATTTACGGGGTACTGATCGCTACGATCCAGATCTCCGACAATATGCACGCTGCTCTGTTCGGGGTGGCCGGATACACCGTGCTTCTCTGCTACACGCTCCTTAAGACCTCAAGCCTGAGCAAGCAGATATTCAATGCCCACTAAACGGGGAAATTCAAAGAAAGGAAACGTCCTGAGGCTGTGATCCCCGCATGAAACGCCTCTGGATGAAGGAAAACGATGGCTTATGTGAGTGTACCGAAAGACCTCACGAAAGTGAAAAACAAGGTGGCGTTCAATTTGACGAAACGCCAGATCATCTGTCTTGGCATAGCGGCGGTGATCGGTCTGCCGTTCTACTTCCTTACCAGAGGAACTATCGGCAATAGCAATGCTGCTACCGGGATGGTGCTTCTGATGCTGCCGGCATTCCTTTTTGCTATGTATGAGAAGGATGGGATGCCGCTGGAAAAGGTGCTGATGAACATTATCACAGTGCGGTTCCTAAAACCGGACATCCGCTGTTATGAGACAGAAAACCTCTATGAAATGAAGCTGGTTCCAAAGAAACCGGCGGATAAAAAGAAAAATCCGCAGACGGCTGCGAAGAAGGGAGGGCAGAAACGTGTACGGAAGCAATGACTATGAATATGACGATTACTATGAGCAGGAGCGGCCACGGCGCAGACGCCCGCTGACCCGCAGGGAAAAGCGGCTCCGCAGGAAACAGCGGAAGATCCGCATGAAGGAGCAGAAGCATCAGGCAAAGATCGACGCCAAGCTCGTTAAAAAGCAGGCGAAGATCGACGCCCGGCTTGCGAAGAAGCAGGAAAAGATAGACCGGAAGGAGGAAAAACGCCGAAGGAAGCTGGAAAAGAAATACGGTAGGCACGGACAGAGAGTGTCCGGCGAAGCTGCCTATGGCGATACAGCAGTGTATTCCTCCGGAGGAAAGCATCTGGCGCAGAAAGGTTCGCAGCAGGCAGCTTCTGTTTCCAGCCATAAGGCATCTGGTAAAGTCCCTGCAAAGGGAAAGCAGGCAAAGACTTCTTATGACAAGAAAACGGCGAAGAACGCCAAGGCTGCAAAGGAGAAGCGGATTTCTGCACAGAAGTCAATACCATACCGGGAAATGGGCCGGGACGGGATCTGCCGGGTACAGGATAAGCTCTATTCCAAGACGATACGCTTTTATGACATCAACTATCAGCTGGCACAGAACGAGGATAAAAATGCCATCTTTGAAAACTGGTGTGATTTCCTCAACTACTTTGACAGCACGATCTACTTCCAGCTTTCGTTCATCAACCATAAGACGAACATGACGGAATATGAGAAGATCATCCGCATTACCCCGCAGGATGATGATTTTGACGATGTGCGTATGGAGTACGCACAGATGCTCAAAGACCAGTTGGCAAAGGGAAACAACGGCCTGATGAAAACCAAGTACATCACCTTTGCCGTGGAAGCGGACAGTGTGCGTGAGGCAAGGCCGAAGCTGGAGCGTATCGAAGCAGACATTTTGAACAACTTCAAGGTGCTGGGCGTTCGGGCTTATCCGCTAAACGGTGTGGAGCGCCTGCAGATCATGTATGAGACATTCAATCCGGAACAGGAGCATCCGTTCTCCTTCCAGTATGAGCAGCTGATTTCGAGCGGGCTATCTACAAAGTACTATATCGCCCCGACCAGTTTTACCTTCCGGAACGGGAAGTATTTCCAGATGGGGGAAACGCTGGGGGCAGCAAGCTATCTGCAGATACTGGCACCGGAACTGACGGACAAAATGCTGGCGGAGTTTCTGGATATGGATAAAAACCTGATCGTTAATCTCCATATCCAGTCCATTGACCAGATGAAGGCGATCAAGCTGGTAAAGAGCAAGGTGACCGATATCAACCGGATGAAGATCGAGGAGCAGAAAAAGGCGGTCCGTTCCGGGTACGATATGGACATCATCCCATCTGACCTGATGACCTACGGCAATGAAGCGAAGCGTCTTCTGGAAGATTTGCAGTCGAGGAATGAAAGAATGTTCCTTGTGACAGCGATCTTCCTGAATACGGCAAAGACAAAGCAGGAACTGGATAACGTGGTGTTCCAGACGGCGGGTATTGCACAGAAATATAACTGTGTGCTGCGCCGTCTTGATTATATGCAGGAACAGGGGCTGATGAGCAGCCTGCCGCTGGGACTCAACCAGATCCCGATCAGGCGGGCGCTGACCACGACTTCTACGGCGATCTTTGTGCCGTTCACCACGCAGGAACTGTTCATGGAGGGCGAATCGCTCTATTACGGTCTGAACGCTCTTTCCAATAACATGATCATGGTTGACCGGAAGAAGCTGAAAAACCCGAATGGGCTGATCCTCGGCACGCCCGGTTCCGGTAAATCGTTCTCGGCAAAGAGGGAGATCACAAACGCTTTCTTTGTCACAAGGGACGACATTATTATCTGTGACCCGGAAGGTGAATATTATCCGCTGGTCAATGAGCTGGGCGGCCAGGTGATCCATATCTCCCCGACCAGCCATGATTACATCAACCCGATGGACATCAACCTGGATTATTCCGATGATGATAACCCGTTGGGCTTTAAGTCCGA
>JAFTFD010000281.1 GCA_017449745.1 Lachnospiraceae bacterium
CTACAGTGTAAGTATCTTTCGGAAATATGTCAAATATAATTCGATATATTTCCGAATATACCTTCGAATAAGCGCTTTGGATGATGGAGGTAGAATGTTTAAGATCACATGAGACTGTCTAAAGCAGATCGATCTTATTATTGAGAGAAAAGACAATGTGGTAAATATGAGAGGCACCCTTTTCTTCCTTGGATGGGTAAAACTCTTTACCATCGAAACCCGCGTAGATTCCTTCCAGTGCAGAATCCAACAATCCCTCATCGCGTACTCCGATGGATCCGCCGGTCGCTTCAGCCCTGAATTACAAAAAAAGCCACCTTACTTCTGACTAAGCAATAGCAAAACAGCAATAATAAGCAGGAGCCCTACTAAAGTTAAGACTATCTCCAAGTAATTTTTCTTACTATTCTGCAAGCCTTTCTCTGTACTTCCCTGACCGCATCTTGGACAGACCCTGGCGTCAGTTTTCATTGGAGCACCGCAGTTCGGGCAGGGTTTGTATCCTAGCGTCCTTCATGGGATATCTGAAAAGCTTGCTGATGATGTTCGATAGGCACGCGAATCTGAAGTATAAGCTCGGAAACCGGCACTTCTGGTCCGGGGGTACTATGTCAGCACGGTGGGATTAAACGATGCGGCAGTCAAAAAGTACATCAGGGAACAGGAGAACGCCGATATCATGAAGGATAACTGAGCGTAAAGGAATACGAGGATCCTTTCGGGGCGAAGCCTGGAAAGGATCCACATGTGAATAAGTAAATAGCTGCCCCTTTAGGGGCGGCCAGGTGATAAATGCAAATAGTGGCTTGAGCGGAGCCCGAAGGAGCGAAAGCTCCGGAGGGCTTCAAAGCGAAAGTCAGCGTTTTTGGGCGCTGGCTAGTAACGCGGGCTTATAGCCCGCATCCCGAACCACCCGTTTTACGGGTGGAGGCGATTCTGCATGTATTCAGAGTTTTGCCGCCTCTTCCAAGAGAATGTCCCGGATCCGCTTGTGCCGGCTGCCCTCAAAGGACATGACGGAGAGGACCACGCCCTTTTGGGGCATCACGAGACAGTACTGTCCGTAGTTGCCGCTCATCAGGAAGGTGTCGGGGATTGGAGTCATCCAAAACTGGTATCCATAGCCGAAGCTCTCTTCATAGGTGACGTTTTTGCGGGTCACAGTCTCGACCTGCTTGGTAGTGGCTGCCCGGACGTAATCCTCCGGGATCAGCTGCACACCGTTCCAGTTCCCGCCCCGCAGCAGCAGCTCCCCGTAGAGGGAGAGCTCGTCGATCGTGAGATACAGGCCGTTGGCTGCGTAGACATGTCCCTCCGGTGAGAGCGTCCAGTCCGGGTTCCCGATGCCGATGGGCTCGAACAGGCGGTTTCGGAGGTAGTTGAGCAGGTTGCAGCCGGCTCTGGTTTCAATGAGGGCGCTGACGATGTAGGTATTAAAGTTGCTGTAGACGAACTTCTCGCCAGGCATGGCGTCGAACGCGGCGCGGAAGAAATATCCCGTCCAGTCTTTGACCGTATACCGCTCCGGGGAATCGGCGAAGAACAGGGGATCTTTCAGGCCGGAGGTCATCGTCAGCATGTGGCGGACCCGGATGGCCTGCAGTTCCTCCGGAGCGCTGTCCGGTACATAGTCCGCAAAGGCATCACAGATCAGTTCATCCAGGCCGATGAGGCCTTCCCGGATGGCGATGCCCGCAGCGGCAGAAGCGAAGGACTTGCTGACAGACATGGCGTTGAGCCTGGTCTTGTTCGGGCACACGGCATATTCCTCCGTGATCCTTCCGTCCCGGCGCATATTCGCGTACAGGACGCCCAGGCCTTCTGCCTTTGTTCTCTGGACGTATGTCTCAATAAATTCCATGTTCGATCTCCTTTTTTACTTCAGAAAGGTCCGTAGTGGATAGCGACGCCCAACAGGACAAACGCGGCGCCGATCAGGATGAAGATGCCGATGATCTTCCAGGCGAAACGGATCCACTTGTCGAGGGTGACTCCCGCATAGCCGATGCAGCCCATCAGGACGCTGGAGACAGGGGTCAGCAGGTTTGTGAAGGCGTCACCGAAGTTAAATGTCTGGACAACGCTCTGCTGCGTCATATGGAGGACGTCGCCTACGCCGGAGAAGATCGGGATGACGGTCGTCGCCTGGGAGGAAGAGGAGCACAGGACGAAGTTAATCAGGAGGTTGCTGATGTACATGCCGATGGCTGAAACATAGACGGAACCGCCCTCAAACAGGGAAGCCATGGCGTGGACGATCGTGTGGATGATGTTGCCGGAGCTGAGGATGGTATTGATTCCCGTCGCGAATGCGACCACCAGGGCTGCGCCGGTCATGGTCTTCGCGCCCTTTACGAATTCCTTTGCAATCTGGTCCGGAGTAAAGCCGCTGATCAGACCGCATGCGACGGCAGTCAGCATGAATACCGCGGGGATCTCATCGGCGGTGCTCCACCCGTGGGTTGCGCCGTATACGATCACGACAAAGCCTGCAAGGAAGGCTGCGAGGGCGCATTTCCTGCGGGTGGTGAATTCCAGCTCCTCCGTATTTGTTTCGCCGACGGTCAGGCCCTCTGCACCATAGAGATAGCTCTTTGTGGGGTCCTTGCGGATCCGGCGGACGTACCGGATCAGGAACAGGGAGCCGACGGCCCAGAGCACGACAGTCGCGGCGATCCGCAGCTGCCAGCCGGAGAAGATCTCCAGCCCGACAAGGCCCTGGGCAACGGCTGTTGAGGATGTGCAGAAGGCGCCGCCCGCCTGACCGCAGATCTCTCCCAGGAGGACCAGTGCCACACCTACCAGCGCGTCGCCGCCCAGGTTGTAGCCGAGAATCAGGGCGATCGGAACGAATGCGATGATGGGGGTGTTGATGCCCATGGTGCCGAGAATCGCGAATACGCCCAGCAGCAGGGGGACGATGATGTAGAGGTTGTCTTTGTAACGGGATACGAGCTTGCCGATGGAGGCATCAATGCATTTGGTCTCGTTGATGACGCCGATGGAGCCGGCGATCATGGTGATCATGGCAATGATGGAGACCTGCTTGCTGAATCCGCCGGGCAGGGCGAGAAATGCCTTCCAGAGGCTTACGGGAGTCTGATCGATATAGTGAAAGGACGAGGCGTCGATGGCGTTCCTGCCGTTGATCTCGACGGTGTCATATGCGCCTGCGGGAACGAGATAGGTTGCCAGCGTAGCAAGCCCTGCGATAATCAGCATAATGATCAGCTGGTGCGGGACACGAAAATGTTTCTTTTCTGCCTGTTTCATGAATGATCCTCCTGTGATGGGTCCCGGTGGATACCGGGTCCGAAAAACAATCCTGATTCCGAATCAACACCTGCGCCGGCCGCTTTGTGTTCTGACGTCATTGTAGGGGATAGACTTATAAATGTAAAATATGTAGAATATATTTTGACATTTATAGAATTTATGGGCGGCGGGATGAAAAACGAATTCAAATATATTGAAATGGTCTACAGGATGGGGAGCTTTTCCGGGGCGGCCAGGGCTTTGTATATGTCGCAGCCGGCCCTGAGCATTGCCGTGCAGAAAATTGAGAGCGAGATCGGGATGCCGCTCTTTGACCGCAGCCGGAAGCCGCTGGCACTGACGGATGCAGGCAGGATCTACATCGAAAAGGTACGACAGATGGAGCAGATCGAGAATGAACTGCAAAACCGTCTCTCCGACCTTTCCTCCATGAACAGCGGCACCATCCGGATCGGGGCCACCGGATATATTATCTCCCGTATTCTGCCGCCGGTGCTTCTGGAATTTAAACGGGACTACCCCGGCATACGGATCGAGCTGACGGAGACCGGATCCTATGAGCTGAGAAGCCTCCTGACCGAGCAGAAAATTGATATCACCTTCATCAGCCGGCTCGATAAAAACTCACCCTTTGAACATCGGCTGGCCTTCCGCGACCAGATGCTTCTGGCGGTTCCGTCCGACGACCCGGTCAATGAACGCCTGCGGGAGTACGCACTGGATTACGGTGATATCCGGGAAGGACGCCACTGGGAGGATTCCTGTCCTGTACCGCCCTTTGGTGCCTTTTCGGACGTTTCCTTTATTCTGCTGGACCAGAAGTACAACCTGCGCCACAGGACCGACCTCTTCTTCGAACAGGCGGGGTTTCTTCCCCGCATCCAGCTGGAGGCTGCCCAGATCACAACCGCCTGTGCTCTGGCGCAGGCGGGGCTTGGTGCATCTTTTCTGCCGGACCGCCTCCTTACGGAGGCAGTCCGCGGCCTGGTCTACTACAAGGTAGGCCATCCGCAGGCCAGACGAGAGATGTACGCCGCAACCAATGCAAAGAGCTACAAATCCCTGTCCACGATCCGCTTTATTGACAAGCTGGTGGCATTTTACGCAAGGGATGCCACTGCCCCAACACAGGCGTGATCCGGGGGATACAAGACCTTCCGGAAACGGCAGCGCAGGACGGAGAAAACAGGCGTGAAATTCCGCATAAGATCCATATTTTCAGAAAGGCAGGGCAGAATGAACGATCGATACGAATTCGACGGAGTCATTCACGAAAACAGGGACGACGGAGGCGCCTATGTCGTTTTTCCATGGGACATCAGGGAGGTGTTCGGGAAGGGACGGGTAAAGGTCCATGCGGAATTCGACGGCATACCCTACGACGGAAGCATTGTCAACATGGGGGTAAAGGACGAAAACGGGAATGTATGCTGGGTGATCGGAGTCCTGAAGGCAATACGGAAGCAGCTGAACAAAGGGGACGGGGACAGCGTGCATGTGCTGATCCGGGAAAGGAACGGGTGAACAGGATGTGGAAGTGCCCGAAATGACGCGGCAGCGGATGGATAAGACAGCCGGAAGGGCTGAGCGGTATAGGGAGGAAAACAATGCTTACGGTTTATTGCTACAGCAAATGCAGCACCTGCAAAAAGGCCCTGAAATGGCTGGAAGAAAACGGCATCGGGCACGAAGTCATTGATATCAGGGAGAATCATCCGGATGAGGATGCGCTTCGCAGGTATTACTGCGAAAGCGGCCTTCCGCTGAAGCGCTTCTTTAATACGAGCGGGATTCCCTACCGGGAAATGGAGCTTTCGAAAAAGCTGCCCCAGATGAGCGAAGACGAGCAGGTGGCACTCCTTGCGAGTAACGGCATGCTGGTGAAGCGTCCCCTGGGGGTGGGCGACGGATTTGTCCTGACCGGATTCAGGGAAGAGGAGTGGGCCGCAAAGCTGAAATGACAGGGACAGGCCTTGCGTGTGCGGCCTGAGGCAAAGAGACATTTGGAACCCGGGACTATACCTGGAGGGAGCAGCTGTGGAACTGGCAAAATATGATGGAAAGTACGTCCGTGTAACGTACAAGGAAGGAAAAGCCTTCACAGGGAAGGCGAAGTATGCGGACCGTACATTCATCTCGTCTGAAACAGGCGGCGCTGAAGAGAGCATATTTATAGAGGACTGCCTGATTTACGGCCCGCAGATCGTTTCGATTGAGGAGACGGAGGTGCATGGCACCGTCGAACTGCGGACGGAAAAACAGGTCCTTCGAAGGTACCGGCCGGAGGATGCGGATATTCTGTACCGGTGTCTGGGAACCGATCCGGAGATGAGCCGGTACTCCGGCTGGAATCCCTACGCTACGCCGGAGACAGCCCGGGAGACGGTGTGTCGGTTTATCGAAGGGTATGCGGAAGAGGATACCTATTCGTGGGTGATGGATGTCGACGGGGTTCTCGTCGGGACGATCGGTGCGTATGACCTGAAGGATAACCGGATTGAAGTGGGCTTCAGCGTTGTGAAAGCCTTTCAGGGGCGGGGCCTTGCCTCCGATGCCTGCCGGAAAGTTCTGGAATACCTGACGGAGAACGAAGGCATTCCCTGCATAACGGCGTGGTGTGCCGGGGAGAATATCGGTTCAAGGCGCGTTCTGGAAAAGGCGGGCATGCGGCTTGTCCGCACGGAAAAAGACGGTCTGATCATCGGCGAAAGCGCATATGATAAGCAGATCTATGAATACAGGGCCGGCTGCTGATGGAGACTGCAGACGAAGACGAGGATGCGAAGATCAATGGAACAGAAGCCTGTCATCAGAATCAGGCCGCTTGTTGCGGGTGAAACCGAACTGCTGAAGGACTTCCTGTACGAGGCCATTTTTGTCCCCGAAGGCATGGAGCCTCCGGACCGCTCGATTATAGAGAAGCCGGAGCTTTCTCTGTACTGCGAGGACTTTGGCAGCGACCCTGCGGACAACTGCCTCGTTGCGGAAGCGGACGGCCGCGTGATCGGCGCCGTCTGGACGCGGATTATGGACGACTACGGCCACGTGGACGATGAAACGCCCTCCTTGCCATCTCGCTGTACAGGGAATACCGGGACAGGGGCATCGGAATGGAAATGATGCGGAGAATGCTGGAATTGCTGAAGAGCCAGGGGTGGAAATGGGCATCTCTTTCGGTACAGAAAGCCAACTATGCGGTCCGGATGTATGAAGCAGCCGGATTCCGGACGGTGGATGAGAATGCGGAAGAATACATCATGGTGCGCGAATTGTGAGGAATGTCATTCGTCTGGTGCAGTGGGGCAGGGAGATTATTGGCCATGAAGCTGATAAACGTGCTGATCGCAACAAAGGACATGGAACGGGCCGTGCGGTTTTACCATGACCTCTTCGGCCTTTCTGTGATTCTGGACAATGACGGCAACAGGATCCTGACAGAGGGGCTCGTACTTCAGGATACGGCAGCCTGGAGAGAAGTTCTTGGAAGGGAGATCATTCCGGAGAACAATTCGTGTGAGCTGTACTTTGAGGAGCGCGATATCGAAGGATTTGTCCGGAAGCTGGAAGAGCTGTACCCGGACATCCGGTACGTGACCCGTCTGACGGTGAACAGCTGGGGCGGAAGATCATACGCTTCTACGATCCTGACGGCAATCTGATCGAGGTGGGCACACCGGGGTAGGGACTGGCAGCCGCTGTTTCAGTCCTGTCTTTTGGCTGTGCGAAGAAGAGCGGTGTGCGGAAAATGACGGACCTGAAGGAAGACCTGGACGTGCTCATCATGTCTTCTCCTGTTCTGGTGCTCCAGTTCGGGGAGGATACCTGCGGCCCCTGCAGGGCGATCCGGCAGAAGCTGGACCGGTGGCTGGAAGGGCAGCCCGGGGTAAGCGCCCGGTACGTGGATATACCGTCTCATCTGGAGCTCTGCTCCCAGCGGGGGATTTTTACAGCTCCGGCTGTACTCGTTTACATGGACGATCACCTTGCGGGGCGGGAACTGGAACGGTGTTTTTTTTAGTTCAATGAAGGCTGTCAAATAAAAATATATTACTGAGTATGAATAATTGCAAAACGCTCAGAACCAGCCTTAATGGCGGGTCGAGATGGAGGGCGACGGAATCAACCGGAAGGAGATACCGGAAATTCCGGTCGATGCGATGCGAGAGGCTGTGATCA
>JAFTFD010000282.1 GCA_017449745.1 Lachnospiraceae bacterium
CAGGCACCACCTCCAAACTCGCACCCGCACTGATGTGCGTGTGCTCAAACAGTCGGCTTAACAGGACAGCAGGAATGCTGTCCTGTTTCCTTCCCTGCATTCACAATAAATGAAGTAGATCTAAGCGCTCATACACAGCAGATCCCGCAGACACCTGCCCATGCCCGGTCTTGACGTTGTGAAAAGCATTCCATCAGCGTCCGCGATGCCCCTTTTGCGCCTGCATCGTCTTGTTATAGATCACCCCAAGTCCTTTCAGCAGCAGACGGTTATCAATGATCATCTCATTCCTGCAGTAGGGAGCGATCAGGCGCCCTACGCCGCCGGTTGCGACGATGCTGCCGATGGTTCCCAGTTCCTCGCGGAAGCGGTCGACGATACCATCCACTGCGCCTGCGTGACCGTAGATCAGCCCGCCGCGCATGGCATCGATCGTATTGGAGCCGATGACTTTTTTGGGAGGCACGAAATCAATGCCCGGCAGCAGCGCGGTGCCGCTGGTCAGGGCTTTCAGGGAGATTCCGGCGCCGGGGAGGATCGATCCACCCAGGAAATTTCCGCCTTCATCGACGACCATGACGGTCGTAGCCGTGCCCATATCCACGATGACACAGGGAAGAGGATAGTACTCTTTTGCGGCAACGGCCGCAGCGACGAGGTCGCCTGCGATCTCTCCGGGGTCATCGAGCTTGATATTCAGTCCTGTTTTTACGCCGGCGCCAACGATCAGCGGCTCATGCCCGGTGACCAGTTTTACTGCTTTGGCGAGGATAACGGTCGCCGCAGGGACAACGGAGGAAATGATCGCGCCGTCAAAGGAATCGCACTCTATGCCTGCCAGCTCCATGATCTGCTTCATGGAGACGGCATATTCCCAGGCGGTCATGTTGACGTTCGTGGACATCTGAAAGGTGTTGGTAACTTCGTTTTTTTGATTGATCAGTCCGAGAACAGTATGTGTATTTCCGGTATCGAGAGCGAGTATCATTTCTTCCTCCTGTTCTATATCTGTGATGAAATATCTGCCGGGCGCAGCGGCTGGGAACCCTGTTTCGCCGTATCGCCATACATGACACAGCGCACAAAGTGCTCCTTGAATTCA
Source organism: Lachnospiraceae bacterium (assembly GCA_017449745.1). Classification (GTDB taxonomy): domain Bacteria; phylum Bacillota; class Clostridia; order Lachnospirales; family Lachnospiraceae; genus CAG-791. Next base: position 1,103 of record JAFTFD010000282.1, read on the forward strand.
GGATCGGAAGCCTGCACCATTTCCGGCTTGTGAAGGCATCCGGGACCCGCATGGGGACAGCGATGGTAGAAGGCGCAGGCCCCTGGCACATCTTCTCTTGATGTTTCGAGTTCCTGGTGCGGGAACGCATCCTCTGCCGGCGGCTTAAAATCGGGGATCGCTGACAGCAGCAGTTTTGTATAAGGATGGCGGGCGTGCTGGTAAATATCTTCGGCCGTTCCGATCTCTACGATCTGTCCGCGGTACATGACCGCGATCCTGTCGCAGAAATAGTATTCCACATTCAGGTTGTGGGAGATAAACAGCATCGCGAAATCCGCACCTGCGTCGATCTCATTGAACAAATTCAGGATCTGGGCTCCGACAGAGACATCGAGGGCGGAGATCGCTTCGTCTGCGATCAGCAGAGGCGGCTGGAGCATCAAAGAGGCGCCGATGCAGACTCTCTGCCGCTGGCCGCCGGAGAGTTCTCTCGGATAGCGGTCGGCATAGGAGGCATCCAGGCCTACGGCATCCAGCATGCGGTGGACTGCGGCGATCTGTTCTTTTGCAGTCCCGATTTTGTGTACGCGGAGCGGCTCCCGCATCGTAAAGCCGATCGTCCTGCGCGGATCCAGGGCGCTTAAGGGGTCCTGGAAGACTGCCTGCACCAGCCTGGTAAATTCCTTGCCGTTTTTCGGAGTGCGCAGTGTTCCGTTGATCTTAATGCTGCCCTCATAGGGGATCAGTCCCAGGATCGCATTGGCGAGGGTGGATTTTCCGCAGCCCGACTCTCCGACCAGGCCGAAAAACTCATCGTTATGGATCGTCAGGGAGACATCGTCGAGAACTTTTTTGCGCTTGCGCTCCTCAAAGATGCCAAGGCTGTTATCGTCGTAATAATTAGTCAGGTGTTCCACCTGCAGGATCTCTTTGTTATAGGTGATCTCATTGCTCATTTAATCCCTACCCCCGTTTACTGACGCTGTCCGCTGACGCAATGACAGTACACAATGTGCCCGGGTTCGATTTCCAGGCAGGGAGGAGCTTCTTTGCGGCAGACAGCTTCCCCGATCGTGCATCTGTCCGCAAACGGGCAGGGGAGCTTGTCATCTGTCGTGGAAGGAACATGCCCCGGAATGCAGTGCAGGTCGGAACCCTTCTGGTCCATGGTAGGAATAGAGCGGATCAGTCCTTTGGTGTACTCATGCGCAGGGGAGTCCATGATCATGCGGGTCGTGCCGACCTCTGCTATTTTTCCTGCGTACATGACAATGACGCGGTCGCAGATCTGGTTGATCACGGCAAGGTCATGGGAGATAAAAATGATCGAAGTGCGGTACTTGCGGTTCAGCCTTTTGAGCAGCTGAAGGATCTGTGCCTGCACGGTCACATCCAGGGCTGTCGTCGGCTCGTCCGCGATCAGGAGCCGGGGACGGGTGATCGCAGCCATGGCGATCATGACGCGCTGGCGCTGTCCGCCGGAGAGCTGGTGGGGATAGCGCTCCATGATCTCCTCGGGATCCGGGAGGTCCACATCGCCGAGGACTTCGATCACGCGCTCCCTTATTTTCTCCTTAGGCAGCTTGTGGTGGATGCGAAGAGGCTCGCCTACCTGTTTTCCGATCTTCATGAGAGGGTTCAGGCTGGTCAGAGGCTCCTGGTAGATCATGGCCATTTCATCGCCGTTGAGCAGGGCGCGCTCCGCAGGCTTTATGGCATTCAGGTCCCGGTTCTTATACAGAATGGATCCGCCCTTCACGAAGAGGACATCCGGCAGGAGGCCCATGATCGCGAGGTTCGTCACGGTCTTTCCGCAGCCGGATTCTCCGACAACGCCGAGGATCTCCCCGGCATATACGTCGTAGCTTATGGAATCGACGGCCGTGTATACACCGCCGGCTTCATGGATCCCGATCGACAGGTCCCGGATCTGCAGGAGGACCTCTCCTGTATTTTTATTTGAAGAATTATTGTTCATAATGATTCCCATGCCGGGGCAGGCCTGTATGCCTGCCTGCGGCAGAAAAAGGGCTGCGCTGAACAGGTACAGCACCTACAGGTATTTTTTGCGAAGTCCTTCGCCTATACAGTTGAAACCGACGATCGTAACGACGATCATCAGTCCCGGGGCGAGCGCGCACCAGGGCGCACTAAAGATGATGCTCTGCGCCTCGTACGGCATGCGTCCCCAGCTCGGTGCGGGCGGCTGGATCCCCAGACCAAGATAGCTCATGCTGGCTTCCGCCAGGATCGCGTTGGAAAGGCCTACGATCACGGAGGAGAGCAGAAGCGGCAGGATGTTCGGGAAAATGTGGACCAGCAGGAGGCGGATCTCCGAGTCTCCGAAGACCCTGTTGCATTTGACGAATTCCGCATTTTTATACTGCAGAGTGCCGGTCCTGACGATCCTGGTAAAACTGGGGATAAACATGATGCAGAGTGCGAGAATGATCGTGTAGCTGCCGTGCTGCATGACCGTGACGATGATCAGGGCGATCAGGATCCCGGGGAAGGAATTGATTGCATCGATGATCCGCATGATCACCTCATCCACGAGCCCGCCGACATAGCCGCTGGCCAGGCCGAGAACGGAACTGATCAGGGTGCATCCGGCGACCGTCGAGACAGCGACGAGGAGCGTAAATCTTGCCCCGGTGATGGCGCGGGAGAAGACATCGCGTCCCATATTGTCGGTCCCGAACAGGTGCTGGAGGGAGGGCGGCGCCATGCGCATACGGATGTCCATATAGTTGATATCGTAGGGAGTATAGAAAAGGCTGATGAGGGCGAGCAGAATAATGGCCCCTGTCAGGCAACAGCCGATCCTGATCTCCATGCTTCCTTTTTTCATAAGCGTTCTATTGCGGTTTTATACCGGATCCTGAAACTATTCTGCAGCGAAAACTCTCACGCGCTCAGGACCTGCTGGCCCGGCTAAGGCGGATCCTGGGATCTATGAGCTGAATGAGAATATCGACGATAAAATTGGTCAGAACGATGACCAGGGCGATGTACATGACCAGCGTCTGGGTGAGGGGAAAATCCCTTCCTGTCACCGACGAGATCAGGAGCCTTCCAATCCCGGGGATCCCGTAGACCTGCTCGACAATGATACTGCCGGAAAAAATACTGCCGATGATCATGCCGATCAGAGGGACAACGGCGACGATCGCGTTCCTTAAAATATGCCCATAGAGTATGCCCCGCATCGCAATTCCTTTTCCTTTTGCCGTGCGGACATAATCTTTATCCATCTCCTCCAGGACAGCCGTCCGGACGTATTTGGTCAGGATAGCGATCTCCGGAATGGCGATCGAGAGGGCGGGGAAAAACATGTACTGCAGAAAACCTGCCGGATCCGTCGTATAGCTGACATATCTTCCGGGAGTGAACAGGTGCAGGACCAGCCCGAAGATCCACATGAACAGGATGCTGAGAAAGAAACCCGGAAAGGAGATCCCCAGCATGGTCACCGCGTTGACGAGCTGCTCGACCCACGTGCCCCGCATCCGCGCGGCAAAGACGCCCAGCGGGATCGAAAAAAGGAGCACCATCAGGATGACCATCAGTCCCATCAGGACAGTCACCTGGATCCTGCCGGCCAGGAGTTCCATGACGGGTACAGAGTAGCGGATGGAATTGCCGGGATCTCCCGCAAGGAGCCCGCTGATCCAGCGGAAATACTGCTGATAAAGCGGCAGGTCTGTCCCCAGCTGCTGGCGCAGGAGCTGCAGCTTTTCCTCAGACGCTTCCGTGCCCAGGATCAGCCTTGCGGGATCACCCGGAATAATGTGAAAGGCCAGAAACGTCAGGAGCGAGATCAGCAGCAGCGTTATGATCAGGATAAATGTTTTTCGGAGAATATATCTCATAAGAAATCCATAAGGCCGGAAAAAGGCAGGCCTTGAACGGCTGCCTTTTTCGGTAAAAGAGGACAGGCTCAGGTACGGCCTGTCACAGAATCTTCCCTGTCATGACACGGATCACTGAACCTGATAGATCACAGAGAAATCAACGGCGTAAAGAGGATATCCGACGTAGCCGTCGAAGCGGTCGCTGTAGACAAGAATATTGGAGATATCCTGGATATAGACGCTGGCAGCCTCTTCGTTCAGGATCTGCTGGCATCTGCGGAAGGCATCGACGCGCTCCGTTTCTTCAATAGCAGCAACGGCGGCTACATAAGCTTCGTCATAATCATCGGAAGCAAAGTTGACAAAGTTATTATGAGCGGTGGAAACATATCTGGACAGGAAAGCCGTGGGGGAAGCGATCGATCCGTCAAGGGAGATGATCGTTGCCTCATAATCGCGGTTGGTGTAAACATTCTCCAGCCAGGTAGCCCAGTCGACCAGCTCGATCTTTGCCGTCACGCCGATCTGGCTGAGCTCATTGACGATGACCGAGGCCGTATCCACATGTACCTGATATACGCTGGGGACGCGGATCGTAAATTCAAATCCATCGGGATAACCGGCCTCTGTCAGGAGCTGCTTTGCCTTTTCGACATCCGTATCATAGACGGAAGCCAGGGACTCATCATAGAAGGCTGTCAGGCCGGGGATCAGGCCGCTTCCGAGCTTGACGCCGTATCCGTAGTTGACGGTCTCGATCACTTCGTCGGAATTTACGGCATAGGACAGCGCCTGGCGGACGCGAACGTCATCAAAAGGAGCGACGGAATTATTCAGCGCAAGGAGCTGTACGGCGTTGGAATTGGCGACAAACAGGCGGGAGGTCTCTTTGTTGACCTGCTCCGTGATGCCCGCGTTGGCAGTAAAGCCGTCGATCGCGCCGGACTGGAAATTCATGAGGCTGTCCGAGGAGCTGGCAATGAACTTGACGGTAACTCTGTCCAGATAGGCAGGGGTGCCCCAGTATTCGTCAAAGCGCTCCAGCGTGACATGATCCTGCACTGCGTACTCGGTAAAACGGAAAGGACCTGTACCGACGGGGTTCAGGGCATGCTCGCCGTTGTCATCCGATCCGGCCGGGATAATGGCGGTCGATGCATTGGCAAGAAAATCCGTGCTGGGATCG
>JAFTFD010000283.1 GCA_017449745.1 Lachnospiraceae bacterium
AGTTTGACAAAGGGCTGAGCCGCTGAGAGACTCCTTACAAGTGATGCAGATGATGGATGAAGCCAGGTATAAAGGGGGATTTTATTACCAATTAGAGGATAGATAAAGTTTCACTTACTGTATGCCCTAAAATGCTGACATACCACCTAACGTGTCTGCCGTGTTACATAATGTGCGAATTTCCTTGGCAGTTAACTTTCGATCTGCATGGAATAATGTGTGAAAAGCAGCAGCAGGAATTCTATAATCTACCTGATATAGCGACAGAAGTGGAGATGAGTATTAAATCATGGGTCTGATAGTCGGTTTATTTGCAAGTATTCTTTGCCTGGTCCTATATATTAAGATGTACAAAAGGGAGCAGCCGTCCCTACTGGAGAAGAAAAAGGCTGCACTGCCGGTCGTGTTGGGTATAATAGCGCCTGTATTATCTACAATAGTAGTCATATTGTTCGGACTTGCAGCAACCAAAATGAAAAGCGGGGCTTTGCACGATCTGCCGATAGTAGTGCGCTCGTTAATAGGCAGTTTTATATTAGCTGGATTTACAGAGGAATTTATCAAGTTCTTGTTGCTGTTGCTTGCCATCAAGATCATAAAGCCAAAGAATGTCTATGAGTTTGGGATTCTTGGCGCAGGAATTGGGTTCGGATTCACAGGCCTTGAGGATGCGTTGTACGGGAATGGAAGTGCTGCAGTTGCACTTTCAAGGATCCCCACGTTCGCCCTGCACATGGTATTTGGGATCATCATGGGGCTGCATTTTGGACTTGCAAAGTATTCTGAACAGAATAATACGGGCAAAGCCAGAATACACAAGATTCTGGCAATGCTGGTCCCTGTTTTTTGGCACACCATTTTCGATGCGTCAACGGCGTCTAATTTTGCGCTGCAATCAGAAAATGAGGACACTCAGATCCTGGGTGCTATAGTTGGTCTTGTTGTCGTCTTGATCTCCATAGTCCTTCAGTTTATGACGCTCGGAAAATTTAAAAAGAAGAGTGAAGAGTACTGTGGTATGGAGATAGGATAGGAACGGAACGGATCCCCGTGCCTGTCCTGGTATTCATCTCCGATGTGAATGAGGTCAGCGAAAAGGGCTCAAAATATTCGATGATATTAAGGCGGTGGTTAATTAAGGAAGGGGCATATGAGACATTTTTAGTTAAGTTTCCTGGCAGCAGGCGCAGCTCTTGGGTATGCGGCATATCTGCTTGCGCAGGAGGGAAAAGAAAAGGTTAATGTAACAGGGGTATATCAATGAGAAATCTTCTCATGAGTATTTGTCCGTATGCTATTTGGGGCATCGTTTTTTGTGAGTCCGTCATTGCAACGCTGCTTTATGCACTGTGGCACAGAAAGAAACAGTTGATCGTCCTTCTTGGGCTGCTTGTGACGCTGGGGCTCATTCTGGACGCTGTCATTATAGGACTTGGGACGTGCCTTGAAACGGGAACGCTGAAAGCAATCAGTCCTGTGAGATTTATCGCGCACGGGATCCTGATTCCGCTGCTGTTCCCCATTTGTGGGTATGCGTTAGGATTCAAGAAAGCTACGATGCGAGTGTTATGGATCCTGACGGGTATTCTGATGGCGGCAGGAGCGGCAGAAGGTGTCTGTACGGAATTGGAGCAAAGAGAGATTGCTGGCGTGATCCGGTTTGCATCCAGTGCTTCTACTCCGGGATGGGCTGACATGATCAGCAGGATCCTGTCGTTTGGCACAGTCATTCCAATGATGATCGCAGGTGTGATTGTGTGGATCCGGCAAAAAACGCCATATCTGTTCCTGTCCGGATTTTTCATGTTTGCATTTTCTGCGTTGGGCCCGGCAACGGGAAACGCTGACCTGATTTTTTTTATCAGTATGTTTGGTGAACTGTTTATGATGCTGTTCCTGTATTTGTATGTGCGCAACGAGGTTTGAGATAGATTATTTAGGGGATGCCAAATAAAAACACCTCAGATATTGTTAAATAATTAACAATATTGTATAATGTCTCCGACCAGAAAGAGAAAGGAGATTTATATGCTTAACGATCGAAAAGTTGCTGTTATCGGATGTGGTTTTGTCGGTGCATCTTCAGCATTTGCGCTGATGCAGAGCGGTCTGTTTTCGGAAATTGCATTGCTGGATGCAAACAGAGAAAAGGCAGAAGGAGAGGCGCTGGATATTTCTCACGGCGTGCCTTTTGTTGGGCAGGTGCAAGTTTACGCGGCTGAATATGATGAAATCATGGATGCGGCCATCATTGTTGTGACAGCAGGCGCGGCACAAAAGCCCGGGGAGACCAGGCTCGATCTTATCAACAAGAATGTTAAGATATTTGAGAGCATTATTCCGGAAATTGCAAAAAGAAACTATGAAGGAATCCTACTGATAGTTGCCAATCCGGTCGATATATTGACATTAGCCGCAATTAAACAGTCAGGACTTCCTGAAAACCGTGTTATCGGTTCCGGAACTGTTCTGGACACAGCAAGATTAAAGACGAAACTCGGCGAGCATCTTTCTGTCGACAGCAGAAGTGTACATGCTTTCATTATCGGTGAGCATGGTGACAGTGAAATGGTGGCCTGGAGCAGCGCTAATATCTCCGGCGTCCCGCTTCATGATTTCTGTGAGATGCGAGGGCATTTTGATCACGAAAGAGCGATGCGGGAAATAGCAGAAGACGTTAAAAACAGTGCTTACGAGATCATCGAAAAGAAAAAGGCAACGTATTACGGAATTGCGATGTCAGTCGTCAGGATCTGCAGGGCGATCGTTATGAATGAAAAGTCGATTCTGCCTGTTTCATCCATGATCCATGGAGAATACGGAATCCGGGATATTTCCCTGAGCATGCCCGCAATAGTCGGTGCAGACGGCATAGAAACACATATTCCATTAAAGCTCAACGAAGAAGAAATCGGCAAATTACAGCAGTCAGCGGCAGCTCTTCGCGAGATCGCAAATAGTGTGAATCTGTTGTAATATCGGTGCATGAATAAAGGCTTTTATGAGTGCGCTTTCCTGGAAGGAGGGGAGAAATGAAGACGCTGTTTAGAAACGGATTGATATTTGATGGATCCGGGGCGGCTCCTTTTAAAGGTGATGTTTTAATTGAGAACGATAGCATTGTAAAAGTCGAACCCGAGATCAATGAAACAGCTGATCAGGTGGTCGATCTCAGCGGCTTGCAGATCTGCCCTGGACTGATCGATGCCCATTCCCACAATGATTTCTTTTACGACAGAGAAGATGCGGTAAAATTCTATAAGCCTTTCATTGAGCAGGGAATTACGACGCAGATCACAGGAAACTGCAGCTTTTCGCCATTCGGAATAGACAATGATACTCCGTACCGGGATAAGATCGGAGGAGGTCTGTTTGATACTCTGCATCCATGCAGTTTCGCAGAATTCAAAGAGAGAGCGGAAGGGAAACTGTATGTGAATATTGTACCGCTGATCGGGCAGGGGTCTGTTCGCGCCGGGATCACCGGATATGACCCCAGTCCCCTGTCACCGGAGCAGATAGACAAAGAACTTGAGCATGTCCGTGAGGCGATGGAAGGGGGCGCTTTTGGCGGATCCTTTGGCTTCATGTATGAACCTGACCGATATGCAAGTAAAGAGGAGATCGTTGCATTTGCTAAAGAAATTGCCAAATACGATGGAATCATCACGATCCATCCCAGGGCATGTTCCATAGTCAGTGCGGATTACCCCCTCTTAACTAAGAAGTCTCATCTCGAAATGGGACTGGACGAAGCAGTCGATATTATGCATGAGGCAGGCTGCAGACTGGAATACAGCCATCTGATCTTTACAGGGCAGAGGAGCTGGAAACTGCTGGATAAGATGCTGGGAACATTTGAGCGCGAACGTGCGGCTAAGAACCCTATTGCCTTTGACAATTACGTTTTTCACTACGGGGCGTCTGTCATTACGGTGGTTTTCCCTGAGTGGTATGCGCAGCTGACCAAAGAAGAAGCAGCAAAGCCGATCAATCGTCTCAAACTGGAGCTGACCATTCTCATGTACCGCAAGGTGCTTGGCATAGATTGGGATGACATGGTTGTGGCTTACATTTCAGATGATCATCCTGAATACGAAGGTATGACAATACCGCAATGTGCCGCCAGGGAAGGTCTTTCCAACCTTGACATGTACCTCAAGCTTGTAGAACTATCCGGACGCGCAGGAAAAATATATCTTGGAAAATATTACAATGACGAGATCGTGCACAGACTGATGGAGCATGACTTATCGGTCTTCATGACAGACGCCTGGGTAGAGGAGAAGGGCTTACAGAATATCGCAGCATTTCAGACATTTCCTCAGTTTTTTATACTTGCAAAGAAGTATGGCATTCCGATGGAAAAGATCATACACAAAATGACAGGAATGACGGCTGACCGCTACAAGATCCCGAATAGAGGGTACCTGAAACCGGGATATAAAGCAGATATCACCGTGCTGGATGCAGATAATATGAAAGTCGATGAATCGAAACCAGACTTCAAACCGGAAGGAATCGTTCATGTTTATATCAACGGGCAGCCTGTTTTACAGGACTGCAGATATGTAGGCGGTATGCCCGGAAAAGTTGTATTGAAAGAGAAGTGACCTGACTATGATTTCATTACGAGGACCAAAACTCAGTATATTTGCGGGCATTCTCGCCGTAATATGCTTTATCGCGGGAGTCTATATTACGTTTTTTCAGTCACGAGGCTTCATCAAGAGTTCGGGGGTCATTGTCTCCATGGAACTGAATGAGGACGTCACCGGAGACGAAGAACCGACGTATTTCCCGGTTGTTGAGTACTCTGTAGACGGCAAGACATACACAGCGCGTTTAGACCAGTCAAGCCCCTCTGATGAGATCGGGAAGACGGTCACGATCCTGTATGATCCCGATGATCCGTCTATTGTGCATGGCGGGAAGGGAATCGGCATCTATTGCATGGTTCTCGGTGCCGCTATTCTGGCCTTTGTAATCTTCAGTGCGATCAAAAATCAGCAGAGCCAGAAAGAGCTGCAGGAATATCGGGAATCGCGGGGACAGACAGGGTATGCGCCGTCTGTGCAGGGAGAGGAGCGTGAACTGTATTTTCTGACTGACCTTGGAACACCGAAATATGGACATCGGATCGAGGACGCAGCCCGGAAAACTTTATATGAAGCAAAAATGACAAAGTTTTCAATAACAGGACCGTTCGAATTTGATTTCATCGATCATGTGCGTGGGACAACGACGCCGCATCTGGTTGGCCATAATGAAGAATCGGAGTGGAATTCTCTGCTGATCGACAATCACTATACGTTTGAGCTGGACGGCGAGGATATTTTTAAACATCTTGAGAAAAACGGCATTAGCGTAGAAACAAGCGTGGGAAGCGGAATGAGGATGAACTACCGGATCCTGCGGGATGGCAATGAGATCGCAAGTGCAGAGGCGTCAAGCCAGTATCCGCATGAAGACGATGCGGCGGAGCACAAGCTCTCAGGTGCGATCCCGGCACAGGGATTCTATCGTGTCTGGACGCGCGAGCAGAATCTTGACCTTCTGTTCGTGACATTGCTCGCATTCGCAAGGAGCGGCGCCATGGACGACAGAGGCGGCAGCTTTGGAGCGCTGGCAGGAACTCTGAAGAAGCATATTTAGTGAGAAACAACATAGACAGTGAGTAACTTTAGAAAGGGCAGACACTATGCGGTCTGCTCTTTTTAATTTAAATGCTTTAGAGTCGTTTTGCTGAGAACAATTTTGGATATATACATGGCAGCAGACAGATGTCTGTACAATTTTAGCGTCATTTTTTGGCCTAAAAAATATTTGAAATGACTTTATAACATGACGTCTGGCATGACGCCCATATTGGTAAGATGTGTACATAACAACAAATACACCTGTAACCACATAGAAGAGTTACAGACAAACCATTATAAGGAGGGCGACATGACAAATACAAGAAAGAATACATTAAGAAGCATATTGGCAGTTGCCTCTATGGCAATGATATTCACAACAGCATTTCAGCCGGCATTAACAGTTTATGCATCAGAAAATAAAGAGATCGCAGTAGAGATCAATGAAACACCCAGCAGCCAGCCGGCAGAGCAGACACCGGCCCCGGCAGAGCAGACACTGGCCCCGGCAGAGCAGACACCGGCCCCGGCAGAGCAGACACCGGCCCCGGCAGAGCAGACACCGGCTCCGGCAGAACAGCAGATTCCCGCAGCAAGCGAATCAGAGCCTGCAATGACTGAGCCGCAGCAGAGCACGACAGAAAACGCAGCACCTGCAGCGGAGCCGCAGCAGAACACAACAGAAAACACAGCACCTGCAGCAGAGCTGCAGCAGGAAGTCATCATCGACAATGCACCGATACTGGAGAATGCTCAGCAGGAACCAGCAGTTGAGAATGC
>JAFTFD010000018.1 GCA_017449745.1 Lachnospiraceae bacterium
AAAAGAACATAAATTGTCATCAAAAAGGAATGGGAGCTGCAATTGATGCAGCTCCCATTCCTGAGAGGAAAAGATAATGCAAAAAGAAAAGAAGAAAAAATTAAGCCCTGCTCAGATGAAGCAGTTTATCCCGCTATATATCATGATGCTGCCGGGGCTTTTTTATCTGCTGGTCAACAACTACATTCCCATGACAGGCATTATCGTAGCCTTCAAAAAATACAATGTCAATGACGGCATCTATAGAAGTCCCTGGAACGGTTTCAAAAACTTTGAGTATCTCCTGACTTCCAACGATGCTTTTACTATCATCAGGAATACTTTCTGCTATAATGTCGCCTTTATCATTGTCAACAATATTATCGGGATCATTCTGGCGATCTTTATCTGCGATGTGGCACACAAAGGGCTTAAAAAGCTTTATCAGTCCTCCATCCTGCTCCCTTTCCTGGTTTCCATTGTCGTAACCAGCTATATCGTCTTTGCTTTTCTGAGTCATGAAAACGGCATGTTCAATGCTCTTCTGCTTGCGCAGGGGAAAGAAAAGATCCTCTGGTATAATTCACCGAAATACTGGCCTTTCATACTTGTTTTTGTCAACTGCTGGAAAGGCGTTGGATACGGTACCCTGATCTACATCGCCACTGTTTCCGGCATTGACGGCACATATTACGAAGCGGCCGCTCTTGACGGCGCGAACAAATGGCAGCAGATCAAAAACATCACGCTCCCGTTCCTGATCCCGTCCGTCATTACGCTCCTTCTGATGAGCATCGGGCGCATCTTCTATTCTGATTTCGGCCTGTTCTACCAGATCCCTCAGAATTCCGGTACGCTCTATCCCGTCACCAATACGATCGACACCTATGTATACCGCGCGCTGATCAGTTCCGGAGGCATCGGACGCAGCTCTGCAGCCGGCGTATTCCAGTCTGTCGTCGGATTTACGCTTGTCGTTTTTTCCAACTGGATCGTATCTAAAGCCAGTCCGGAAAACGCGGTATTCTAAAGGAGGAAGGCCATGATCAAATCAAGAGGCGAAAAAATATACCAAGTCGTTATCAATATCATCCTGATCATCGTCACTCTGTGCATGATCCTTCCCCTGGTGCTGTTGTTCATGTGTTCCATCACCGATGAGAACACCCTGGTGGCAAACGGTTATTCCTTTTTCCCGGCAAAAATAGGTTTCGCTGCATACGCTTACATTATGCAGAATTACGCTACTGTTTTCCGTGCGTACGGGATCACGATTCTGGTCACCCTGATCGGGACGTTTACAAACGTTATCATTACCTCCATGCTGGCGTTTCCTCTTTCCATTGAGAAGCTGCCCGGCAGAAAATTCTTCAGCTTTTTCGTATTTTTCACAATGCTGTTCAACGGCGGCCTTGTTCCGTCTTACATCATGTGGACGACACAGATCGGCGTCAAAAATACGTTATGGGCTTATATCCTGCCCAACTTCCTGATGAGCGCCTTCAACGTCATTCTGATGCGGACCTATTTCCGCACAAGTATTCCCGCGACACTGTACGAAGCGGCGCAGGTAGACGGCGCCACTTATTTCCGGGTTTACAGGAGTTTGGTCATTCCCCTGGGAAAGCCTATCTTCGTGACAGTAGGCCTGTTCTCCGGGCTGGGATACTGGAACGACTGGACCAATGGACTGTACTATATCACGAAGTCCAATATGCTCTCCATCCAGGCGCTGCTGAACAAGATGATCCAGGATATACAGGCACTGGCATCGCTCTCGACAGCGGACTCCGGCGCCCTCCTTGCGCTCCCGGCCGTTTCCATCCGTATGGCGATCGCGTTCGTTGCGATCCTGCCGATCCTGATCGTTTATCCGTTCCTCGAAAAATATTTTGCCAGCGGCATCATGCTGGGTGCTGTGAAGGGGTAAAATTCAGCTATACAGTGATACACAAAACGCTGCGCCCCACAACGATAAGCATTCTGACAGAAAGGACTCAATATGGCTAAATTTACATGTAATTTTATCAGCTACACACTTCACCGGACAGTAGACATTACTGTAGTGATCCCCTCCGTTACCATTCCGGAATCCATGGGTATGGGCGCCTCCGATATTGACGGTGTACCGGATGACCTGGCAGTTCTTAAGGGAAACAAACGGCATACAAAAGATCATAAATATCCCGTACTGTATCTCTTCCATGGTTATGGAAATAACCATGCCCAGTGGACCGGATATACAAACGTGGAACTGTTTGCTGAAGAAAGAAATATCGCGATCGTAAATATTTCCGCGGAAAACAAAAGCTATGTAAAAAACGGCGGCGATGATTTCTATTCCTTTATCGAAGACGAGCTTCCGGATTTTATCTGCGGTATGTTCCCTGTCTCTGACAGACCTGAGGACACCTATGTTGCCGGCCTTTCCATGGGCGGTTACGGCACATTGGTGCATGCCCTCTCCCGCCCGGAGAAATATGCTGCATTCGGAGCCTTCTCCGCTGCAGTCGACATCAATCCCGCCTCTCTCTCAGGCGGAGAAGGTGCTGACAAGCCTGTAGATCCTTCGATCAGTCCTCTCGCGCTTGCCGATAAGCTGATTGCGGATGGAACGCCTTTCCCGAAAGCCTATATTGCGATCGGCGGCAAGGATTTCCTTCTGGACGCGAACCGCGCATTCAGGGACAAGCTGACTAATGCCGGGATCGAAGTCACTTATGAAGAGATCCCCGAATATGGCCATGAGTGGCGCTTCTGGAATATTGAGGTCGAAAGATTCCTCGACTGGATCCAGCCGATCCGCACCGACGCATACGCCAAAGCAGGAAAAAGACAGGTATAAGGGGAGAAATATGAAAGAATTCCGTTGTGATCAATCAACCGTTGTTTCCACCGGATTGGGAGATCTGCAGGGCTATTTTTATGACGGATGCTACATTTTCAAAGGTATCCATTATGCGGAAGCGGAGCGCTTTATGCAGCCGCGCCCTGTGGAGCCCTGGGAGGGCGTAAAGGACGCCACATCCTTTGGCCTTGTCTGCAGGCTGATGCACCCGGAAAGACCTATGGGCGAGCTGATGGTCCCGCATGCTTACTGGCCGCAGGACGAACACTGCCAGAACCTGAACGTCTGGTCTACCGCTCTTTCCGAAAATGCTAAAAAGCCTGTCATGGTATGGCTGCACGGCGGGGGCTTCTCGGCAGGTTCAGCGATCGAACAGCTTTGTTATGACGGAGCTGCCATGGCAAAACTCGGTGATGTCGTAGTTGTCACCATCAACCACAGACTGAATATCCTGGGTTATCTTGATCTCTCTCCCTTCGGTGAAAAATACAAAAATTCCGGAAACTGCGGCAATGCAGACATGGTGGCAGCTCTTAAATGGGTGCATGAAAACATATCCGCATTCGGTGGAGACCCCGGGAACGTTACGATCTTCGGGCAGTCCGGCGGAGGCATGAAGGTAACTGCCCTGATGCAGACCCCGGATGCAGACGGACTCTTCCAGAAAGGGATCGTCATGAGCGGTGTCCTGGATAAAGATGTCATGGGAATCAGCAACGGCGGCGGCCGCCCTCTCATCCTGGCAATGCTCAAAGCACTTGGCCTTGCCGAAGAGGATGTATCAAAGCTGGAGACGATCCCTTATGAACAGCTGGTAGAAGCCTATGACAAGGCTATGCCTGAAGTAGC
>JAFTFD010000284.1 GCA_017449745.1 Lachnospiraceae bacterium
AGATCGGCCTGTTTACCTTTGGCGGCGGATACGCCATGATCGCGCTGATCGAAAACACTTGCGTGGAGAATAATCAGTGGATCACCCTTGATGAGATGATGAACATCACAGTCATCGCTGAATCCACCCCGGGTCCCATCGCGATCAACTGTGCGACCTATGTCGGGTATAAGCAAAAGGGCTTTGCCGGGGCACTGGCTGCCACGATCGGGATGGTCCTCCCTTCCTTCTGCATCATCTTTGCGATATCAAGGTTCATGAATCATTTGAACCGGTTTGAAATAAACTGATACTATGAGCGTAATTATCTTGGGTAACGGCTGAGTAACGGCCCGGTAACGGGATTGTAACAGCCTGAAAAAGTATTTTTCTTGATAACGTTCCAGTAACGGGTCTGATAACGGGCCCAGTAACGGCCGCCCGATAGAGTGTGCGATGCAAAAGCAATATGCATCACATACGAAACGGACGGGTGAACGAAGTTGGAACAGGAACCACAATCGGAGGCGGTTGTTTTTGCAGAAACCTGCAGAAGCAGCCGCCTTCTTTTTTTATGCGCAAAAATCCGGAGAGCGCGAGTCGTGCTTGCACGAACTCGCATTCGACGGATAACGGTCATCGAGCAGCTTGCTGCGAGATGCGCTTTTTTAGGGCAGAGATGCCGGTCGCCTCCGGATCTGAGATTTGCCAACCAACAGATTTCAGAATTCGGAGGAAAGACAAATGACTTTTGATGTAAAAGCCTGCGGAGCCAGGATCAGGGAGCTCCGCATGAAGAACGGACTGACCCAGGAGACACTTGCTGAAGATCTGAACATCACGGATGTACATCTTCGGCGGATCGAAAGCGGAGTCAGAGGAGGCTCCATTGAGCTCCTCATAGAGTTTGCGGACTATTTTCATGTTTCGCTGGATTATCTGGTCCTCGGCAGAGGCGGACGAACAGACGAAGCAAAAGAGGAGCTGAACCGGATTAGAGAGCGGGTAGAGCATATCATGCAGCTGCTCTAAGCACAGGCGGAAGCATACATGATATCCGGTGAACAGAACCTCACTGGTTCGGTTTTCAGTGCCTCCGTGGCACTAAGAAGGAAGGCCGGATCTTATTAAACTGACTTCAGAGCAGCAGGAACTGCTGCTCTGGCACCTTGAAAACTGAATATGCATTTCATCAGGTACGTTCTGAACTATTTCCCAGGGAGCCTTCGCAGGGGTTCGCCACGATCGATCGGAGCAGCAGGCATTCTTTTGTATTGACGCTGCAGTCTGCCGGGAGCGAGAAAAACCAACTGCAAATGCCGGGTCTGCACCCGGCGGCGGCCAGGATGTGGGAAAGGATACAATGATACTTCTGCCCAGTCACAGCCCCGGGGTTCCGGGATCACGCAATGAGGGCAGCCCCGCGAGAACCGCGGAGGGGTTAGAGTCCCATGAGCGCAGAGAAGCAGGTCTGCCGCCTGATGAACTTCCCAGGGGGTTACCCTTTCCGGGGTGTCGGGGACAAATAGGAAGAACAGAATGAACGCAACGGGAGCTGAGGGGAGACCTTCAGCTCCCTGATACATACCAGGCATGAGGAGGATGCACGTATGAGGATCGAAGAGTATCACAGAGGCGATGTGTTCTTCGCCGATCTCGGGTCTCTGGATCTTGGGGAGCTGTATTATCACAGACAGGCCGGAGCAAGGCCGGTGGTCATTGTCCAGAATGATGTCGGCTGCTTCTTTTCGGAGACGCTGACAATCGTTCCGCTGACATCGCAGCTGAAGAGACCGGACCTGGAATCACATTACATTCTGCAGGAGGCTGACTTCCTGAAGAAAAGATCCATGGCGCTGGCAGAGGCGATCAACACCATTGACAAGCGACAGGTCCGTTTTTATCTTGGAAAGTTATCCGATGACGATATGGCTGGCATTGACGCGGCGATCACCAGTCATCTGGGATATGAAATAGCATGGAGCATAGAAGCGCCGTGAAGGAGGTGAAGCACCGGTATGGAAAACAGAGAAACGGTCATTTCGGATGAAATGCCTGCATCAGAGAGGCTTCATATTCCGTTCTGGCTGAAAAGTAATCTTACAGTGGAGGAGGCAGCAGCCTATTCCGGCGTGGGGAGAAACAAGCTGAGAGAACTGACGGATAATGAGCAGTGCAGCTTTGTTCTCTGGGTCGGAAGCAAGAGACTGATCAAGCGCAGGCTGCTGGATGAGTTCCTCGACAATATGTATTCGGTATAGAGGGATGCCGGGCTGTGCGGCACGCAGTTCGACATCCTTGTTGTTTCCGGAGGCTGAAAATATCATAGAACCGGAGCTGTTCCATGAGAAACTGAAAGGAGATGTCGAACATGGCCCAGGAAAGACGAAAGGATAAAACCCGTGTTGTCCTGAAAACGGGAGAAGGTCAGCGGAATAACGGGACATATTATTATCGCTGGCAGGATAAGAAAGGCAAACGCCATTACCTTTATGCGAGGTCATTGAAGGAACTTCGTGAAAAGGAAAAGGAAATTGAGAAGGATCTGTTTGACGGGATCAAGATCGAAGCCAGGTATATGACGGTAAATGATCTGTACGAGCTGTGGAAGCAGGTGAAGAGAGGCCTGAAAAACAATACCTTCGAGAATTACACTTACATGTACGAAACGTTCGCCAAGGATGATATCGGCAGGAAGCGGATCAGTGATCTGAAAAAAACGGATATCAAACGGTTCTACAACCGGCTTTATGATGACAGGGGTCTTCGGCCAGGGACGATCGACTCCGTTCATACGGTGCTTCATCAGGTGCTGGATATGGCTGTCGATGACGATTACATACGGAATAATCCGTCAGACCGTGTATTGAAGGAGCTGATGCAGGCGCATGGTCATGAAGCCGAGAAACGGCAGGCTCTTACGGTTCCGCAGCAGGAACTTTTCCTTGCGTTTCTGAAGGATCATGAGACCTACTCTCATTGGTATCCGATCTTTGCTGTAATGGTTGGTACGGGTCTGCGTGTCGGTGAAGCGACCGGTCTTCGCTGGTGTGATATCGATTTGGAAGAGGGAATCATCGATGTGAATCATACCCTCGTCTACTATAACCACCGGAACGGAGATTATAAGAAGGGGAATTACTTCGGTGTCAATACACCCAAAACAAAAGCAGGAAAGCGCTTGGTTCCGATGCTGGACTTTGTGAAAGAAGCCTTTCTGATGGAAAAGGCAAATCAGCAGGAAATGGGTGTGATCTGTAACGTCTCGATTGACGGGTACACGGACTTTGTTTTTCTCAACAGATTTGGAGAGGCACAGCATCAGGGCTCTCTGAATAA
>JAFTFD010000285.1 GCA_017449745.1 Lachnospiraceae bacterium
GGAGACAGGGGACGGTTCTGTGTCCCCTTCCAGCAGAAGGGGACACAGAACCGTCCCCTGTCTCCCCTGTCTCCTCCGGACACCTTTAGTTATCAATATCCCGCATGGTCAGGGAGATGCGGCCGCGCTTTTGGTCCACCTCCAGGACCTTCACCTTCACGATATCCCCCACCTTGATGACATCCAGCGGATGCTTGATGTAACGGTCGCAGATGCGTGAAATATGTACGAGGCCGTCCTGATGGACGCCGATGTCCACAAAGGCGCCGAAATCGACGACGTTGCGCACGGTCCCTGTCAGGACCATGCCCGGGGTGAGATCCTTCATATCAAGAACGTCACTGCGCAGCACAGGTCCCGGTACGTCTTCACGGGGGTCTCTGCCCGGCTTCTCAAGTTCTGAGAGAATATCCTGCAGCGTATATTCGCCGAGCCCTGTCTCCTCCGCCAGCGCCTTTTTCTGCGCGGGAGTCATGGCCGCCGTCTTTTTGCGGATCTGCGCCGTCGCGCCGGAGAGAATATCTTCGGAAGAGAATCCGAGCGCCGTAAGCAGCTTTTCCGCCGCTCCGTAGCTCTCCGGATGAACGCCGGTCATATCCAGGGGCTCTTTTCCGTCCCGGATGCGCAGGAAACCTGCGCACTGTTCAAAAGCTTTCGGTCCGAGCTTTGGTACTTTTAGAAACTCGCGGCGGCTCTTAAAGCGCCCGTTCTGTTCCCTGTATTCCACCATGTTCTTAGCCGTTGTCTTGTTGATCCCGGAAATATATTCGAGCAGTGCCGCCGATGCCGTATTTACGTCGACACCGACGCTGTTGACACAGTCCTCTACGACTGCCGTCAGAGTTTCCCCAAGCTTTGTCTGGTTCATATCGTGCTGATACTGTCCGACGCCGATCGCCTTGGGATCGATCTTGACAAGCTCCGCAAGGGGATCCTGGAGTCTTCTCGCGATCGAGGCGGCGCTGCGCTGACCAACGTCAAACTGCGGGAACTCCTCTGTTGCCAGCTTGCTGGCGGAGTAAACGCTCGCCCCGGCCTCATTGACGATCACATATTTGACCGGAAGCTTCGACTTTTTGATGAAGTCCACTATCACCTGCTCGGACTCTCTGGACGCCGTCCCGTTTCCGACTGAGATCACATCCACGTTGTACTGCCTGCAGATGCGGTCCAGGATACGCTCGCTCTCCGGAATCTTATTCTGGGGCGCCGTCGGGTAAATCACCGTGGTATCCATAACTTTCCCGGTCGGATCTACGACCGCCAGCTTGCACCCCGTCCTGAAAGCGGGATCCCATCCCAGGACTGTCTTCCCCTGGATCGGAGCCTGCATGAGCAGCTGGTGCAGATTTCCGGAGAAAACCTTCATGGCGCCCTCCTCCGCTTTTTCCGTCAGTGCATTCCGGATCTCCGTCTCGATGGAGGGGGCGATCAGGCGCTTGTAAGCATCTTCGGCAGCTGCCCGGATATAGGGATCCGTCACAGGATTTCTCTTTTTGTTCATTTTGCGGGCAAGATACTCTAGGATCGAATCCTCCGGAGCCTCGATGCCGACCTTCAAGAATTTCTCATTTTCGCCGCGGTTGATGGCGAGGATCCTGTGCCCAGGGATCTTCTCCAGCGGTTCCGAGTACTCATAATAGTTGGTATAAACCTCTGCCCTCTCGGCCAGCTTTTTATTGACGGGCGCTTCCGCGCTTCTGCCGGCGCCTGCTGCCTGCGACTTTTTTCCGCTCGTCTCAGCCTCTCCGGCTTTTGCCGCTTTTGACTGTTCTGAGACGAGCAGCCCCTCCCGCATGGTCTTCTCCCTGATCCAGGTGCGGAAAGCGGCGTCATCGGATATCATCTCTGCGATGATATCCTGTGCCATACGGATCGCTGTCTGGACATCCGGGATCTCCTTTTCTTCATCGACATACTGCTGCGCGATAATCTCGACAGGCTCTGCCGCTTTGGGAGATAAAATATACTGCGCCAGCGGCTCCAGACCTTTTTCCCTGGCGATCATGGCGCGGGTCCTGCGCTTTTGTTTGTATGGCCGGTAAAGATCCTCCACGGCTGTCTGCGTGAGCGCTTCGTCGATAGCTTTTTTCAGCTCGTCCGTCAGCTTGCCCTGCTCGTCTATGGAAGCCAGTACGGTCTGCTTGCGCTCCTCGAGGGAACGCAGATAGCGGAGCCGCTCGTCAAATGCACGCAGCTGCTCATCATTCATAGCACCGTGCGCTTCCTTGCGGTAGCGCGCGATAAACGGGATCGTGTTTCCCTCATCGATCAGGCGGGTCACCGCCTCTGCCTGCCATTTCTGGAGATTCTGTTCCCCGGTAATTACTGAAATAATATCCATTCAATTGTTCCTTTGCCTGCTTAATCTGTTTTCTGTTCCCATCCTGTCCGGACGGACAATATATCATTGTAACAGAATTCTCCTTTTCCTACCACGAAAGTTTGTTTTCTCCCGTACTCTCTTTCCCTGGAAACCCCGCGATAAACGAATGCAATTTTCTGCACTCGTCACAGCAGGCATACTGTGCCACATTTTCAATAAACAATGATAAAATAACGAAAATATTGTTTCATCATTGGCTCTTATGATCGGATCTTCCTGATTCCGATCAGAAAACTTACAAATGAAGGTGCAACATGGCTGCTACACTCTTCAATCTATCAGACCTGAATATTGCGATCGTCGAGAGCTCTTTTACCGACAGCTCCCGGCTGCGTGACTACATGAATTCCAGAGGCAAAAAACCGGTCAGCTGCCCGGACGCGCCCGTCAAACCGCTTCTCACCCGCACTTTTCTGGATTTCTTCCTGCCCTCAGAATTCAGCGGACAGGAACTGTGGAATTACGCTTATATCAATCACAAGGGAAACTCCGCCCTGCTAAAGCTCATGAACGGCTCGGTGGACGGCCTGTCTTCCCATCGCAAAACCATGCAGAATCTCGCACGCAGGGGGTATACCGTCTCTGATCAGTCAGACGTCCTCCTGTTCCGGGCGCTCCGGGACAAGTGCAGTACATTCTTTAAGGAATACGCATGCGCTGAGGTGGATGCCGCAGAAACTCTTTCCCACTGGAAAACCGAGACAACCGCCTCCGGTCACATCCGCCTGCCGGATCCCATCAGACAATTCCTGGATCACATTGAAAAGACAGCTTCTGAAAAAGACCGCCAGATGGAGGCTTTTGCCGGTATGTTTGCCCTGGCGCTGACGGCCGGCATTGGTTCCCAGGACCTTCCTGTCATAGAGGAATGGGATCACGCCTATCTGGACTGGTGCAGGCATGATTATCCGGGATATGCGATCTCCCCCTTGACGGAATCCGGGAGCGAGGGGATCCGCGCCCGGTTTAACACGCTAAGGCGCCAATTCGGGGACAACATTGATCCGGTGATCCTTCCCCATTTCCTCGAGCGGGAGTTTCTCGGCGCCGGCAGGGCCAAAACAAATGCTCTGTACTCCATTACAGAACTTCTTGATTCCACGGAGTCCATCCTGTTCCTGACCGGTTACAGCGGCACCGGCAAGCGATCCAGTCTTCAGTATCTTTTCAGTCTGGATGACGATCCCGGAAGACTCCCTCTTTACTTAAAGACAGTCAGCAGTGACGGGATCCTGCACAGTGTATCCCGGTTCCTCCGTCCAGATGAGCCCCTTCATTCCTGGAGATCCGTTTTCTCGCTTCTTAGCGGAAAGATCCTCAGGGTCTATCTTCCTGACCTGTTTGGTCAATCCAGTTTTGAAAAGATAATAGCCGAGGTCGAAGAGGCTCTTGACCAGACGCCGGAGGGCTCGCTTCAGTTCTTTATTTCCTCTATGGTCTGTCCCTTCGAACTGGAGAATCATTCTGTCAGGATCCTGGAGAGCCTTCCTCTCGACGAGCAGCAGAAGCAGACATATCTGCGCAGCGCGGGAGTTCCTGAGGATGCCCTGAACGAACTGTCCAAAAACAGACTGTTCTGGTCAACCATGAACAGTCCGCTGAATCTGACTTTTTATGCACTGACCTATTCGCGCTTTCATAATGCAGAGATTCCTTTCGGGATGTGGCAGATGCGTGAAGCCGCCGCCGACCCTGCCGCCATCAATGACCGCTCGGGCTATGTCTTCTCCTCTGTTGGATTCTCAGCCATGCAGGCCATGGTCCGGCAAAGATCTGTTCTGCCGATCACTGTCAGCGATCTTCTGTACAATTATTATCTGAGCATCCTGCGGCCGGGCGAGAAGAATGACGTTGAGAATGCCGCCGTTTTATATCTGTCGCCATTGCTGGCCGCCTACATGACTTATGCCGGCATCACCCGTATCGGCCTTAAATCCGCCCAGGAACTGTTTTTTGACAGTTCCCTCTATCCCGTACTGCATACGGATATTCTGGCAAAATACCGGTACAGCTTTGCTGCGGAAGATATCCCCCGGGCTTTCCGGCATCTGGTCAATGCCGGGATCCTGATCGTCTTTGCAAACACTTACAGTTTTTCTTACAATCTCCTGCAGGACTTTTCCAACGCCCTGCATTCCATGAACCTGTTTGACATAGAGATCAAGGAAAATGTGTTTATACCGAGTTCCTATCCTTATAATGCACATTCCGATTATTTCTGGCAGATGCTGCCCACACCCAAGCTGCAGCACTATGAACAGATGCTGCCCCGCATTCGTTATGCGCAAGACCGCTTTGACGTCGCAAGGCTGTACTGCTCCTGGTCCTGCGTGATCTTCTACGGGAACGGAACGGACGAGCCCGGCGCTGTAGACAATTCTTTAAAAGGCAGCGAGAGGATCCAGCATATGGTCGATGCCATGGAGCGATCTGTCGAGGTCCTGGCGCCGGTCGTCGAAAACACCTGGTTTCCATGCGCGTACTGGGATTATTCCTTTTTTAAAAAGAGGATCGCGGAACTCCTTCTCGAGCTCGATCCCGCAGGCAATGCAGCAAAGGCTCAGCTGTACTATGAGCAGGCTTTCGATGCTGTCCTGCGGATGATCCGGTACTCGGAAAAGCATTCTGATAAATCAGACTCGCCCATGGCCGACTATGAATATGTCTGCAAGCACATTTACGACAAATATGCGCAGTTCCTGCTGCAGAAATGCCCTCCGCTGCACCGGAGTGCGGACGGACTGTGGCATTATCCCGGAGAGGAGCACGCCTTTACAGAAGAAGAACTGAAGGATAAGATCCTGTATGCGCTCAACAAAGCGGCGGAGCAGGATAACGAGATCTCCCTTAACAGACTGGGACTCATCTATGCCGGAAGGCTGGGCCTGTGGAATACCGCGCCGGATCATACTGCGGCCTACAAGATGTTTTTAAAGAGCGCTTTTCTCGGGGACTGGTTTGCCCGGGGAATGGTTTGCGAGCTGATGCTGGATCATCCCGAAGAGCTCTCCTCTTTGCTGCTGCCTCCTCATTCTGCTCCGGCCGGGATCACTTACCGCCCGCGCTCCGTCGGCGAAGCGCTCCGCAGGGGCCTGCTGCCCGACTGCTGCATTGCCTGGCTTCGTTCTGATTTTGATGCGGATATTTACGGCAGTCTTATCTCGGAGAGCAGGAAAAGCCGTTACGCCACAGCCTTCCATCAGCTCGGCAGATGTTATATGATGAAAGGGGATCTGATCAACGCCAGGAAGTTTCTGGAGTCTGCCGCCTCTATGGACTGGTCACAGAACGACAATACCGGCGAGTATGACCGCCTGATGAAGGATCTGGAGACCCTGCGCAGCCAGATGTGACGGTTTGTCCCGGCAGCAAAATGCAACCTGCTGCCGGCTCCGGAATAGGATCAGTGCTCCCTGTAAACAGCAGATCAACGATCGGGAATCATATACTTTCGGGAATCATATGGAAATAAAAATCAAAAGAACGCAAGAAACGGCATGCCCCTCTCTGATCCTGAGAAAGCAGGCTGTAAAAGAGGGACAGAATGTCGAGGGACTGATAGTCGAGGGACTTATAGTCGAGGGACTTATAGTCCCGGTGCTCTCCTTCCCGGCACTTTCCGCGACCGGGATCGTCGAACACGGCTTCAGCACCCGCATCGGAGGTGTGAGCACAGGCGTATATTCAACGCTTAATTTCAGCGTACCGCGGGGCGACGCTCCCGAAAACGTTGCCGAAAATTTCCGGAGGATCGGTGCCGCCCTTGGGACAGATCCGGAACACATGGTGCTCTCACACCAGATCCACAAAGCAAATGTCCTGCGTGTTGATGAAAAAGACGCGGGCAAAGGAACTGTCCGGGAGCTCACCTGGGATGATGCCGACGGTCTTGTCACCAACACCCCGGGGCTCACTCTGGTCACCTTTTTTGCAGACTGTGTCCCTGTCATGTTCGTTGATCCTGTCCACCGCGCCATCGGCTCCTGCCATTCAGGCTGGCGGGGAACGGTCCTGCGGATCAGCCGGAATGTTCTCCTTAAAATGAAGGAAGAGTTCGGCACAGCCCCCTCTGACGTGTACTGCGCAATAGGGCCCTCGATCTGCCGCAGCTGCTACGAGATCAGCGATGAAGTCGCCGATGAATTCAGGAAGGAATTCCCGGGACATGAACATGAGCTTCTCTTCGATGTCCATGGCGGCCACGCCCATCTTGATCTGTGGGAGGCCTGCCGCCTGACGCTCCTGGAAGCCGGCGTTCCGGCAGAGCACATCTCTGTCACGGATATCTGTACTGCGTGCAATCCTGACCTTCTGTTTTCCCACAGAGCGGCAAAGGGACAGCATGGCCTGTTCTGCGGCTTTATAAGGCTCCTCTAACACCAGAACGCTCCCAAAACGTCTGACGATTAGCTGTTTTCCAGAGTCTTCCGTAACCGTTAACAGTAAGTTCACAAATTATCTGTTTACTTTTTCATGCCGGATATGTTTGAATATCCTAACAGCACACAGCAAATCATTCTTTTCGACACTGGAACGATTTTTGACAAGGACTGACAGCATAGAAAAAGGAGACTCTGATGAAAACGCAAAAGCTGATCCGCCTTACGGCTAATGAAGTAAATTCCTTTGTTAATCTTGCCTCCGGCTGTGATTTTGATATCGATATTGCCAACCAGGGATACGAGCGCCGCACAATCGATGCGAAATCCTATCTGGGTATCATGAGTCTGGATCTGAATAAGCCCCTGTTGATCACCTGTCACGGGGAGAACAATGATATGTTCGTCTTTCTTTCGGAACACGCATGCATGTGACAGACAGGCGAGGATAACAGCAAATGCAAAAAGACCACTGCATTCCGGTTAATGCAATGGTCTTTTTTGTTATCTAAGCTCATCCAGCGTATTGCCATATGCCGGCAGAAATTCCTCTATGAAATCCCTGACCTCCGGGAGATCTGCCGCCAGCTGGTCCACCGCTTTCTGCGTGGTCTGCATCGCTGTCCTGAATTCCGTGTTGCCCGCCGAAGCTTCCTCGATACACTTGATGAGGGCGGAAAGCTTATCGGCTGCTTTCACGAGGCGCCTCATATACGTCTCTTTCTCCGCCGTCTCCGGATTCTCAGGCGTCTTCGGCAGCAGAATGTTCTCATAAACGCTCCGCAGGTCCTCAGGGAGCTTCTCCACGAGGCTCCTCTCCGCCACGGTCTCTACTTCCTTATAAGCCTTACGGATCTCATCGTTATAATACTTGACCGGCGTAGGCATATCGCCCGTAATGATCTCCGAGGCGTCGTGGTACATGCCGATCAGCGCCGCCCTGTCCGCATCCAGGTCTCTTCCATAGCGCACATTGCCTAAGCTGCAGAGCGCGTGCGCGATCATCGCCACCTCCAGGGAATGCTCTGAGAGATTCTCCGTCCTTGAATTGCGCATCAGCGCCCAGCGGTCGATGTATTTCATTCTTGATACAGTTGCAAAAAAAGTGCTGCTCATTCTCTGCCTTTCCTGTTTCCGTTTTTTATCCGGTTCTATCTATATTATCCGTTTTTCCGCGCCCACGGAGATTGCTGCAAAAATGACGCAATGCTCTCGGAGATCTCTGATTCTAGCGGCTGCTGTGGAATGCCTCCTCAACGGCTGTTTTTGTGGCGAGAACATATCCTGACAATTCGCGCACTCTTTCCTCATCCATCCTGCTGATGGGCACGGAAATACTGAAGGCATATTCCGTCCCGGGTTTTTCCGAGGCGTCCGACGAGATCATCAGACTCGCGCCGATACACCTGACACCGGTCTCATTCTCCTCGTTGTCCAGCGCATATCCATTCGCCCGCACCTGCCCGAGCGCCCTGCAGAACTCCTCATAGTCGACGATCGTTGACGGTGTTACGCGGATGATCTCAGAGGCCTCCCAGAGGTCCCTTACCTCCTGCTCCGTCATATTGGCCGCCATAGCCTTGCCGACTGCGGAGCGATAGAAAGGCATTCTGCTGCCGATGTGGGAGACCATGCGGATCGAATTCTGGTAAGCTTCGACTTTATCGATGTAGACGATCTCTGCCCCCTCCCTCTTGACGAAGTGCACCGTCTCGCCTGTCTGCTCCATCAGCTTTCTCAGGAACGGGCGCACGATCCCTATAATATCCATCCTGTTCATCACCTGGCTGGAAAGATCCACGATCCGGAAGGTCAGCTCATACCTGCCGCTTTCTCTGCTCTGGCGCACGTATCCCATATACTGCAGAGAGCTTACGATCCGGTGGGTCGTGCTCTTATTGAGTCCCAGATGTTCCGAGATCTCCATCAGGCCGCTCTCTCCATGCTCTGCCAGATACTCCAGTGCTCCGAACAGCCTTCCCGCCACCTGGATCGGATTCTTATCTTCTGTCATTTTCTTCCTTTCAATAGTGCCTCAGCACAAAATCCTTATCGTTCCACTATGTGGAACAGGATATCACAGTTCAAAACACTCTGCAAGGCAGGTTTTCCTCCGCCCTCCCGGCTGCAGATCATCTCATAGTTTCTATTTCATCTCTTCACAAAATCTCAGGAAAAGAGCAGGCAAAACGCACCGATCTATGTTACAATTCTTTTTGATTGGAAACGCTTACACAAAAGTGTTGACAATATTTTCGCAGACACTATAATAGAATCATGAGTATCACAATGCGAAATTGAGTTTCATATTGTGAAACATGATAACAAGAGCAGCGAGCTGGACTGCTCCTGAATGTATGTTTGACCCGGGAGGGTCAGAAAGGGGTTACTTCATGGAATTGAATCTTCGCGATCCTAAAGAGTGCAAATATGATGCCGTGTCTCTCGGCGAGGTCATGCTGCGTCTTGATCCGGGCGAGGGCCGTATCCGCACAGCCCGTTCCTTCACCGCATGGGAAGGCGGCGGCGAGTACAACGTCGTTCGCGGACTGCACAAGTGCTTCGGCATGAACACCGGCGTCATCACAGCTTTTGCTGACAACGAGGTCGGCAAACTGATGAAGGATCTGATCGAGCAGGGCGGCGTTGACACATCCCTGATCTACTGGAAGAAGACAGACGGTATCGGCCGTATCTGCCGCAACGGTATCAACTTCACTGAGAGAGGTTTCGGTGTCCGCGGCGCTGTCGGCTGCTCCGACCGTGCAAACACCGCCATTTCCCAGGCAAGACCGGAAGATTTTGATTTTGACTACATCTTCGGCGAGCTCGGCGTTCGCTGGCTGCACACCGGCGGCATCTATGCTGCTATCTCCGAGCAGACCTGCGACACTGTTATCGCAGCGATCAAAACAGCTAAGAAATACGGCACTGTCGTCTCCTACGACCTCAACTATCGTCCTTCCATGTGGAGCGCGATCGGCGGTCTTGCAAAGGCTCAGGAAGTCAACAAAGAGGTTGCTAAATATGTCGATGTCATGATCGGCAACGAAGAGGACTTCACAGCATGCCTCGGCTTCAAGATCGAGGGTCAGGAGGAAGGTCTTAAGAAGCTCAACATCGACGGTTACAAGAAGATGATCGACACAGCAGCACAGACCTATCCTAACTTCAAGGCGATCGCTACGACACTTCGTACTGTCAAGACCGCTACTGTCAATGACTGGAAAGCGATCTGCTGGGCAGACGGCGAGATCTATCAGTCCAAGGAGTACAACGGACTTGAGATCCTTGACCGCGTAGGCGGCGGCGATTCCTTTGCTTCCGGCCTTGTATACGGTCTCATGACCACAGGCGATCCTGAGAAGGCTGTCAACTATGGCGCAGCACACGGCGCTCTGGCAATGACCACTCCCGGCGATACCTCCATGGCAAGCGTCGACGAGGTCGAAGGCCTCATGGGCGGTGCAGGTGCACGCGTTAAGAGATAATTTTTGTCAGCAGGCAGGGCAGCATATGTCCTGCCTTTTTTGCTTAAACAGACATTAAACAGACTTGCCGCTCCGCCTGTTTCACAGACACTGCGGGACAGCAGCACTGGTGTCACAATGAACATATATGATATTGCAAAAATAGCCGGAGTCTCGATCGCGACCGTCTCCCGCGTCGTCAACGGATCGGACAAGGTGAGCGAGAAAACGCGTGCGCGCGTACTGGATATCATTGCCCGCGAGGGATATACGCCGAACGTCTTCGCCCAGGGACTTGGTCTCAATACCATGCACACTGTCGGCGTCCTTGTGCCCGATATTGCGGATCTGTATATGTCCGGAGCCGTCTCTTATCTCGAGGAGCAGCTGCACCGCTCAGGATACGAGTGCATCCTCAGCTGCAGCGGCTTCGATCTGGAGCGCAAGCACTCCCACGTACAGATGCTGCTCTCCAAAAAGATCGATGCCCTGATCCTGGTAGGTTCCACCTACGCCGGAAGCGGTATCAGCAATACACAGACGGATTATATCCGCGAGGCCGCCTCCGAGGTGCCTGTCTTTATGATCAACGGCGTCGTGTCCGGCGAGAACATCTACTGCTCCGCCTGCGATGACCGCACCGCAACAAAGGAGGCCGTCAGGAGCCTTATTGCTGCAGGGCACAAAAAGATCCTGTTTCTCACCGATTCCGGTTCTTACAGTGCCCAGCAGAAAATGAAGGGCTACCAGGACGCTCTTGCAGATGCAGGTCTTCCCCTGGAGGAAAGCCTGATGCTGCGGATCCATAAAAACAGGATCCACATGGTGCGCGATGAACTGAACGACCTCTCCGTCAGCAATGCGCTGCCTTCTTTTGACGCCGTTCTCGCCACCGATGATACTCTCGCCGTCGGCGCCATGAAATATGCCCTCGGAAAGGGACTTCGCATTCCGGAAGACCTGGCCGTCATAGGGTATAACAATTCCGCATTTTCGATCTCCTCGGAGCCGGAGCTGACGAGCATAGACAGCCGTCTCGAGGATCTCTGCAAAAATACCGCGGACACCCTGATCCGCCTTTTATCTTCCGGCAAGGACAGTGAAGAAGGCGATCTCCCGGCACCGGAACCGCTCACTCTTTTCCCCTGCAGGATCGTGTGGAGACAAAGTGCCGTATGTTCCGTTGACATTTAGTGTCACAATGCATATAATTTGGTTATGAATGTAAGCGCTTACACGCTTCATTGATAAATGATTTATCCAGTATTTTATTCAGGAGGAAAGACCCATGAAAGCATTTATGGACAGCGAGTTCATGCTGAACAACGCTACCGCCAGCCACCTTTATCATGATTATGCCGCTGATCTTCCGATCATCGACTATCACTGCCACATCCCGCCCAGAGAGATCTATGAGGACCGCCGCTACAACAACATCGCGGAAGTCTGGCTCGGCGGACGCAACGATGACGGCTCCTATTTTGGAGATCACTACAAGTGGAGAGTTATGCGTTCCAACGGTGTCAGCGAGAACAAGATCACCGGCGATGCAGATCCGTATGAGAAGTTCCTGGAGTTCGCCAAGGCCCTCGAGATGGCGATCGGCAACCCGATGTACCACTGGTCCAACCTGGAACTGCACAAATATTTCGGCATCAAGGAGGCCCTGACTCCCCGCAATGCAAAAGAGATCTGGGACAAGACCTCTGATATGCTTCAGCATGATCCGAACCTGTCCGTCCGCGGCATCATCCGTCAGTCCAACGTCAAATATGTCGGCACAACAGATGACCCGATCGATACGCTGGAATGGCATGAAAAGCTCGCTGAGATCCCGGATCTCGGATTCATGGTCTGCCCTTCCTTCCGTCCCGACAAAGCGATCAATATTACCAAGAAGGGCTGGAAAGAATACATTGAGAAGCTGGCTGCCTGCGTCGGCAAAGAAACCTTTAACGGAGCTGATGAGGTCTGTGACGCCCTGAACGAGCGCATCGATTTCTTCAAGAAACACGGCTGCAGAGCTTCCGACCACGGCATCGACTACGTTATGTTCCGTCCCTGCGATATCGAGGAAGCAAACCGCGTCTTCCGCAAGGCAATGGCAGGAGAAGCGATCACTGTCGAAGAGGCTGAGGAATTCCAGACAACTCTGCTCCTCTCCCTGGCCAGAAAATATCACAAAGAAAATATCGTCATGGAGATCCACTTCTCCTGCACACGCGACAACAACAAGCGAATGTATGCACTGGAAGGCCCGGATACCGGTTTTGACATGATCGCCAAGTCCAACTGCTACAACGAGCTGGCTGCTTTCTTCTCAGAGCTGGATATGACCGGCGAGCTGCCCAAGACCATCGTCTTCTCCCTGGACCACAACGATTTCAACCAGCTGACGACATGCCTTGGCTGCTTCCAGTCCGATGAGGTCCCCGGCAAGATGCAGCTCGGCGCAGCATGGTGGTTCCTGGATACAAGAGACGGTATGGAAGAGCAGATGAAGGCTCTCGGAAATCTCGGCCTGCTCGGCAATTTCGTCGGCATGCTCACAGACTCCCGCTCCTTCCTCTCCTACACCAGACATGACTACTATCGCCGCATAGCCTGCAACCTCATTGGCCAGTGGGTCGAGGACGGCGAGTATCCGAACGACGAGGAGAGTCTCAAGAAGATCATCCAGGGCATCAGCTTCTGCAACGCTTCCAGATATTTCGGAATCGAGTGATCCCTGCTAAATAAAAAGCTTCGGAGTACGCAAAAATGTACTCCGAAGCTTTTTTCGTCTCATCTGTTTTTTTAAGCCTGCCAAATCTTGTTAACAGATCCTCTGCCTGTTATTCGCTGATCATCTTCCTGATCTTTGTGCGGATGCGCTGCAGTGCATTGTCCGTTGACTTTTCTTCCCTGCCAAGAACATGGGCGATCTCCACGTAGTTCATGCCCGTCAGATACAGATCCAGCACCTGTTTTTCCAGAGGGCTCAGACCTTTGTCTATCCTCTCCTCTAGCAAAGCCAGACTCTCCGTCAGGATAAACTGTTCCTCCGGATCGGAATCCGAGGCAGCGATCGTGTCCATAATGGAGACCTCTCTGTCGGTCCCGCTCTCTGACTCCGGCAACGTATCCGTGTATAAGGAGATGGCCGTGTTCAGGGGCAGGTGCTTTTTGCGTCCACTTGCCTGCACCGCCGTATAGAGCTGCCGGGAAATACACAGCTGCGCGAACGTCATAAAGCTCGCGTCCCGGCCGCTGTCATAGTCCCGGACTGCCTTAAACAGGCCCATCATTCCTTCCTGGATCAGGTCGTCGGTCTCTCCGCCGAGAATATACATGGACTTTGCCTTGCTGCGGACCAGGCCTTTATATTTCTCCATCAGATAGTCCGTCGCCGCATGGTCACCGTCCCTGGCCAGTTCTATGATCTGCTCATCCGTCAGAGATTCGTATTTTGCCGCCATGAGGATACCTGCTCTCCTGTCGTGTCCGTGTTTTCCGTTGTATAATGCGTTTTCCTTATCCTCGCTGCCGAAGGATCTCATAGGAGAGAACGCCCATCGCCACCGAGGCGTTGAGAGAATTGATCTCTCCCTTCTGGGGGATGGATGCGATGATGTCACATTTCTCGCGCACGAGCCTGGAGACGCCTTCTCCTTCCGCGCCGATCACGAGACCGACCGGTCCGGTCAAATTCAGTTTTGTCATAGGAGTCCCGTCCATATCCGCGCAGACAAACCAGAGACCTCTCTCCTTCAGCTTTTCGATCGTATCGGACAGGTTGGTCACCTTTGCGACAGGCGTATAGTTGATCGCTCCCGCAGAGGCTTTAGCAACCGTTGCGGTCAATCCGACAGCCCTGTCTTTGGGAATGATGACGCCATGAGCTCCGACCACGTTGGCTGTCCTGATGATCGCGCCCAGATTGTGGGGATCTTCGATATTATCCAGCAGGATAAAGAAGGGATCCTCCCCTTTCTCTTCCGCCCTGGCAAACAGATCCTCGATGTCATAATAGTGATACGCAGCCATGACCGCGATCACACCCTGGTGTTTTCCGGTCTCTGACATCTGGTCAAGGCGCTGCCTGGTCAGATATTTGATCGGCGTCCCGGCCTTGGTAGCTTCTCTTTTGATGGTCAGGACAGCGCCGTCCTGGCAGCCGTCCAGCACATAGAGGCGGTCGATGGTCTTGCCGGAGCGGAAGGCCTCCGTCACGGCGTTTCGGCCCTCGATCCGGTTCTCATTGCTGTTGATCTGCACGTCGTCGTCCAGTCTGTAATCTTTATAGGAGCGCTCCTGCGCCTTATCGAACTTATCGAACTTATCGAACCTATCGGACTTATCGGATTTGACAGATTTACCGGATTTAACAGATTTAACGGGCTTTTCTGACCTCTCGCTTTTTTCTGCCTTGCCGTTTTTCAGGACAGGATCAGCCTTGCTGCCCTTCTTGTTTTTCTTATTCTCGCTCTGTTTTCCCGCCGCCAGTTCCCTGGCTGCTTTTTTCTTTTCCGCGTACTTCTTAATTGAAATCTTTTTCTCCATATTTAACCTGTTTTATTTTCTCCTGTTTTTCTTCCTCAATACCATATTCCAGCAGCTCAAGGAATCTTTCCATCTGATCCTGCAGATAGAGATATCCGCACAGAGTCTCCAGTGCCGTCGCCTCCATATAATCCGCAAGTGAAGCATGCTTTGCGTGATGGTAGGGACTCGAATTGCGGCCGCGCTTGTAGACCATCTTCTCCTCTTCGGTGAGTTTTTCCCAGATCCTGCGCCCGATCTGCGCCTGTTTCCCTGCGCTCACATAGCTGCGTGTCTCATTGTGGAGCTTTTCCGCCTGCCGGTTTCCTTTGGAGACGACCATCGTCCGGATCACCAGGGAATAGACCGCGTCGCCCAGAAATGCCAGGGCCAGCGGGGAATAGGTCCGGATATCCGTCTCCTTTTTCGGAAAATGCTGCAGGATCTCCTGCCTGAATGTCTCTTCCATATTACCAGATTACCAGTTTTTATTACTGCACAGAAACCGGACGGCTCCATAAGGGAGCGCCCGGTTCTCTCCAGTTATTATCTCTATGACCGCCCGGCTGGTTGAAACGAATTCCTGTTCGCGGGAATTCCTGTCGGCGGAAACTCATAAAAGTTCTTAAAAATTCATGGAACAGAAGGATCCGATCATCCTTTCTTCCACTTTACGCCTTCCCTTGTATCCTCCAGAACGATGCCTTTTGCCTTGAGTTCATCGCGGATCGCGTCAGCCTTTGCGAAATCTTTTGCCTTTCTCGCCGCCTGGCGCTCCTGGATCTTCTCTTCGATCCACGCCACTTCATCGGCGTCTGCACCTTCATCGGCCTTCCTGTCGACGATCAGTCCAAGGACGTCCGCAAGCTCCAGGAATTCCTTTTTGAGAGCTTCAAGGAATGCCGTCGAGGAATTCTCATCGACGTGGGAGTTGATCCAGCGGACAAGATCGAAAACAGCCGCAACAGCATCCGCTGTATTGAAGTCATCGTCCATCGCCTTCTCAAAGCCTGTCCGGAATGCCTCAGCCTCCGCTAGAAGCCCTTTCTCCTCTTCTGTCAGCTCAGCGTTCTTTGCGTTCTCCAGAAGGAAATCCAGGTTCTGCGCGCAGTTGACCATTCTCTCATAGGAGTTCTTTGCCGCTTCCATCAGCTCCTGAGAGAAATTCAAGGGGCTGCGGTAGTGGGCAGAGAGCATCAGGTAACGGAGCACCTGCGGATCGTATTTTTCAAGGATCTCGCGGACCGTAAAGAAGTTGCCGAGAGACTTGGACATCTTGTGGTTATCAATATTGAGGAAGGCATTGTGCATCCAGTAGTGCACGAAATTCTTGCCGTTTGCCGCCTCGGACTGCGCAATCTCATTCTCATGATGCGGGAAGATCAGATACTCGCCGCCGGCATGGATGTCGATGGTCTCGCCCAGTTACCGTCTGCTCATGACGGTGCACTCGATGTGCCAGCCCGGTCTTCCCTCACACCAGGGGCTCTCCCAATAGGGCTCCCCTTCCTTTTTGGGTTTCCAGAGAACGAAGTCGAGCGGGTCTTCTTTCTGGTCTTCACCGGCTACGCCGATCCCGCGCATGTTGAACTGCAGGTCATCCAGATTTTTGTGGGAGAGCTTGCCGTAAGGGCGGAAGCTTCTGGTGCGGAAATAGACTGTGCCGTCCTCTGCCACATA
>JAFTFD010000019.1 GCA_017449745.1 Lachnospiraceae bacterium
GACCACCCATATAGCCATTCTTTTCCCGATCCAGGGGCGTACCGGCTTCCGCCGCTTCCTTCTCCAGCTTCAAATACAGTGCCTCGCCGAGATATTCGCGCAGATTGAGACCGGTGCAGGTATCAATCATGTAAAGAGCGGGGATGCCGTACTTCGGCATCGCGCAAGAGCGGAACGGGGTGCTTCCCTGAATCATTGCCGCCTTTTCTTCGAGCGACATCTCACGAATGATCTGCTCGATGGATGCCGCATCCTTTAACTGTGCCGCCATCTTTTCCTCCTTCTTTCAAAAAATAAATCCAATTGCTCTGTACATCGTGATTGTAGGAGGGCAGGATCATCCTGGATACCATATTTTTGATTTTTAAAACAGATTTTTGATATAATCTCTCTGATGCAGAAAACGTTGAAGGGAGATAAAGAAAATGCAGGAGTTATACAGAACCCGAAGCGACAGTCAAGTTCAGGCAGAGGTAAAAATCGCGCCTAGCAGACAATATCTGAACAACTATATGAACCGCTTTGAGAAGATGTACACGGATCTGGTATTCGAGCGGCAGGAATCCGGATATCTGCACAACACGGCAGAGTGGGGATACTGGGTATATGATTGCCTGAAAGCGCATAAGCAGGACGCGCTGCTGGAAGCCCTGAACGATGTCGTGCAGGATTACAATCCGGGAAAGCTCTCCAGAGAAGAATTGCGGTCCAGCAAAAATCTGACCATCTCGCTGATCTCAGTCATGGTCCACTTCGCGGTCCGGGACCGTATCATCGACAATGAGCTGGCACTGACTGCAGCAGACGTCTGTATCCTCCTCTGCGAAGAAACGCGTACCAGATCAGAGCTGCGGCAGGCGGCCTATGCCGGACTGTGCAAAATCAGCGAGCTTATGCAGGATTATGAAAACCGGGAATATCATTATCTTGTCCAACAGTCCAAGGATTATATTTACAAACATCTCCATGAAGAGATCTTCTGCCGGGATATTGCAGACAGTCTGAGTGTGAGTCAGGAGCATCTCTCGCGGACCTTCCGAAAGGCGGAGGGAATTTCCCTCAAGCAGTACATCCTCGATGAACGAATTGAAAGGGCCTGCAACCTGCTGCGCAATTCCGATTATTCCATCTCTGAAATCGCCCGGTTCCTTGCGTTTTCCTCCTCCAGCCACTTCGCCACCGTTTTCAGACGCAAAAAAGGAAAAAGCCCCGCCGTTTACAGGCAGGACTTCTCCAACTCTGTTGCGAGATCACCCCGGCATGCGGATCTGTCCCGCTCATCAGAGCGATAGCTTAAGCCATTTCCTATACTCCGTTATCCACAGCCCGCATTTTTTCATTTTTCCGGTAGCTGCGCCATAGCCATGTCCGGCTCCATCGATCCGGACCAGCACAACCTCTCCGCCCGCCTCCTTCAGACGTCGAATGTACTCCTCTGTATAGACCGGGTCAATCAGCTGATCCTTCGTGCCGTAAGTGATAAACTGCGGTACATCACCGCTCGTGATATGCGCCGCACAGTCCCAGTCGGAGAGAAGCTGTTCTCTCTTTTCCGGGTCATTCACCTCTTCTGCCGGGAAGCAGTTATACAACATGGAGGAACCGCTGCGAAATCCGACCATCGGGTATCCGCAGGCTGCTGCAGAAACATGATCGCTGACTTCATCCACTTCATCAGGGTGATACTGATCCGGAAACAGATTTTTTCCATGAATCAGATTGATGTGCCCGAGCACCTCAAATCCGCCTGCACTGAACCCAAGCAGTCCTATATGACCCGGATCAATCCCGTATTCGTGCGCATGAAAGCGCACAAAGCGGATGGCTCTCTGCAGATCAAGCAGCGGCACCGGCATGCGGTATGGATTCGTCCTGTACCACAGCACGAAAGCGCTGACACCTTCTTCATTCAGGACCCGGGCTGCCAGATCACCCTCCGCCTGCTTTCCCTCCGCGTCGGCATCGGTCTGCTTATAGGCATAAGCCCCGCCCGGAACAATAATCACTGCCTTCCGGGCTCCTTCACTGAGAAACGGAACAAGATACGGTTCGTCTTCGTAAGTTGCTTTTTCTCTGCCCCTGCTGATTCCTCCTGCATAGGTATAGCTGTCATATGCCTGTTTATGTTTTGGAAGCACTTCATTGCTGCGGATTGCCCCGAGCATACGCAGCATAGAGGTCAGCGGCCGCGCCCCTTTCCTTATGTCCATATCTCCCGCCTTCAGCCGGGAAGAGTTTCCGGGGATTTCATCTCCCCAAATATAGATCTTTTCCATACTGAATTCCTCCCATCAATCCAGAAGCTGCATCAGAACATCCGCATACACTTCGTGTCCTTCCACAGAGGGATGATTGACACCATTTGCAAGCAATTCCTTCCAGGGACAGCCGAGGTCTGCTGCACGGTCCCAGACCTTCCGGACGTCGGCGAGGCATACCTGTTCCTCTTCAGCGATCCGCCGGATAACCTCACAACGTTCCGGCGTGGTCACCTCTTCTGCCTTTATCCCCAGCGCCTCAAAGGTCGTATTCGGGAGGTCTCCGTTCGGCGTAAGCAGAATGATGTCCGCATCCGTCCCGGCTTTAATTTTTCTGACAAGACCTGTGAGCAGCTCTGCATATTGTTCGGTCGTACCCATGGAAGCATTCCAGTTCAGTGATCCATTGATCAGTACAAGATCCGGCTGGTAACGGATTACGTCTCTGTCTGCTCTTTTCACCATACTAATCAGGTTATCGCCGGCGATGCCCGCGTTTATCACACTGACAGAGGTCTGTTCAAACCGGTCGATCAGTCTCTCTCTGAATTTATCAA
>JAFTFD010000286.1 GCA_017449745.1 Lachnospiraceae bacterium
CTACAGTGTAAGTATCTTTCGGAAATATGTCAAATATAATTCGATATATTTCCGAATATACCTTCGAATAAGCGCTTTGGATGATGGAGGTAGAATGTTTAAGATCACATGAGACTGTCTAAAGCAGATCGATCTTATTATCCCTGTGTGTCAGAATAGTTGTCAGTGATCCAAAACCGTTTTGTGGTAGTATAGAACTATCACAGGAAGGAGAAGATCACGATGAACTATTCCCCTGAACTTAAGGAAGCAATTCTCAGACGTATGCTTCCACCCAACAATGAACCCATCCATAAGATTGCTAAGCAGGAAGGAATCGCAGAACAGACCCTCCGCAACTGGAGGAATGAGACCCGCAGGAATGGCCAGGCTGTTCCCGCTTCTGATGCTCCTGCCGAAAAGTGGAGCACTCAGGATAAATTCCTTATTGTCATGGAAACGTATTCCATGAACGAAACCGAACTTGCCGAATACGCCCGTAAAAAGGGCATCTATGTGGAAGAGATCAAACTCTGGCGCGATGCCTGTATGAACGCAAACGGCGGTGTTGCTAAAGAAGCGGCCCGTCTGAACAAGGAGCTGAAGGATTCCGAAAGGGAACGCAAAAAGCTCGAAAAGGAGATCAACCGGAAGGATAAGGCCCTCGCGGAAGCAGCTGCCCTGCTCGTATTGTCAAAAAAAGCAAATGCGATCTGGGGGGATCCCGAGGACGGAAAATAAACGCCTCAGATCGCGGTATTGCCATCATGCTTATTGATGAAGCTCTCGAAAATGGAGCCAGCCTCATCGCTGCATGTGATATCCTGGACATATCAGACCGGACATACTATCGATGGAAAAAACTGTACGTAAAGTGAAAATTTTAATTCCGTCTCAGGAGACCGAATGGGTATGTCAGCGGAATTTAGTTTTTCATTTGACCACATTATTTTAAAAAAAGTGAACTCCGCGCGGAAGTTCACTTTTTCAGATAGACATACATTCCTAAGATTGATTACTTCATAGGTGTTTAAACGAAAAAGCTGCGGTTGGAACCGCAACTTTTTTAATGGAATGATTTTTCGGGTAGGGTTCCCTTTGCAATTCTCTGCCTGCGGCGGTATCTGGCAGGCGTTTCACCGGTCATGCTGCGGAACACAGAATAAAAATTGGCCATATTGTGAAAACCGATCATTTCACTGATCTGTTCAATCGGAAGATCGGAACCGGAGAGGCAGGTCAGTGCCTGATTGATCCGAACCCGGTACTGGTACTGGATCGGAGCCAGCCCAATGAAGCTTTTGAATCGGTGTGAAAACTGACTGGCGCTAAGATGAGCCATGTCAGCCAGTTCCTCAACGGTTAGGTTCTCGTTAAAATGCTCATGGATGTAAGTCTGCGTACTGCCCAGCCACTCGGGGGTACGCATGTGATCCTGAGGAGTACCTGCGTTTGTTGTGATCAGTTCATAGAGAAGATCTGTCATCAGTTTATGAAAACGCAGGTCAAAATCAGGTCCATCATATTCATTCAGCTTAAACAGCTGAGCATAGATCTGCCTTGCAGGACTCTCGTGCATATTATCCCACACGGCACCGTTTTCTGCCGCTGCCTCAAACAACAGACGCGCTCCCGGTCCTTCATAATGGATAAAAGAGTACTCCCAGCCATTCGGACAGTCAGCATAGAAATAATGATACTGCCGGCAGTCGATCAGGCAGAAAGTTCCGGGACTTAAGGGATAGAAATGATCTCTGATATTGAGCATTCCTTTTCCTCTGTGCGTATAGATCAGCTGGTACAGCGGCCATTCAGATCGTTTTGTATAGTGGGAGGGCGGATAGAGACCTCTGCAGATTACGACCGGAAACAGAAGAGAACATCGAATCTCTTCTTCGACCTGATAAAGGAAGCCGCTTTGCTTCACATAATGGATATCAGCGTCCAGATAATGCGGCTGCGTCATATCTTTCGGCAAAGCCCCCATGAACTCCCTGAACGGCTGCAGACCTGCAGCCTGTCCCTCATCTGTTGTAAACTCCATATGAAGCTGATCAGTAAGAACATAATTGATCAGCATATTCGTGTCTGTTCTTGAAATCATGTCATTTTCCTTTTTTGGACTGATCTTCCTTGTTTGCTC
Organism: Lachnospiraceae bacterium; assembly: GCA_017449745.1. GTDB lineage: Bacteria > Bacillota > Clostridia > Lachnospirales > Lachnospiraceae > CAG-791. The sequence continues at coordinate 2,123 of JAFTFD010000286.1, forward strand.
TTTCCTAATTGTAATTCCGACATGAACAGCAGTTCTCCTAATTGTGATCCTGACATGAAACAGCAGAATTCGATAAGAATTTCAACAGGAATCCTCATAAAAATTAGCATAAATTCAGCGTATAATCAATAATAGGATCGGGAGGATTCGACATAATTTATTAAGTCATTGACAAACGGAATTCATGAAAAATGAATTCGCCCAAAGATAAACGGCAGCAGGCTGATCCGCCACAGCCAGTGTCAGTCAAAAGATGATTCACTGTTGGTTTATTCATATAAAGGAGAAATGAGCCATGAGTAAAACAAAAGATCCAAACCGTATCCGTTTAGGGGAAAAAGTATCTTATTTTCTGATCAATCTCGGCAACATTCCGGTCATGATGCTGCTATCGACATTCTTCCTGATCTTTTACACAGATGTCGTCGGCCTTGACGCGGGGAAAATTGCGACGCTGTTTTTAATTTCCAAGATCATGGACGGTATCAGCGATCCTGTTATGGGTTATCTTCTGGATCGATTCCCGGTCACTAAGCTTGGCAAATTCCGCCCGGTCATTATCCTGGGTGCCATCATCTGCGGTATCAACTATATTTTGCTCTGGTTTGGTGCCGTCTGGATCCCCGCAGGCAAGTATGTGGTAGTCTACGTCAGTTACCTTCTGCTGGGCTGGACTTTTGATATCATGGATATCCCTACCAATGGTTTGATGCCTGTTATGACAGCCGATCTGAAAGAGAAAAATACACTGTCTGTCTGGAAAATGGTCGGCTTGATTCTAGGCGGCATGATCGTCTCGATCACCGGCCCTATCATTGTAGCAGGCGGTACGTTGAAAGATTACTACCTGCTGATTTTCCTCTACACCGGGATCATGATCGCCTTCTCTGTGATCGGGGCCCTTGGCGTGAAAGAACGTGTGCCTTTCGCAGGTACAGAAGAAGAGAAATATACATTTAAGGAAATGATGGAATTTCTGGTCGCACAGCCGGTCATAGTTACCTTTATGGCAAGTCTGTGCTATTGCCTGGCAAGCTTCGTGCAGTCCGGCGCAAACAGCTATTTCTTTACTTACATCATGGGGGATCTCACATTGATGGCGGGCGTCTCCGGCGTGTCTATGGTCGGTATGCTGCCCGGAATGTTTCTTGGTCCTATCATCTCTAATAAGACCGGAAAGAAGAAAATTTATACCATCGGCCTGGCTGTCGCCGCTGTTGGATACGGAATCCGTATTCTGGCCCCGACTTCACTTCCTTTGGCATACATCGGCACCATCGTGGCAGGATTAGGCGGCGGAATGGCTTCTACCCTTATGTATGCAATTCAGGCCGACAATACACTTTATATTCAGCATAAAACAGGCAAGAGAGTCGAGGCGGCAATCGCTTCCCTCAGTTCCTTTATCACAAAAGTCGGACAGGGTGTTGCAGGTGCGATACCGGGATATGTTCTGGCAGCAACCGGTTTCCAGGCAGGGGCAAGGCTCTCTGCGGCATCTCACAGCGGCATAATCGCATGTGTGATCATCATGCCTGCCGTATTTGCCGCACTTGGCGCCCTGCTGTTCGGACTGAAGTATAAACTGACAAAAGAAGATATTGACCGCATGGCAGCCGAAGTGCTCGGGAGGCATTCATGAATCAAAACAAGAACCAGAACCAGTATCCGGAAGAGAAGCAGTATACGGAAGTAACACTAAATTTTGTCACCTGGCAAACCGGTCCTTTTAACATAAAGGGCCACGTTCTGCCTGCTGTTTATGTTCGAAAAACTTTTCATGCCGGAAGCGGTCTGCAGAGCGCAAAACTGACGATGACCTCGCTTGGCAACTATATTCCGCTGATCAACGGCATCAAACCTGACAACAGCCTTTATACACCGGGCTATACGGACTATGCCCTTCGTCTGCAGTACCAGACATATGAGGTGACCGGGCTGATCACGGAAGGCAAAAACGTGGTTGCTGCCATGGTAGGAGACGGCTGGTATCGCGGCAGCTGCGGCCCCATGGGCATGCGTGCGACATACGGTGACATCACTGCACTTGCGGCCCGCCTTGAACTCGTGTATGCAGACCATACTGAGGTTATTGAAACCGACAGCAGCTGGCACTGGTCTGACCAGGGGCCTGTCCGTGAACAGGACATGAAATTCGTTGAACACTATGATGCGAAGGCAGAGGCAGTTTTCGGCGATTTCACAGCTGCGGATTACGATGACAGTGCCTGGCAGACCTGTATTCCCTGCACATATGGCGGCATGCTGGTACCCTCTGAGGGTGAGATCGTCTGTACACACGAGACTTTTAAGCCGCAGGTGCTGCACACGCCGAACGGGGAGACTGTACTGGATTTCGGACAGAATATTGCCGGTTTTGTTTCGTTCAGAGTCACCGGAAGTGCAGGGCAGATCTGCCGGCTGTATCATGGTGAGGCTATTGACCAGAACGGAAATTTTACCACCTCCAACCTTGGAGATGACAGAATTCTGCGGACAGGGCAGGAACTGGTTTATGAACTTAAAGACGGTACACAGGAGTATACGCCGGTCTTTATGATCTGCGGTTTCCGTTATGTCAAGGTCGTCGACTGGCCGGAAGAAGTGAAGGCGGAGAATTTTACAGCTACGGCAGTTTATTCTGACTGCAGGATGACCGGTGAGTTTTCCTGCTCGAATGAGAAAATCAATCGTCTTGTGAAAAACCTCGAGTGGTCACTGAAGGGAAATTTCGTTGATATCCCCACTGACTGTCCGCACAGGGAACGCTCCGGCTGGTGCGGCGATATCAATGTTTTCATTGAGACGGCAGACCTTCTGGCAGACACAAGAAAGTTCATCGGCAAATGGATGAAGGATCTGCTGCTTACGCAGCGACCGGACGGAGCCCCTGTCTCGATTGTACCGCGGGTCTATATGATGAGCCGAAAATCCAACGAGACTACCCCCGGAGCAGCAGGCTGGGCGGATGCGATCACGCAGATTCCCATGCGGCAGTACCAGGTCTATGGAGACCGTGCGATCCTGCAGGAAAGCTACGAAGGCATGCGCCGTTTTGTTGATTACAATGTTCAGCGGGCAGCCGGCCGCACGAGTTTTCGCAACCGTTTCAGGAAGGACGGCGACAACCGGTTCATTCTCGATTCCGGTTATCATTATGGTGAATGGCTTGAGCCGGGAGCGATGAATCTTGTGGATGGAATCAAACCTTATCTGTCGCCTGATGACGAAGTGGCCACTGCCTGGTTTTATTATTCTGCCCGGACTCTTGCGGATGCGGCTAAGATCCTTGGCAGGGACGTGGATGCAGTTAAATACGGAGAACTTGCAGACCAGATCAAGCGTGCTTATAATGAACGTTTTTTAAAGGATGGCAATCTGAAGCAGACACGGCAGTGTAAATATGTCCGCCCGTTATATATGGGGCTTGCAGAAGGGGAAGTAAAGAAGAGACTTGCTGCTAAGCTAAATGATCTGGTCATTGGCAACCATTACAGGATCGGTACCGGTTTCCTCAGTACCTATCAGGTTCTAAATGTTCTGACTGACAACGGTTGCACCGAGACTGCTTACCGGCTCCTTGAAAATGAGGAATGTCCCGGCTGGCTCTATGAAGTGAACCGCGGCGCGACCACGATCTGGGAAGGGTGGGATGCGATCGATCCCGCGTCGGGGAAGGTCCGGGGCAAATCCCAGAACCACTATTCTCCCGGAGCTGCCTTATCATGGCTTTGGACCCGCTGCTGCGGCATCCGCGCTCTTGAGCCGGGCTACACCCGCATAGAGATAGCACCGCATCCGGGCGGCACCCTGACCTGGGCGAAGGCTTCCTTTGACAGCGTTTCCGGCCATATTACTGCTGCCTGGCAGCGTGATGGCATCGACTCCGGAAATGGGGCAGAGGGTGGTTTTACTCTGAATGTCGAAATCCCGGAAGGCGTGGACGCCACCATCGTCATGCCTGACGGCCGGATCTTTGAGCACGCCGTAAGCGGACAATACAAATAATAAGCAGACAGTGTGGGAAGGCCTCCGTAACACGTTTTTTTTAAAATCTGAAACAGAGGTCTTCCCTGCATTCAATACCTGTAAGGAGGGAACAATATGGAACTTATGAATATCTCCCCGAAGATCAAAATGAAGGATCTGATGAAGCTTCCTGAATTCGGAAATGCCGGGAAGTACGTATTATATACACCGGGTTTTCTTGGAATGATGATGGGCGGTATGACTCTGGAAAAACAGGAAGCGTCAGGGTGGAACCACGAGAGCATCGTATACGGCCTGTCCCGCCTCAGGGAAGTGCTGCAGGCAGGAGAAGCCCTGTACCCTGTTTACTCCGATTCTGAATGTGCCGGCGATAAAGCAAAGAAAGATGTGAATGTAGTGTTTTTTCCAAAGAAGGAAGACCGCGGGCCGAAGCCTTTTGTTCTGATCTGTGCGGGCGGCGCCTACTCCAGCGTCTGCTCTGCCGTGGAAGCGTACCCTGTGATGGCCCGTTTCAACGAGCTTGGCTATGATGCCTTCGCCCTCACCTATCGGGTAGGCGGCAAGAAACTGCTCCCGAAACCGCTGGATGATCTTGCGGCAGCACTGAAAATGATACTCGCCAGGAAGGAACAGTTCGGCATCAGTGCGGAATATGTAGTGGGCGGCTTCTCTGCCGGAGCCAGCCTGATTTCGATCTTTGGTACAGATAACCACGGTTATATGACCTATGACCTGCCGAAGCCGAAAGCCTTGATACCGGTTTACACTTTTATTAATCACACACTCTGTGGCAGCAGCCCGGTCATGAAATTCTGTCTCAGCACTATGTTTGGCAGGAAACCCTCCGAAGCCCTGCTGCAGGAATACGATGTCGATGCTCACATGAGCAGAGACTATCCCCCCTGCTACATTGTCTGCGGTAAAGACGACAGTACTGTCCCGCCTGTCAATTCGGAACGCCTGAAAGAATGCCTCGACAATCTATCCATTCCCGCTGTACTTGAGGAAGGAGAACACGCCGAGCACGGCTTTGGCGATGGACGCGCCACCTCCGTCGAAGGCTGGATCGACCGGGCAGACGCTTTTATCATGTCAGTTTAAAATGGGTCACGGGTGGGTCAAGGAACCTGTCCCCGTGCCCCACTGCTGACATGAAACATAAAGCCCGCACTCCTCTGAACTGTGACCCAAGACATCGGTACCAGGTACGATTAAATGGACAGAATGGTTTGTGTGTTCCCACTGCGCAGACATATGCCTTTTATGATGATCTGATTCAAAAAAATAAGCATGATCTGGTGATAATCATGCTGGGTACTAATGATCTTCTGAATGGATATACTGCAGAAATGACAGCTGCGAAGATGAGCAGCTTTGTCACTCATATCCTCAGGCAAAACAATAATCTGAAGATCCTGCTGCTCTCCCCTCCGCATCTGCAGGCCGGTGAGTGGGTCCGGAGTCAGGATGTAATCAGGGAAGCCCTTTTACTGAGCAATCTGTATAAATCCATTGCTGAGAAAAACGGCCTTATTTTTGCTGATACCGCAGACTGGAGTATAGACATCCTGTTTGACGGGGTACATTTTTCTCCTGAAGGACAAAGGAAATATGCAGAAAAGCTAGGAATGATCACGGTCTCAGAAATGTTCCGGATCACGGCAAAGATCCCCGGGGAAAAACTTGCCGGAGTCCTGCCCACCTGCGAGGCAACATCTGCTACCTGGCGGTTTACAGCGTCGAACATGCCGGAAAGATTGTGCATGGTACCTTCCACCAGCATTCCCTTGAGCCATTCCGTGATCTTTTCGAGAATTTCTTCCAAGGGGTGTTACCTCCTTTTCGATCAGCCAAAAAGCCCGGACAGAAGAGGGACGAGAGTGATACCGACAAGAGCGACACCGCCGCCAGCCATCAGCTGCTTCATACCTTGTGATTTTGAGCCGGGGTTATCATTGCCGTAACCTTCCAGCAGGTTGATCGCGCCCCAAAGGCCGAGACCGGCACCAAGTGCCACGACGAGGGTCTGCAGTACTTCAACTGCGCTGTTGAAAAATGCCATAGTGAATTCCTCC
>JAFTFD010000287.1 GCA_017449745.1 Lachnospiraceae bacterium
CCTTTACCGATGAAGGTACACAGAAATTCGCAGATGCTACCGAGAGAGCTTTTTCAAAAGGCGAGACGATCGGTATCTATTATGATGGCGCATTCATCAGCGTTCCCAGAGTCCAGAACGTGATCACCGGAGGACAGGCAGTCATTACCGGCGAGAGCACGATCGAAGAGGCTAATATCCTTGCCTCCACGATTCGAATCGGCGGACTGAAAGTAGAGCTGGAAGAGCTGCGTTCCAACGTAGTAGGCGCCCAGCTTGGCCAGAATGCAATCGACACCTCCATGAAGGCCGGTATCGTCGGCTTCGTCCTGGTCGTTATCTTTATGATCGCGGTCTATTTGCTGCCCGGCTTTGCCGCCAGCCTTGCGCTGCTGATCTACATCGGCCTTATGGTCGTTCTGCTCAACGGCTTTGACGTAACCCTTACTCTTCCCGGAATTGCAGGTATCCTGCTGTCCATCGGTATGGCTGTCGACGCGAACGTTATTATTTTCGCCCGTATCCGCGAGGAACTGGCTGAGAACAAATCTGTTCGCGCAGCTATTGACACCGGTTATCAGAAAGCTCTGTCCGCCATCATAGACGGCAACGTGACAACACTGATCGCTGCTGCAGTCCTCGGACTTCGCGGAAGCGGTTCCGTCAAGGGATTTGCCCAGACGCTCGCCCTTGGTATCGTTCTGTCCATGTTCACAGCCCTGTTTATCACCAAGTGGCTGATGAACTGCTTCTACACACTGTTTGCAAAGGATAAAAAGTGGTACGGCGTAGGCAAGAAGAGAGCCCTGATCGATTTCCTCGGAAAGAAAAAGCTGTTCTTTACCTGCTCCATCGCTGTGATCGCTCTTGGATTTGTCCTCATGGCAGTAAATGCAGCCCGCGGTGTCGGCGCCCTGAATTACAGCCTTGATTTCGTTGGCGGCACATCCACCAACGTCGCATTTGACACAGATTACTCCCTGGAAGATCTGGATGCCCAGGCTGTCCCGCTCTTTGAGAAAGTAACCGGAGACGCCAATGTTCAGGTACAGAAGGTTGCCGGGACCAATGAGGTCATTTTCAAGACCAGAACACTTAATGTTTCCGAGAGAGAGCAGCTGGCCAACAGCCTGACCGATGCTTTTGGAATCAAGGAAGAGAGCATTACAGCGGAGACGATCAGCTCAACGATCAGTTCTGAGATGAAGAGAGATGCTCTTGTGGCCGTGGTCCTCGCCCTGATCCTGATGCTGGTTTACATCTGGTTCCGCTTCCGCGATATGCGCTTTGGCGCATCTGCTGTCATCGCACTTGCACATGACGTGCTGGTCGTTCTGACCGTATACGCGCTGCTGAGAGTTTCCGTCGGTTCCACGTTCATCGCGTGCATGCTGACGATCGTAGGTTATTCAATCAACGCAACGATCGTTATTTTCGACCGTATCAGAGAAAACCTCCGTATCCGCAGAAAAGACCAGGATCTTACAGAGCTTGTCAACAGGAGCATTACGGATACGCTGTCCCGAAGCCTGTTTACGTCCCTGACGACATTCTTTATGGTCTTTACGCTGTATATCTTCGGCGTTTCCTCCATCAAGGAATTTGCACTGCCGATCATGGCCGGTATCCTGGCGGGTACTTATTCTTCCATCTGCATCACCGGTGCACTGTGGTTCGTTCTCAGACAGAAGTTCAAGCCCAAGCACGATGATTCCGGTCTCTATCAGGAGCAGAAGCGCGCCAAGGATAAGGCTGAGCGCAAAAAGCAGTATGAGGAGAGCAAAAAAGCCAAGACTGTGATCTAAGCGGCTTGTACGTAAGGGTTTATGTTCGGAAGATTGAACAGACCCAGCTGAATTTAACTGGAGTGTCCCGACAGGTCATCCTGGCCGGGGCACTCCGTTTTGCATACCATGGAGACTGTAAAAGATGGCGAAATGGCTGGTAGCAAATAAAGGCGCGGATTTTGCCGCGATCGCCTCTGCCTGCGGGATCTCACCGATCACTGCGAGGATCATTCGCAACAGAGGGGTCCTCGGTGAAGAGGCGACGAGACAGTATCTGAACGGAAAACTGAATGACCTGCACAGCCCCATGCTGCTGCACGATATGGACCGTGCATGCAGGATCCTGCATGAGAAGATCGATCGCTCTTCCAGGATCCGTATTATCGGCGATTACGATGTCGACGGGATCTGCTCCTCTTATATTCTTTTGAGGATGCTTACCTTTTTAGGCGGCCTCGCTGACGTAAGGCTTCCGGACAGGGTGGCAGACGGATACGGGATCAACATCCGTCTCGTGGAAGAGGCTCACAGAGACGGCATTGACACGATCCTGACCTGCGACAATGGTATTGCAGCTGCCATTCCGCTGGCCAGGGCCAAAGAACTCGGTATAACGGTGATCGTTACCGACCATCACGAGATTCCCTTTTCTCTCGATCCGAACGGTGGTTCGGATAAAAAGATCTATCAGCTGCCGCCGGCAGACGCTGTGATCGAGCCCAAGCTCGTGGAACAGGAGACGGGGAATACCTATTATCCGTTTACAGAGATCTGCGGAGCTGCTGTAGCTTTTAAACTTGCCCAGGCGATGCTCGGGCTGCCGGATCTTGGAGAGAACAGTTTTGACACACCGGTCAAGGAACTGCTTAAAGATCTGCTCGCTTTTGCGGGGATCGCCACCGTCTGTGATGTCATGCCGCTGCAGGATGAAAACCGGATCCTTGTCAGATACGGCCTTGCGGAGGCGCAGAGGAGCAGGAACACAGGACTGATGAGCCTGATCACGGCATCCGGGCTCAAGGATAAGGAGCTCACCTGCTATCACGCTGGTTTTGTCATAGGTCCGTGCCTGAATGCGACGGGAAGACTGGATTCGGCAGAGAGGGCGCTTGCCCTGTTCTCTGAAGAAAACAGCGCCGCGGCGATGCAGATGGCAGCGGAGCTTAAAGTGCTGAATGACAACCGCAAATCTATGACCGAGAAAGGCGTGGAGGATGCGCTTGCCATGGTAGAGGATCCGGTGACCGGACTTTTGGGAGACACCGTCTTTGTCCTGTATCTGCCATCCCTCCATGAATCACTTGCCGGGATCGTGGCGGGCAGGGTCAAAGAGCGCTATTTCAGGCCAACTTTTGTCCTGACAGGAAGCGCGGAAGACCCGGAACTGCTGAAAGGTTCCGGACGCTCCATAGAAGATTATGACATGTACGGCCATATGAACGAGGTCAGCGGCCTGTTCGTAAAATTCGGCGGCCATAAAATGGCGGCAGGCCTTACGATCAGAAAAGAAGACCTCAAAGAGCTGCGCAGGTGCCTTAACGAAAAGAGCGGCTTAAGGCCGGAACAGCTGCAGGATACGCTGCATATTGACATGGAGCTTCCTATGCAGTATGTTACCGAAGCACTCATCCGCGAATTCAGCCTGCTGGAGCCCTGCGGTACGGCGAATCCCCGACCTGTTTTCGTAATGCGGAATTTGGAACTGACTCTGTCAGCGATCCTTGGCAAAAACAGAAATGTCCTGAAATTTACCGGAAGGGATGAGCAGGGCAGGAGCTATGACCTGATCCGCTTTGACCAGCCAGACGATGCCAGGGTCTTTCATGACAGAAAGGGGCATCGC
>JAFTFD010000288.1 GCA_017449745.1 Lachnospiraceae bacterium
CAATTTTGGGATTGCTTGATTTGTTATGCATTTTCAGGTCGCTGCTATGTATAACAATTTTGGGATTGCTTGATTTGTTATGCATTTTCAGGTCGCTGCGGTGTATAACAATCTTTGGCTCGCTTGATTTGTTATGCGTTTCAGGGACGTTACCGTGTATAACAATTTCGGACTTGTTTGATTTGTTATGCGCTTCACGGGCGTTACCATGTATAAAAATCTTTGGTTTGCTTTGTTTTTTATATGTTTTCAGGTCGCTACCTTGTATAAAAATTTCAGATTTGCTTAATTTGTTATGAGTTTCACGGCGTTACCGTGTATAACAATTACGAGCTTGCTTGATATGTTATTCACTGTCATGCTGCAGCCGTGTATAACGATCACGTACTATAAGTTAAAGAGATAACAAAAGGAAGTTTATGAGTTACAGAATCATTCTGGCATCAGCATCACCAAGAAGAAGAGAATTAATGCACCAGGCAGGAATAAACTGTGAGATCATCCCCGCCGTTGGAGAAGAGATCAGCAGAAAAGGCGATCCGTCTGAGTTTGTGCGCGATCTGGCAGAGCATAAAGCGAGAGAGGTCTTTGAGAAGCTTTTCATGGATAACCATAAGGAGGCCTGTGAGGAAATTATCAGTAGGCCTGTCAAGGAGAACCCGGAAGCGAAAACAGGCTTAGAGCATGAAGGCGACAACAGCTGTCATGATAAACTTGAGCAGATCTGCTGCATTGGCGCGGATACGATCGTCGTTCATAAAGGCGAGATCCTGGGAAAACCTTCTGACAGAGAAGATGCCATGAGGATGATCAGGTCCTTCCAGGGAGATGCGCACAGTGTAATGACGGGTGTCGCGATCCTTTATACGGATGGAGAAGGAAACTTCAAGAAGAGGGTTTTCTTTGAAGAGACTCTTGTAGATGTATATTCGATGACAGAAGAAGAGATCCGTACTTACGTCAATACCGGGGAATGCGATGACAAGGCCGGGGCATATGGAATCCAGGGAGGATTCGGTATCTTTATAAAAGGAATTCGGGGCGACTATAATAATGTCGTCGGTCTTCCAATCGCAAGGTTATATCATGAACTATGCGAAGCAAAGTTTCTTTAACAGGAGAATTTGATGACAAGCTGTTCTAACTGAGGACCCGGTCGCGGATCTGGTCGAGGACCCGGTCGTGGACCTGGTCGCGGACCTGGTACTGAGAACGTGAACAGTTACCATATTTTATAGAAGGAAAGCATATGTGGATCGCAGACAACTGGAAAGATTATGAAGTTCTGGATACTTCCCGAGGGGAAAAACTGGAGCGCTGGGGAGAATACCGCCTCATTCGTCCGGATCCCCAGGTGATCTGGAATACCTCCAGGGGAAAACAGTGGAATAAGGTCAATGGCCATTATCACAGAAGCGCAAAGGGCGGCGGCAGCTGGGAATTCTTTGATCTTCCGGAAGAGTGGAGGATCACCTATCAGCTGCAGCTGGAGGAAGGCCTGGAAAAAGAACTGACCTTTGGACTGAAGCCTTTCAGCTTTAAGCATACCGGCCTTTTTCCTGAGCAGGCGGTCAACTGGAGCTGGTTCGCCCCCATGATCCGCCGCGCTGTACTGGAGAGAGCGCGCAGTAACGATCCAAGGCCGGTAAAAGTCCTGAATCTGTTTGCGTATACTGGCGGCGCTACAGTGGCGGCAGCCGCAGCGGGCGCAGAAGTGACGCATGTGGATGCCTCAAAAGGAATGGTGGGCTGGGCAAAAGAAAATGCCATGCTCTCCGGGCTTGGAGACGCAAAGATCCGCTGGCTGGTAGACGACTGTGTTAAATTTGTCGAAAGAGAGATACGCCGCGGCAACCATTATGACGCTGTGATCCTGGATCCACCTTCCTACGGGCGCGGACCCAAGGGTGAGATCTGGAAAATGGAAGACAACATTTATGAGTTTGTCTGCCTTCTTAAACAGATCCTGGCAGAGGAACCGCTCTTTGTCCTCTTAAATTCTTATACGACAGGCCTGCAGCCTGCAGTGCTCCGCTATCTGCTGAAAAGTGCGTTTGACGGTACCTTCCGCGGTGATGTAGAAGCGGATGAAGTCGGACTGCCCGTGTCGGGTACAGACCTGGTTCTCCCGTGCGGCGCAGCCGGCCGTTTTATCGGTAATTAAAGAACACGGTTCCTGCTTCGCATTCAAATCAGGGCAAGGATTCTTATGCTTACATACAAGCATGATACATAAGAATTCTTGCCCTGATTTACTTTGAATAGCGATAGTTTAGTAAATTAAAGTGTTGACGCGATGAATTATATCCACTAAAATAGGAAAGACTCTTTCGGGCAAAGAGGACGGTCTTCCTGACGGAGATTTAAAGGAAGGTCCGGATGAGCCAAAGATATTTTTAGGAGGATATTAGTAATGGGTTCTTCACAGATCTTTATGCTGATCGCTATGGCCGCTTATCTGTTTCTGATGATGGGGGTCGGTTTCAAGTTCTCAGAAAAGAATGAGACGATGGGAGACTTCTACCTTGGAGGCAGAAAGCTGGGTCCTTTTGTGACGGCAATGAGCGCTGAGGCTTCGGACATGAGCAGCTGGCTGCTGATGGGACTGCCTGGTGTCGCTTATCTCTCCGGCGTAGCTGATGCGGGATGGACGGCGATCGGCCTTGCGGTCGGCACCTATCTGAACTGGCTGATCGTAGCAAAACGCCTTCGCCGTTATTCGGAGAAAAATAATTCGATCACGATTCCCCAGTTTTTCGCAAACCGCTATGGCGACAAACAGAGAGTCCTGACGCTGATCTCCGCGATCTGGATCATCGTTTTCTTTGTTCCTTATACGGCTTCCGGTTTCGCAGCATGCGGCAAACTGTTTGCTTCTTTGTTTGGAATTGAGTACCACGTCGCCATGATCATGAGTGCGGTGGTCATTATTCTTTACACAACGCTGGGCGGATTCCTTGCGGCCAGTACAACGGACTTTATGCAGAGTATCGTTATGTCGATTGCCCTGATCGTGATCCTGATCTTCGGAACGGTACAGGCAGGAGGCATAGGGGCAGTAGCGGACAATGCCAGGAGTCTTGCAGGGTATCTTTCTTTCTTCCAGATGCATGATCCCGCGACAGGAACGGCGACCGCTTATTCTGCCCTGACAATCGCATCGACGATGGCATGGGGCCTCGGGTATTTTGGCATGCCCCATATTCTGCTGCGCTTTATGGCGATCGAGGATGAGAATAAGCTCGCCCTCTCCAGACGCGTGGCTACGATCTGGGTCGTGATCTCTATGGCAGCAGCCGTGATCATCGGAATCGTCGGCCTTGGCATGACGGTCAACGGAAAGGTTCCGCTCCTGGAAGGTTCCCAGTCTGAGACGATCATTGTCGAGATCTCCCAGCTCCTTGCACGCTACGGGGCAGTTCCCGCGCTGATCGCAGGTGTCGTTCTGTCCGGTATTCTGGCCTCCACGATGTCCACCTCGGACTCCCAGCTGCTGGCGGCTTCTTCCTCGGTCTCAAATGATATCCTGGTCGGCTTTTTCAAGATGGAATCTGACGAGAGAAAGCTCCTGTTCATCTCCAGAGTAAGCCTGATCGTCATCGCGATCATCGGTATTTTCCTGGCATGGGACTCCAACAGCTCCGTCTTCCAGATCGTTTCCTTCGCATGGGCGGGATTCGGCGCAAGCTTCGGCCCTGTCATGCTCCTGGCTCTTTTCTGGAAGAGATCCAACAAATACGGCGCGATCTGCGGCATGCTGGTCGGCGGCATCATGATCTTTGTCTGGAAATTCGCCATCCGTCCGATGGGCGGTATCCTTAACATCTATGAGCTTCTTCCTGCGTTCATTATCGCGATCATCGTGAATGTGATCGTCTCGCTGGTCACACCGGCTCCGGAAACTGCTATAGTGAAGGAGTTTGAAGAGGTATAATACGGTTTCTGTTTCATAAAACAGAGCAGGATAGAACAGAACTGGATAGAACAATTCAGAACAGGATGCCTTTTCCTTGCGTCAGTCACGACGTAAAAGACATCCTGTTCTGTTCATTTGAAAAAAGTAACAAAAATTTTAAATATTTTTCTTGCATTCCTTACAAACATTTAGTAGAATATACATCGCTGTGACATGATAGCTATGAAGCGTGAGGTTGCCGGTTTCATTGTGATCCGCAGGGGATCATTACAACCGGGTTTTCCGTGGAGCGAATGTCTGGGGCGTCCTATGAAAGACCTGACGGGACAGCCCAAAGATCTGACGACAAGTCACTGTACCGTAGTTGGAATGCGCTATTGCATAACGATGAATCGTCTGCCCCGTGCAGAAACGACGTGCGCAATGGACTGGATCTTCCGCAGCCGGTGAGGCTGCATAAATTTTGGGAGGATGCAGGACACGCACGGGAGTGTGTACAGTCACCGCTTGTCGTACTTCATTAAAAAGTGCGAAAAGGAGGCGACTTTTTTTATGGCAAATCAGGTGATGAGAATTACATTGAAGGCATATGATCACGAGCTGATCGATGCTTCTGCAAAGAAGATCATCGAGACAGTCAGAAAGAACGGATCACAGGTCAGCGGACCGGTTCCGCTTCCTACTAAGAAGGAAGTTGTGACGATCCTCCGTGCTGTTCACAAGTACAAGGATTCCCGTGAGCAGTTCGAGCAGAGAACTCACAAGAGACTGATCGATGTCATCACACCCACTCAGAAGACCGTTGAGGCTCTTCAGAGACTGGAAATGCCTGCAGGCGTTTATATCAACGTCAAAATGCAGACAAAGTAATACTTCATATGAGTAAACCGCAGCACCGCAGGTCCGAAGATCTGGGATGACTGCGTTTTGCTGCTGCAGGGATGCAGCGATACAGAAACCTCTACTAGAATGACATCTTCTTTGATGCGCACCTGTGAACGCATCGGAGAAAAAGGTAATCAGCCCATGGGCAGCGGCGAGGACGCTCCGGTAAGATTCCGGAGAGGTCCGCAGGTCAGCCGGCAGTCAGACAGCAGACTGGAGTCCAAGGAAGTCGTTATTGATGTCCGCTGTAGGGAATTCACTCACAAAATAATTGAGTAGAAAGAGGTAGAAAATGAAAAAAGCTATACTGGCAACGAAGGTCGGCATGACGCAGATCTTCAAAGAAGACGGCACACTGGTACCTGTAACCGTACTTGAGGCAGGCCCGAACGTTGTTACTCAGGTCAAGACAGCTGAGAACGACGGCTACGAGGCAGTGCAGGTCGGTTTTGTTGATTCCGTCAACAGAGTCACATCCAAGGACAAGGGCGGCCGCGTTGAGGTTGCACACAGACACGGAACCAACAGAGCAGAGAAGGGCCACTTTGACAAGGCTGGCGTTTCCAGCAAGAAGTTTGTCAGAGAGTTCCGCTTTGAGAACGCAGCTGACTATGAGCTCGGCAGCGAGATCAAGGCTGATATCTTTGCTGAGGGCGATAAGGTCGATGTGACTGCAATCACCAAAGGTAAAGGTTTCCAGGGCACAGTCAAGAGATTAGGCCAGCACAGAGGACCCATGGCACACGGTTCCAAATTCCACCGCCATCAGGGTTCCAACAACTCAAGCTCCGATCCGAGCAGAGTCTTCAAAGGCAAGGGAATGCCCGGACATATGGGAAGCGTTAAGGTTACGGTTCGCAATCTTGAGATCGTCAGAGTCGATGCTGAGAAGAACATCATCCTCGTAAAGGGTGCGGTTCCCGGACCCAAGAAGGGCCTTGTAACGATCAAAGAGACCACGAAGGCGGACGTGTAACAGCTCCCCGGATGAAAGGAGGACCATTCGAAAATGGCTAACGTATCTTTATATAACATGGAAGGAAAGGAAGTCGGCACGATCGAACTTTCCGACGCCGTCTTCGGCGTAGAAGTCAACGAGCACCTGGTTCATCTGGCAGTTGTTCAGCAGCTGGCCAATAACCGCCAGGGCACACAGAAGGCAAAGACACGCTCTGAGGTTTCCGGCGGCGGCAGAAAGCCCTGGAGACAGAAGGGAACAGGACACGCAAGACAGGGCTCCACAAGAGCACCTCAGTGGAGACACGGCGGTGTCGTATTTGCTCCCGTTCCGCGCGACTATTCCTTCAAGCTTAACAGAAAAGAGAAGAGAGCTGCCCTTAAGTCTGCACTGACAGACCGCACAGCATCCGGAAAGCTTATCGTTCTTGACGAGCTCAAGTTTGAGGCTCCCAAGACAAAGGAATTCGTCAAGGTTCTGGACAACCTCAAGGTTGCCGGCAAGGCACTGGTCGTCATCGACGCTGACCAGAACGTAGTCCGCTCCGCGAACAACGTACAGGGCGTCAAGACAGCTTACACCAACACGATCAATGTTTACGACGTGATGAATGCACAGACTGTGATCCTGACAAAGGATGCGGTTCAGAAGATTGAGGAGGTTTATGCGTAATGGCGGCACTTGGATATTATGATGTGCTCTTAAAGCCTGTTCTCACAGAGAAGAGCATGAACATCACAGCTGAGAAAAAATATACTTTCTATGTTCACCCGGAAGCAAACAAGATCCAGATCAAGGAAGCGGTCGAGAAGCTTTTCGAGGGAACCAAGGTCAAGAAGGTCAACACAATTACCTGCAGACCCAGAAAAAAGAGAAGAGGAATGGTCGTAGGCTATACAGCAAAGGCTAAGAAGGCTGTCGTATTCCTCACAGAGGATTCCAAGGACATCGAGTTCTTCTCCGGACTTTGATCCTCTTGATCAATAACAGAGCGGCAGAAAACAATATTGCCGCCGGCAGCGGCGCGGCGTTCTGATCGCAGCAGCCGCAATGCGGTGCAAACATTAGGTAAGGAGTAATAAGAATCATGGGAATTAAAAAGTATACCGCTTATACCCCGTCCAGACGTAATATGTCCGGTTCTGATTTCGCAGAAGTGACAAAGAAGTCACCCGAGAAATCCCTGCTTGCTTCCAAGAAGAAATACGCAGGCAGAAATAACCAGGGCAAGATCACAGTTCGTCATCATGGCGGCGGAAACAGACAGAAGTACAGAGTTATCGATTTCAGAAGACTTAAGGACGGCGTTCCTGCAAAGGTCATCGGAATCGAGTATGATCCGAACAGAACAGCTAACATCGCCCTGATCTGCTATGCAGACGGCGAGAAGGCTTACATCCTCGCTCCTCAGGGCCTGACAGACGGCATGACTGTCATGAACGGTCCCAAGGCTGAGGTCAGAGTAGGCAACTGCCTGCCCCTGTCCGAGATCCCTGTAGGTACTCTCGTGCACAACATCGAGCTCTATCCCGGCAAGGGCGGCCAGCTCGCAAGAAGTGCAGGAAACAGCGCACAGCTCATGGCTAAGGAGAACGGCTACGCAACACTGCGTCTTCCCTCCGGCGAGATGAGAATGGTTCCGCTCGTATGCAGAGCGACCATCGGCGTTGTTGGCAACATCGATCACAACCTGATCAACTACGGCAAAGCCGGCCGTGTCCGTCACATGGGTATCCGCCCGCACGTCAGAGGTTCCGTCATGAACCCGAACGACCATCCTCATGGTGGTGGTGAAGGTAAGGCACCTGTCGGACGTCCCGGTCCCAGCACACCTTGGGGCAAGCCTGCTCTTGGTTACAAGACTCGTAAGAAGAAGGCTTCTGACAAGCTCATTGTAAGAAGAAGAAACGGCAGAGCCATTAAATAATTAAGGAGGATAGACATGGCCAGATCACTGAAAAAAGGACCCTTCGCTGACGCGAGCCTCTTAAAGAAGGTCGATGCACTGAACGCATCAGGGGATAAGCAGGTTATTAAGACGTGGTCCCGTCGTTCCACGATTTTCCCGTCTTTTGTCGGACACACGATTGCCGTACATGACGGCAGAAAGCATGTTCCGGTATACATTACGGAGGATATGGTCGGACATAAGCTCGGCGAGTTCGTGCAGACCAGAACTTTCCGTGGACACAGCGGAAATAACAAGAATGAAAGAAGATCCTGATAAGAGGGTCCACGGTTAGGAAAGGAGTGTAAATCTATGGCGAACGGACATAGAACACAAGTAAAGAGAGCCAGAAATGCGGTTAAGGACACAAGACCGCACGCGAAGCTCACCTATGCTAGAATTCCGGTTCAGAAGGCCTGCTTCGTAATGGATGCCATCAGAGGCAAGGATGTCACTACTGCAATTGGTATTCTGGAGTACAATCCGAGATATGCTTCAGGCGTGATCCTGAAATTATTAAAGTCTGCAGTCGCAAATGCAGAGAACAACCTTGGCATGAACAGCGCTGATCTGTATATCGCTGAGTGCCACGCAAGCAACGGCCCGATCATGAAGAGGATCCAGCCCAGAGCACAGGGCCGCGCTTACAGAATCAACAAGAGAATGAGCAATCTGTATATCACTCTTGACGAGAAGAAGGTTGAAGAGAAGCCTGCTGCAACAGCAGAGTAATGTTTTGGGTGATGGAAAGGAGCCTATATGGGACAGAAAGTTAATCCTCATGGCCTGAGAGTCGGCATCATCAAGGACTGGGATTCCAGATGGTATGCTGAAGACAACTTCTCTGACATGCTGGTAGAAGATTACAACATCCGTAAATTCCTCAAGAAGAAGCTTGAGAGCGCAGGCATCTCCAAGATCGAGATCGAGAGAGCTTCCGAGAGAGTGAAGGTTACAGTTTACTCTGCAAAGCCCGGCGTAGTTATCGGTAAGGGCGGCGCTGAGATTGAGAACACAAAGAAACAGCTGCAGAAGATGACGGACAAGAAGGTCGTTCTTGAGATCAAAGAGATCAAGCGCCCTGACAGAGACGCTCAGCTTGTGGCTGAGAACATCGCACAGCAGCTTGAAGGACGTGTTTCCTTCAGACGTGCTATGAAGTCTGCGATGGGAAGAACCATGAAGACCGGTGCGCTTGGAATCAAGGCTTCCTGCTCCGGACGTCTTGGCGGCGCAGATATCGCTCGTTCCGAGACTTATTCCGAGGGTACGATCCCGCTGCAGACACTTCGCGCGGATATCGACTATGGTTTTGCTGAGGCTGACACAACCTATGGTAAGGTCGGCGTCAAGGTCTGGATCTACAAGGGCGAGATCCTGCCCTCCAAAAAGGACGCAGAAAATGCCTCTGAAAGTGAAGGAGGTGCCAGATAATGTTAATGCCGAAGAGAGTTAAATATCGTAAGCAGTTCCGTGCAAGACTGACCGGAACCGCACAGCGCGGCAACACACTGGCCTACGGCGAGTATGGCCTTGTAGCAACCGAGCCCGGCTGGATCAAATCCAACCAGATCGAAGCAAGCCGTGTCGCTATGACCCGTTATGTGAGACGTGGCGGTAAGATCTGGATCAAGATCTTCCCTGACAAGCCTATCACCAGACACCCTGCAGAAGCTCGAATGGGTTCCGGAAAAGGCGCCGTCGAATTCTGGGTAGCAGTAGTCAAACCCGGCAGAGTTCTGTTTGAGATTGCCGGCGTAAATGAGGAAACAGCTAAAGAAGCTCTTCGTCTTGCTGGAACCAAGCTTCCCATCAAGACCAAGATCGTCTCCAAGGCTGATCTGGAAGGCGGTGCAAAATGAAATCTACTGAATACTTAAAGGAATTACAGAGCAAATCTGTTGAGGAACTGACAGAGGAACTTGTTTCCGCTAAGAAAGAGCTCTTCAACCTGAGATTCCAGAATGCAACCAATCAGTTAAAGAACACAGCAAGGATCACCGAGGTCAAAAAGAACATCGCAAGGATCCAGACTGTGATCTCTTCCAGAAAAGATGCTTGATGAGCATGACGGAAACTTATGGAAAGGAGTAATACCGTGGAGAGAAATCTTAGAAAAGTCCGTATCGGGAAGGTCGTAAGCGACAAGATGGACAAGACTGTCGTCGTCGCTATCGAGAACCACGTAAAGCACCCGGTCATCGGTAAGATCGTTAAGAGAACATACACATTAAAAGCGCACGACGAGAACAATGAGTGCGGTGTTGGCGATACAGTCAGAGTCATGGAGACAAGACCGCTGTCCAAGACTAAGAGATGGAGAGTCGTCTCGATCGTTGAGAAGGCAAGATAATCTTCGCCGCCTAACCTGCTAAGAATGGAAGCAAGTACATTCCTCTGGCAGATGATTTAAGAAAGGATACATTATGATTCAGCAGGAAACCAGATTGAGAGTAGCTGATAACACCGGTGCTAAGGAGATCCTTTGCATCCGCGTCAAAGGCGGCTCTACAAGAAGATATGCCAGAATCGGCGATATCATCGTTGCTACCGTTAAGGAAGCAACCCCCGGCGGCGTTGTCAAGAAGGGCGACGTTGTCAAGGCTGTTGTTGTACGTACGAGAAGAGAGACCCGCAGAAAAGACGGCTCCTATATCCGCTTTGACGAGAATGCAGCCGTTATCATCAAGGACGACCTGACTCCGGTAGGAACTCGTATTTTCGGGCCTGTAGCCAGAGAGCTTCGTGAAAAGCACTTCATGAAGATCCTTTCCCTGGCTCCGGAAGTATTATAAGGAGGGAACGAAATGGCAACGAGTAAGATCAAAAAGGGCGACACCGTAAGGGTCATCGCCGGAAAAGACCTCGGCAAGGAAGGTAAGGTCACATCTGTTGATGTGAAGAACCACAAGGTTGTTGTTGAGGGTATCAACAAGGTCACAAAGCATACAAAGCCTTCCATGGCGAACCAGAACGGCGGTATCGTCGAGGCTGAGGCTGCTCTGGATATCTCCAATGTTATGCTTGTTGTGGATGGTAAGACAACAAGAGTCGGCTTCAAGGTCGAAGATGGCAAAAAGGTTCGTGTTGCCAAGAAGACCGGCAAGGCCATTGACTGATGGAAGGAGGTATGAGCGTTGAGCAGCAGACTGAAAGATCAGTATTATAATGAGTTCGTTGAGGCTCTGACCAAGAAGTTCGGCTACACCAATGTCATGCAGGTTCCGAAGCTTGACAAGATCGTAGTCAACATGGCAGTCGGCGAGGCAAAGGAGAACGAGAAGCTCCTTGAGGCCGCTGCAAAAGATCTGCAGACCATCACTGGCCAGAAGCCCGTTTACACAAAAGCCAAAAAGTCCGTCGCTAACTTCAAGATCAGAGAAGGCATGCCGATCGGATGCAAGGTCACTCTTCGCGGTGACAGAATGTACGAGTTCCTTGACAGACTCGTCAACCTGGCACTTCCCCGTGTCCGTGACTTCAGAGGCGTAAATCCCAACTCTTTCGATGGAAGAGGAAACTATGCAATGGGTATCAAAGAGCAGCTGATCTTCCCTGAGATCGAGTATGATAAGATCGACAAGGTAAGAGGTATGGATATCATCTTTACCACAACTGCTAAGACCGATGAAGAAGCACGCGAACTGTTAAGACTCTTTAACATGCCGTTCGCCAAGAACTAAGAGGAGATGAACAATGGCTAAAACATCTATGAAAGTCAAACAGCAGATGAAACCCAAGTTCTCCACAAGAGCGTACACACGCTGCAAGATCTGCGGCCGTCCCCACTCTGTGCTGAAGAAGTATGGCATCTGCCGCATCTGCTTCCGCGAGCTGGCATATAAGGGCCAGATTCCGGGTGTTAAGAAAGCAAGCTGGTAAGACAGAACTTTGGATGGACGGGCATTCTCGTTGGATGCTTGCATACATAAGAGAATGATCGTTCATCCAAAATATCTGCGCAGCAGATCTGCGCGTCTTGACGCGCAGGTTCTGGCTATATATGATAAGAGAGCCTTTTACATCGAGCGGCGGAGCCGCGAGCTGCTGTAAAGGCAATCAAGAGCCCTTCACATCGAGCGACGGAGTCGCGAGATGCTGTAAAGGCAATCAAGAGCCCACGGGCATGAGCAAAGCTCACATCGTGCAGCCTAACTGCACGATCAAATAAAGGATATCGCATAAACGAAAGGAGAATAACAATTATGTCTATGAGTGATCCGATTGCAGATATGCTGACAAGAATTCGCAATGCGAATACAGCAAAACACGACACAGTGGATGTCCCCAGTTCCAAGATGAAGCTGGCGATCGCTGACATCCTTCTCGAGGAAGGTTACATTGCCAAATACGAGATGGTTGACAACGGCGCATTCAAGGATATCCGCATCACCCTGAAATATGGCGCGGACAAGAATGACAGGATCATCACCGGTCTGAAGAGAATCTCCAAACCCGGTCTTCGTGTCTATGCATCCAAGGATCAGGTTCCGAAGGTTCTGGACGGCATGGGTACAGCGATCCTTTCCACCAACCAGGGTGTGATCACGGACCGCAAGGCCAGAGAGCTTCAGGTTGGC
>JAFTFD010000289.1 GCA_017449745.1 Lachnospiraceae bacterium
GCACAGGAAATCACCATAAAGACACTAGAAGCAGCTGGTACCATTTTTATCGCCCTCACTAAAATATTAACCAATACTACAAAACTACTGAACATTACTGTGCGTTGCTTAACGTTACTGTGCGTTGCTTAGCATTACTGTACATCGCTGCACATCACTGTACGTTACTGCACATTAGTGTACGGCTAACTCGGCATTACCACTTAACAAGTTCTTCGAGTACTGCTACTACTTTTAAAAGCCCGTCCCTGTCTTCCTCACTGAACCTCGCCAGAGAAGGACTGTCGATATCGAGAACTGCTTTGATCTCTCCCCCGGAGTGGACCGGCAGCACGATCTCAGAGTTGGAAGCGCTGTCGCAGGCAATATGTCCCGGAAAAGCATGTACGTCCGGCACCAGCTGGACGGCATCCTTTTTCAGGGCGGTTCCGCATACGCCTTTGCCATATGCGATGCGGATGCATGCGATTTTTCCCTGGAAAGGTCCCAGCAGGAGGCTCTGCTCCGCGCCCGAGTTATCCACCAGATAAAAGCCCGCCCAGTTCAGGTCATCCATAGTCTCAAAAATAGCCGCGGAAGTATTGGACAGCACCGGCAGCCAACACGGCTCCGACTCAGCGAGTGCGCGGACCTGCTCCGCAAGAAGCGAATAATCCATGTTTTCCCCTCCCTAAAATCATCATCCAAAAGTGAATCTGGTCTGTTTAAAATCAACATTATCCAAAAGTGGACCTGATCTTTTCAAAATCAACATATCAAGAATTGAACGTGATCTATTTTCCTTCAAGCTCTAAGCAGTCACCTTCTCAAAGGCAAGCCTCGGATCATTATCCTCGTACACATGGATGATCCCGCAGTAGGTGAAGCCCAGCGACCTGAGTGTTTTCTGCATAACCTTGTTGTCCGGATGGGTGTCGATCCGCAGATGCCCGCACTGTTCAAAACACCAGTTGATGCAGTACTTGCCCGCGCCTCTGACACTCCCGTCGGTGGCGATCCTGTGCACCACCCCGTAAGGGCTCCTGCCGATCCATTCGCCGTCTTCGATAACGTCGTAAGTAGGATCATCGCCGACATTATAGAAAAATACCGCTGCGATCCTCTTGCTTCCTGTATGGTCTGCAATTACAGGATTGCGTTCTGAACTTTTCTCCCGTTCAAAAGCCACCTCTTCTGAAGTAGCTGAACCAGCCTCACATTCAAGAACATAACTCTTCCCTGCCGCAATATCCTCGCGGATCAGGGACTCCGGCGGCCATTTGCGCGGCCCCCACTGATTGGGATTGCCGGTCCTGGCCATAAACTCCCGCGCATAGGCGTAAATTTCCATGATCCGGGGCAGATCTTCCAATGTAGATTTTCTGATTTCCATATTTGCCTGCCTTTACGATTTCAGCTGCAACCGTTCTGCAATTTCACAATTTCATAATTTCAAAATTTCACAATTTCATAATTTCACAATTTCAGATAGTAAGATATTTTTCCTGCGCTGTTTTTACAGCGTATCAATGATCTCCGTTCTGATCTTACGATACAGCAGGAGCGAAATAAATAAGGAGACGACTTCCGCGATAGGAAACGCGAGCCAGACGTAATTGACGTTGCCGAGCTTTGCGAGGAGCCACGCCACCGGGATCAGAACGATCAGCTGGCGGCTGAGTGACACGAGCAGGGAATACACGCTCCTTGAAAACGCCTGGAAGGTAGACCCCAGAATGATACAGACAGCTGCTACCGGGAAGTTGACGGCGATGATCCTCATGGCCGGGATCCCGATCGCCAGCATTTCTTCTGAAGCATTGAAGAGCTTTAACAGAACTCCCGGCATCGTCTCGAAGATGATCAGTCCGGTCGTCATGACTGTGCCTGCAAGCATAAGGGAAAAGCGGAGCGCTTCGAGGATGCGGTCCTTTCTTCTCGCGCCGTAGTTATAGGCAAGAACAGGGACAAGTCCGCTGTTTAGGCCGAAGATCGGCATGAAGAAGAAACTCTGCATCTTGAAATACACGCCGAAGACCGCGGTGGCCGTAGTCGTAAAAGTGATCAGGATCTGATTGAGCAGGTAGGACATGACAGAACCGACTGCCATCATCAGCACAGACGGAATACCGACCTTGTAGATCTGCCGGACTGTATCCATCTGGGGATGAAGGATCTCCGCAAAAGAGATCACGATATCCTTGTTGTATTTCAGATTGAAGAAAAGACCGAGGCACGCCGCCGTGCACTGCCCGATGACGGTAGCCCAGGCAGCGCCTGCGATCCCCATTTTGGGGCACCCCAACAGGCCGAAGATCATGATCGGGTCCAGGATGATATTGATGATCGCGCCGGTCGCCTGCAGGATCATGCTGTGCACGGTCCGCCCTGTGGACTGCAGCAGACGCTCACTGGTCATCTGGAAAAACAGGCCGAACGAACACCCGCAGACGATCTTGAGGTACGTCACGCCGTAGCCGCGGATCACCGGGTCATCGATCTGCCCGTGAAGGAATGGCTCGGCAATGAACAGGCTGACTAAAAGGAAAACGATAAAATGCAGCACCGTGATCAGCAGGCCTGTGCAGGCAGCCTCATTGGCCTTTTTAAAATTCCTTTCTCCCAGTGACCTCGACAGCAGCGCGTTGATACCTACGCCCATTCCGGAACCGAGTCCGATCATCAGATTCTGCAGGGGAAATGCCAGGGATACTGCCGTCAGCGCGCTCTCCTCGATCTGCGCGACAAAAATACTGTCTACAACGTTATATAATGCCTGCACCAGCATGGAGATCATCATCGGGAGGGACATTGTGATGATCAGCTTTTTTACAGGCATTGTGCCCATTTTGTTTTCGCGAACTTCTGCCATTTGATTCCTTTCCAAATATCTTTTCCTGTTAGATTTTTTATACAGATTCTGTTTATTCTAACACAGTAGTAGTAAAATACCATAGAGATTTATAGGCCGGTCATAACGGTTAAAACGATTGAATGAGGCACTCTATGACAGTTCTTTTGATTACAGCCCTGATACTCCTGATTTTCATCCTGATCCTGTACATTCTGTACCGGTATATCTTCTACTCTCCGAACAGCCGCCAGAATGATGACTACGGGATCAAGACCGCTGTCCCGACCGAGGAGATGAAGGAAGAGAGTATTCGCCTGATCGACCGGATCAATGCGCGAAAATACGAAAAAGTCAGTATCACATCCCGGGACGGGCTTCGTCTTAACGGCCGCTATTATCACGTCGGGGATGACCGACCCCTTGCGATCCTCTTCCATGGCTATCGGGGAACGCCCTCCCGCGATTTCTGCGGCGGTGCCAACAGCTGCCTGGACCTGGGCTACAACGTCTTGTCCGTAGAGGAGCGCGCGCACTGCACGAGCGAAGGGCATACCATCACCTTCGGCGTCAAAGAAAGATATGACTGCCTGGCCTGGGCGGAATATGCTGCCTCCCGTTTTGGAGAAAACAAAAAGATCGTACTGGTCGGCATCTCCATGGGCGCCGCCATTGTCCTGATGGCCTCTGAGCTGGAGCTTCCTAAAAATGTGCGCGGGATCATCGCGGACTGTCCCTACACGAGCCCGAAGGCAATCATCCGCAAAGTCGCCGCCCGGTATGGATATCCGGTCCCGGTAGTCTACCCTTTCATTGTACTCTCTGCTCTTGTATTTGGACACTTCTCTTTAACGGCTGCTGACTCTTCAAAAGCCGTCCGGAAGGCAAAAGTCCCGATCCTGCTCATCCACGGAGAAGCAGACCGGCTCGTACCCTGCGACATGAGCAGGCAGATCGCCGCCGCCAATCCGGAAAAAATACAGCTTCACACCTTCCCGGATGCGTGGCATGGCATCAGTTATATGGTGGATAATCCGCGATATGTCCGGCTTTTCTCACAGTTCTGCGCGGAATGTTTAGAAACGTAGGAGGAACATATGGAATTCAGGTTGATCAAGCCAGAGGATAATGCTGCCCTTGCTGTTCTGATCAGGGCAAATTTAAAAGCCCGCGGACTCGATATCCCGGGAACCGTCTATTTTGACAGCATCCTGGATCATCTGAGCGACTACTATCTCGCGGATCCTGAGCGGCAGGCTTACTATGTGCAGGTGGATGACGAGGGCCGTGTCGTCGGAGGAATCGGATTGGCCCCCTTTGAGGGATTTGAAAACTGTGCAGAGCTGCAGAAACTCTATCTGGATGATTCCGTAAAGGGACATGGTTACGGCTACGATCTCATCCGACTTGTTGAAGAGAAGGCCAGGGGACTCGGCTATAGCCGGATGTATCTCGAGACGCACGAAAATCTCCAGGCTGCGATCCACATCTACGAGCGAAGCGGCTACAGGCTTATTGACAAGCCGGACTGCGTAGTCCACAGCGCTATGACACATTTTTATCTTAAAGAGCTTCAGTAAAAGAAGGTTTCCCTGCTTGCATTCTGCTCACCCAATCATCCGTGTTTGTGACACCCCAGCTATTTTTGTTTTACCTTTTACTATAATACATTTATGCAGAGAGAAATTTCTGATATAATATTTATGCGCGAATGTGCATTTATTCATGTCATTAGTCGTGTACGGCACCCCGGCAGACCCGGGAGAAAGAAACGCCCGGCTTTGGATCGAAAGCCGGACAGGATGAGGTAAGCTATGGAATTCACTATGATCGAAACCGGCGCAGTCTCTCTTCTGCCGCCACTGATTGCCATCGTTCTGGCCTTTATTACCAAGGAAGTCTACTCTTCTCTTTTCATAGGGCTGTTTTCCGGAATGATCATCTACGGTATTTTTTCCGGTGGCAGTATCGCTTCCGTCGCAGCAATGACGTTCGATATGATGTATTCCAAAATATCGGACAACGCCTATATGATCATCTTCCTCTCCCTCCTCTGGGCCGTGGTCGTTCTGGTCTCCAAGTCAGGGGGCACGCAGGCCTATGGCGTATGGGCGGAAAAAAGGCTGCACAGCAAGCGCTCCGCAGCTCTTGCCACATCGCTGCTCGGCGTGCTGATCTTCATCGATGACGGATTTAACTGCCTCACTGTAGGAACCGTTATGCGCCCGATCACCGACCGGCTTCGCATTTCCCGCGAGAAGCTTGCGTACATCATCGATGCGACCGCAGCTCCGGTGTGCATCATCGCGCCAGTCTCCAGCTGGGCTGTCGCTGTCGCAAGTGAAGTAAGCGAGACGGGCGGCTTCAATGTCTTCCTCTCGACGATCCCCTACAACCTCTATGCGCTTCTGACCATTATCATGGTCATTTTCATCTGCTATACAGGAAAAGATTTCGGACCGATGCGGGCAGCCGAGGCAAACGCCCAGCTGCAGGATCCTGAAGTGGCAGAGAAAGCTGCCGCCGAAGGTTCTCCTAAAGGAAAAGTATATGACGTCGCCCTGCCGATCCTGGTGCTGATCATTTTTGCGATCCTCGGCATGGCTTATGTCGGAGGTTTCTTCGAGGGTGTCAGCTTCTCCGAAGCCATCGGCTACAATCCGACCGGAGGCCTTACGCTCGGCGCTTTTGCGGGTCTGATCACGGCTTTCCTTCTGTACATTCCGCGCAAGCTGATGACTCCGAAAGAGTTCATTGATAATATCGTCAACGGCATCAGCAATATCGTTCCCCCGATGCTCATCCTGGTTCTCTCCTGGAGCCTCGGCGGCGTCTGCAGACAGCTGATCGGAACAGGCGTCTATGTCTCAAGCTTTGTGAGCAGGTCGAATCTCCCGCTCGGCTTCCTGCCGTTCCTTATTTTTATAATCGCAGCCTTGATGAGCTTCTCCATGGGAACTTCCTGGGGAACTTTCGGTATGCTGATCCCGATCGTCACCATGATCTGCAGCGCGGAAGGCGCAGCTGTCTATCTCGTGCCCACTCTCGGCGCGACCCTGGCCGGCTCCGTCTACGGCGATCACTGCTCCCCGATCTCCGACACGACGATCCTCTCCTCTACCGGTGCCCAGTGTATGCATATCAAACATGTGGAGACGCAGCTGCCATACGCGACTCTCGTCGCTGTCTGCTGCGCAGTCGGGTATCTCATCGCGGGCTTTACGTTCTCACCCTGGGTAGCCCTGGTCCTGAGCATCGCTATAATGATCGGAGCGCTTCTGCTGCTTAGCAAGTACGGGTTTATGGAGACGAAGTGATTATCCAAAAGAGCAGATGAACGGGCGGGTGTCTGTAAAATCACGGCTTCTTCGCGCAGACCCACTAACATTCATCGTTCAATCAGTCAGGCACAGCCTCCAAACTCGCATCCGCGCTGATGCGCGGATACTCAGACAGTCGGCTTTAAAGGGCAGCATCAAACGCTGCCCTTTGTCCTTCCTTATATTCACGATAAATGAAGTGGGTCTATGCACTCATCCGCAGCGAGTTTTACAGACGCCCGCCCGTTCAGCAATCATTTATGACAAATCTGCCATTCCTCTGTATTTTTAGCACTCCATGCGGCGCCATACGTACCGGAAGGAAGCCCACAGCATGAGCCAGGCGCCTGTCCAGGCGGCGATCTCCGCGACGGCGATTCCGGTAAAGCTACTCCTGCCGAGCCACCCAAAGATGAGCCGCATGAGCACTTCCAGGACTCCCGACATCATGGGCAGGAAGGTGTTCCCCATTCCCTGGCAGGCGTTGCGGCAGATAAAGAGCCAGCCGAGGGGAAACAGGAATACGCCAAGCCACGGCATAAAGATCTCGCACTGCCGGATGATGTCCGGAGAAGTCACCATTAGCCCCGCAAGGCGATCAGAGAAAAAGATCTCGAGGACCGCGATCGGGGAATTCGCTATGACACTGATAAGACAGGCCTGCCTCACTCCGGTGAGGATCCTGTCTTTTTTCTTTGCGCCGTAATTCTGCCCGGTGAAGGTCAGTACAGAGAGTCCTACCGCATAGCCCACCTGTTCGAAGAGTCCCGCGTACTTCATGCAGACGGAATAGGCCGCCACATACAGGCTTCCCATCCTGTTGACAAAATACTGAAGCAGCATCGTCCCCATCGCCGTCACGGAGTTCATAAGGGCGACCGGGATACCGAGCTTTAACATCGGCAGATAGTCTTTTGCCGAGTTCTTCCAGACATCGGCCGTCAGATGCAGGACTCCGTATTTTCGAATGATCAGGACGCAGAACAATAGCGACCCTGCCTGGGCGGCCACGGTCGCCAGCGCAGCTCCTGCCACGCTCATGCGGAGTCCTAAGACGAACCACAGGTCAAGGACGATATTCATGACCGAAGACAGGGTCATGGCAATCAGCGTCGATCGCCCGTCTCCCAGCGCCTGCAAAATACGGATCGACAGGTTGTTCGTGATCGTTACGACGATGCCCATCAGTATGATCCGGAAATAAGCGATAGCATCCGTCAGGATATCCTGCGGTGTCTGCATGAACAGGAAAAGGCTTCTCAGCCCGATCAGGCTCGCCGTAGTCAGCACTACGCTGATCATTACGCTCAGAGCGATCGCCGCGCAGACATATTCCTCAAGCCGGCGCATTTCTTTTGCGCCGAAAGCCTGGGAAAAACAGATACCGAAGCCGTGGGTAAGTCCGATCGCAAAACCGAAGATCAGGAAATGGAGCGTTCCTGACGCACCTACTGCGGCTAGTGCCGCGTCTCCGATACCCTTGCCAACGATGATGCTGTCCACCAGACTATAGAGCTGCTGGAACAGGTTTCCTAAAAAAAGCGGGATAAAGAATTTCAGCAGATGTTTTCCGATGCTCCCGGATGTCATATCTACAGCGTGCATGTACTGTATCTCCGTCTTGAAGTGCGGACTAATTGCAGTCCGCAATACC
>JAFTFD010000290.1 GCA_017449745.1 Lachnospiraceae bacterium
ATCCGGAGCCTCTCCTACGAGGAGAAGAAAGCGCTCTGGGCCTGCAACGATAAGATCGCCCGGCAGAACGCCGAGCGATTCGCGCATATGGACCTCACGAAAAATCTGACACCGGCCCTGCTGGCCTATGACGGCATTCAGTATACCTACATGGCGCCGGCGGTATTTGAGGATGGCCAGTTTGACTATGTGCAGGAGCATCTGCGGATCCTGTCCGGTTTTTATGGTGTGGTGAAGCCGCTGGACGGCGTGGTTCCGTATCGCCTTGAAATGCAGGCGAAGGCAGCGGTCAACGGCTATAAGAACCTGTATGATTTCTGGGGCGACAGCCTGTATCAGGAAGTCATGGACGAAAGTCGTATCCTCATCAATCTGGCTTCGAAGGAATACTCGAAATGCATCGAGAAGTATCTCCGGCCGGAAGACCGCTATATTACCTGCATCTTTGGTGAGCCTGAGGGCGGCCGCGTTGTCCAGAAAGGCGTTTACGCCAAGATGGCGCGGGGCGAAATGGTGCGGTTCATGGCCGGTATTCATGCGGAGGAGCCGGGGCAGATCAAAGCGTTTGACTGGAGCGGCTATCATTTTGACGAAGACCGCTCTTCCGCTGACGAATATGTTTTTATCCGGACAGAGATTCCGGGAAAATCACCTCGGAGGTGAATCGATTTGAGTGAAGCGTTTGTAAAAATAGATCTGCACGGTCTGCGGCAGGAGGAAACCATGAAGGTGATCGATAAGGCCATTGCTTCCGCCGGATCAACGACTTACCAGCTGCAGCTGATCCATGGATACAATCGGGGCACCAGCCTCCGCTCCATGATCTATGACTGGTATCAGTACGAACCGAAGGTCAATCGGATCATGCCCGGCGACAATCCCGGGATCACCATACTTGTTCTGAAGGAGTTGTACTGATCGTGACAAGGAAGAAAAAGAAGAAGGATGATGTGGAAGAACTGTCTTTTGACTGATCAGACACGTTATTAAGATGGAGGAACCTACGTATGAGAGGTACACCTGGTGTAAATGAGAAGGATTGGAAGCTATTCCGCAGCCGGATTCCTGAGTGGCAGGAAGCCTATATGGACAGGCTGAATCATGAATATATTGAACTGCTCAGTGGTGAAGGGAATCCTTCAGATAAGTTCTGGGCGCTGGAGGAACGGATCCGCCAGGATAAGAAAGACAGTGGTGTTCAGGCTGAAATGAGCCGTTCTAACATGAAATTCATCCTGATGGATCTTCTGGATGAAGGCGCAATCACAGCAGCAGATTTGGATGGATTCAGTGATGATCTGCGGGATTCGCTGCTCACTTACATAAAACTCAGAAAGAATCGAGTGGATCAGTAATGAAAATCATGGTCAGTGCCTGCCTGGCAGGTGAGAACTGTAAATATAATGGTGGAAACAATCGGAACGGGACGGTCCTTCAGCTGATGGCGGAAAATGAAGTGATTACCGTCTGCCCGGAGCAGATGGGCGGTCTTCCTACTCCTCGTGTGCCGTCAGAGATCAGAGATGGTGTGGTCACAGCAAAGGATGGCCGGATCATCGGAGCCGTATGGACAAGAATTATGAATGATTACGGGCATGTAGATGATGAAACTCCTTCATTTGCCATATCCCTGTTTTCTGAATATCGCGGACAGGGCATTGGCACCAGACTGATGAAAGAAATGCTTTCACTTCTGAAGGAACATGGCTACAGGCAGGCTTCTCTTGCCGTACAGAAAGCGAACAACGCGGTCAGAATGTACAGGAATGTCGGCTTTGAGATAATAGATGAAAATGACGAAGAATATATCATGGTGTGCAGATTATGAGAAGAAGTAATGCTATCAGTTGCTGACTGATCCTTTTTACAGTCTTTGCCTTGCTGCTTACAGCATGTACCTCCGGTCCTCAGGTCATGGACGGTGAGGATATGGTCCAAAGTTATACGCAGATCTCGCAGGATGAAGCAAAGGAAATGATGCAGCAGGACGACGGACATGTCATCGTCGACGTTCGGAGGCCGGATGAATTTGTGGCCGGGCACATTCCCGGGGCCATCTGCATTCCGAACGAAACGATCGAATCGGAGCAGCCGGAAGAACTCCCGGATACTGATCAGATCATCCTGATATACTGCCGCAGCGGCAACCGCAGTAAGCAGGCGGCGCAGAAGCTGTTTGATATGGGCTACACGAACATCTATGAGTTCGGCGGTATCATTGATTGGTAAGGAGAAGTCGTAGCGGAAACGCAGGATGCAGACAGTTCTCAGAAAAACGAGTCGGAAACGCAGGATACAGATTCCCCGCAGGAAAGTGAGCCGGAAGCGCAGATGACAGACGAGGAGAAAACAGATATGAAACTGAAGATCGGAGACGCGGAAGTCCCAGGCCAAAGGGCAATACAAAACAGATGATAAAAGCCTTTTGTGAAGGCCTTGAAGCTGCCGGCCATGAATATGGCGTATACGATGTCTGTAAGATGAATATCCATGGCTGTCTTGCCTGCGAGTACTGCCA
>JAFTFD010000291.1 GCA_017449745.1 Lachnospiraceae bacterium
ACGGCAACGGCCTGAAAATGCATAACAAATCAAGCAAGTCGCGGATTGTTATACACGGCAGCGGCCTGAAAATGCATAACAAATCAAGCAAGTCGCGGATTGTTATACACGGCAGCGGCCTGAAAATGCATAAAAAATCAAGCGGGTCCTGGATTGTTATACACGGCAACGGCCTGAAAATGCATAAAAAATCAAACAGGTCCCAGATTGTTATACACGGCAACGGCCTTGAAATGTATAACAAATCAAGCAGGTATCAGAATGATATACAAATCGGCAATCTTGAAATGTATAACAAATCAAGTAAGCCCCGGATTGTTATACACGGCAGCGGCCTGGGAATGTATAACAAATCAAGCAAGTCGCGGATTGTTATACGCGGCAGTGGACAGGAGGGAGGTGTCTTCTGCAATCCGAAACAGGCATCCAATCCAGACCTCAATTCAATCCTCCTATCCAGGCTGTTTCTGTCCTTTACAAATCAAAAAAAGTGTACCGAAAGCCGCGCCTTCCGTCAAGAAAAACTCACATTGCAAGTTGAAAAACCACATAAAACCACACTGATATATGATTAAAAATACATAAAACAACATAAAATAGTGTTGGAAGTGTTGACATTGGTTGATTTTGCGGTTAGAATGTAACAGAAAACAACAGTTTCATGTGTGGGATTGTGTTTATTTTCGGATTTTCAATTTTACGACCATACAGAAAACCACATATATCCACAGAAACGCAGATATAAAATATTCAGCCGCACTGGTCGCAGCTGCATAGAAACCAGCTGTAAAGGCTGACAGTCACAAGATACACAGACACGAAATACCCGGAGCGCCTGCTGCTGCAGGAGCCCGGAGACAACGGGGGATCAACATGGACAAATATTACGCCGCAGAACTGCCGAAGTCAGAGAGGATCACCAGGCTGGTGTCACATCTGTATGCGAAGATGCCCGAGATCGAATCGGCGCGCGCCCGCCTGATCACGGAGTCTTATCGCAGCACCGAGGGAAAACCTATGGTGATGCGCCGCGCCCTGGCGTTCTCCCACATTCTTAAAAATCTTCCGATCATTATCAGACCGGAGGAGCTGATCGTAGGCAGCACGACGATCGCACCCCGCGGGTGCCAGACCTACCCGGAATTTTCCTGGGAATGGCTGCAGGCGGAGTTCGACACGGTGGAGACCAGAGAGGCAGATCCTTTCTATATTTCCGAGCAGACCAAGCAGGAGCTGAGAGAGGTCAACCCTTACTGGAAGGGAAAGACATCCAGCGAGCTTGCGGACGCCTACATGACTCCGGAGACGCACAAGGCGATCGAACACAACATCTTCACGACAGGAAATTATTACTATAACGGAATCGGCCACTACACATGCCAGTATGACAAGGTTCTGAACATCGGACTGCGCGGGATCATGAACGAGGCCGCCTCCGAGCTTGCGGGAATGCGTCCTGGAGATGGAAACTACGCCCGCAAGGCGACCATGCTGCAGGCAGTGATCATTTCCTGCCAGGCTGTCATAGATTATGCAAAGCGCTATTCCGAGCTGGCAGCGGCGGAGGCACAGAAGGAGCAGAATCCTGCGAGAAGGGCAGAACTTCTGACGATCTCCGCAAACTGCGCAAATGTTCCCGGCAATCCGGCAGGAAGCTTCTGGGAGGCCTGCCAGTCCATGTGGTTCATTCAGCAGGTGCTGCAGATCGAGTCCTCTGGACATTCGATCTCTCCCGGCCGCTTCGACCAGTATATGTATCCTTTCTTCAAAAAAGATCTGGAGGCACAGAGGATCACAAGGGAATTCGGACAGGAACTCATCGATTGCATCTGGGTCAAACTGAACGACCTGAACAAGTGCCGCGACGCGGCGAGCGCCAAAGGATTTGCGGGATATTCCCTTTTCCAGAACCTGATCGTGGGCGGCCAGACAGAAGAGGGCATGGATGCCACGAACGATATTTCGTTCATGTGCATCACGGCTTCCAAGCACGTGTTCCTTCCGATGCCTTCCCTTTCGATCCGCGTATGGAACGGTTCTCCACATGACCTTCTGATCCATGCGGCAAGCCTTACCAGGACCGGAATCGGCCTTCCGGCTTATTACAATGACGAAGCGATCATCCCGGCCATGATGGACCGCGGATGCTCTTTAAGAGAGGCGAGAAATTATTCCATCATCGGCTGCGTGGAACCCCAGGTTCCCGGCAAGACCGACGGATGGCACGATGCGGCATTCTTTAATATGTGCCGCCCGCTGGAACTGGTCTTCTCCAGCGGCATGGATCTCGGAGAACAGATCTCGGTCCGCACGAAAGATGTGGAAGAGATGACATCCTATGAGGAGTTCTTCGAGGCTTACCAGCAGCAGATGAACTATATGATCGAGCTTCTGGTCAACTCGGACAACTCGATCGACGCGGCGCACGCGCAGCTGACACCGAATCCTTTCGAGTCCTGTCTGATCGACGACTGCATGAAGAGAGGACTCTGCCTGGAAGAGGGCGGTGCGCATTACAACTTTACCGGTCCCCAGGGATTTGGTATCGCCAATGTCGGCAATGCGCTGTACGCAGTTAAAAAGCTTGTCTTTGACGAGCACAAGGTCTCCATGAAGGAGATGAAGAAAGCTCTGAAATTCAATTTCGCACAGGGACTGGACGCCGCTGGCGCAACAGCACTGGCTACGGAAACGATCCGGCAGATGGAAGCGGAGGGCAGAAGAGTCACGGACAGCGAGGTCCCTGCGGTAGTCGCCTCCATCATGCAGGCACAGCTTCCGGAAGCGGAAAAACAGAGAATGGTCGAGATCTGGGAGATGATCAAGGCACTTCCCAAATTCGGCAATGACGAAGCAGAGGTGGATGAGTTCGCAAGGGAAGCTGCGTACTGCTACTCCAGGCCGATCGAAAAATACAGGAATCCCCGCGGCGGACAGTACCAGGCAGGCATGTACCCTGTATCCGCAAACGTTCCGCTCGGCGCACAGACGGGAGCAACGCCTGACGGAAGACTTGCACACACGCCTGTCGCAGACGGCGTTTCCCCTTATGTAGGTACGGATGTCAACGGACCGACGGCTGCCTGCAACTCAGTTGCAAAGCTGGATCATATGATCAATTCCAACGGCACCCTGTTCAACATGAAGTTCCATCCTTCCGCACTGACAGGTGAGAAGGGACTGGACAATTTCGTCAGCATGATCCGCGGCTTCTTCGACCAGAAGGGCTTCCATATGCAGTTCAACGTGGTCGACAGGAACACGCTGCTGGATGCGCAGAAACATCCGGAAAACTACAGGCACCTCGTCGTCAGGGTCGCCGGTTACAGCGCACTGTTTACGACACTTTCAAGATCCCTGCAGGATGACATTATTTCCAGAACGGAGCAGACAACGACAGAGTAAAACAGGTACGGGACACACTTATGGCAGACAACTACTTACAGACAAAAGGAAGAATATTTGATATCCAGCGATATTCGATCCATGACGGCAACGGGATCCGCACGATCGTCTTCCTTAAGGGCTGTTTTCTCAGGTGCCGCTGGTGCTGCAATCCGGAGTCCCAGAGGTATGACATCGAGACGATGATCGTCCAGGGCAAGGAAAAAGTGATCGGCCGTGATGTGACGGTGCAGGAAGTTATGGAGACGGTCCTCAAAGACCGGCCGTATTACAGGCGGACAGGCGGAGGACTGACACTCTCCGGAGGCGAGATGCTCTTTCAGTGGGAGTTCGCAAGAGACCTTTTAAGAGCAGCCAGGGAAGCCGGCATCACGACAGCTGTAGAGAGCACGGCGTTCTCGGATTATTCGCACATTGAGGAACTGCTCCCTTATCTGGATCAGTACCTGATGGATATCAAACATATCGATTCGGCAAAACACAAAGAGTTTACCGGCGTTCCGAATGAAAAAATACTGGAAAACGCAAGAAAGATCTCAGGCTCTGGCCTGACAGAATATTCGGTCAGGGTCCCCACGATCCCGGGATTCAATGATACGCCGGAGGAGATCCGGGCGATCGCCCGGTTTGCGGAGCAGCTGCCGTCGGTCAAAAGGATCCATCTCCTTCCCTACCACAGGCTTGGACAGGACAAATACGACGGCCTGGGCAGAAAATACACGCTGGAGGGCATAGCCCCTCCGCCTGCTGCAAAAATGCAAATGCGGAAGAAAGCGGCAGAGTCCGTCACCCGGATCGAAGTCGTGATCGGAGGATGATCGAATGGCCCTCATCATAGACGAGACAAATGAACACAAGCAGAGGATCATCCAGGAACTGGTTCCGGGAAAACAGATCACGCTGGCACACATCATCGCCAGCCCCGACGACAGTCTTTATCAGAAACTTGGTCTGGACCCGGCGGTGGATCATTCCAAATCGGCGATCGGCGTTATGACGATCAGCCCGGCCGAGACCGCGATCGTGATCGCTGACGTCGCGACGAAGGCTTCGGGCATCGAACTGGGCTTCGTGGACCGCTTCAGCGGCTCCCTGATCATAACAGGGACGGTGTCGGAGGTCGAGGCTTCCACGCAGGCGGTGCTCGATTACTGCAAGGACAGGCTTGGATTTGCCATCTGCCCTGTCACAAAGACATGAAGAAACTGATCCTGGTCGGCAGGAGCGAAGCCGGCAAGACGACATTGACGCAGGCACTGATGGATCAGGAGATCCACTACCACAAGACGCAGTACGTCAATTACCACAGCTGCATCATAGATACGCCGGGCGAATACGCCCAGGTAGCACATCTGGGACACGCCCTTGCGGTTTATACATACGAGGCGGACGTCGTGGGACTTCTGTGCAGCGCAACGGAGCCGTACTGCCTGTTCCCGCCGTTATGTACGGCCTCCACGAACAGGGAGTGCATCGGTATCGTCACACAGATCGATAAGCCCGGAGCAAGGCCCGACAGAGCGGAGAGATGGCTGAGGCTGGCCGGATGCAAAAAGATCTTTTTTGTCAACTCGGTGGCAAAAGAGGGGACAGATGAGATCCTGAATTATCTCTCAGAGGATCATGAAGGATAGATCTGCAAAAACAGCTCAAGGATAGATCTGTAAAAACAGGTCAAGGATAGATCTGCAAAACAGATCATGAAGAAGGTAGAACGGGATGACGCGGCAGGCCACCGCAAAACCCTTAATACAACACATATATCAGAAAAAAACAGCAACACAGTACTACAAGGAGGACAACATGGTTAACGAGTATGAAATCAAAAAACAGATCTGTGAGATCGGTAAGAGGATCTATAACAGAAACATGGTAGCTGCCAACGACGGCAATATTTCCGTTAAGCTGAACGATCACGAGTTCCTTTGCACACCTACAGGCGTATCCAAGGGCTTCATGACCCCCGATTACATCTGCAAGGTCAACGAGAACGGCGAAGTGATCCAGGCAAACGCAGGCTTCCGTCCCTCTTCTGAGATCAAGATGCACATGAGAGTGTACAAGCTTCGCCCGGATGTAGGCTCTGTCGTACACGCACATCCTGTATACGCAACCAGCTTTGCGATCGCAGGTATCCCGCTGACACAGCCGATCATGCCCGAGGCTGTCATCGCTCTTGGCTGCGTTCCGATCGCTGAGTACGGCACACCTTCCACAAACGAGATCCCGGACCGCCTTGAGAAGTACCTTCCGTACTACGATGCAGTCCTTCTCGAGAGCCACGGCGCTCTGACATGGGCTGGCGACCTTCTCTCTGCTTATATGAAGATGGAATCCGTAGAGTTCTATGCACAGCTTCTGTATCAGTCCAGACAGCTGGGCGGCCCGAAGGAGTTCGACGCTGCAACAGTCCAGAAGCTCTACGAGATCAGAAGAAAGATGGGCCTTCCGGGCAAGCATCCCGCAAATATGTGCCTGAACAAGGATGGCGTCAACTGCCACAACTGCGGCGGCTCCTGCCACAGCGATGCAGCTCCTGCAGTTTATCCTTTCTCCGGCGCACCGCAGACGATCCACGGATCCACAGATATGACCGTTGATTCCAGAGCACAGAGCCCGGAAGTGATCGCTGAGATCACAAGAAGAGTCCTGGAACAGCTCAACCGCTGATCGGGATCCGGACAAAAAGAGAAGGAGGTACTTCAGTGGCAGTAAATGAAGCACTGGTACAGGACATCGTGAAAGAAGTCCTGGCAAAAATGAATATCTCCGGTTCACCCAAGGGAATGCACGGAATCTATACATCCATGGAGGACGCGATCGAGGCTGCGAGAAAATCCCAGCAGATCATGCGGAACCTGTCCATGGACCAGAGAGAAAAGATCATCCAGATCATCCGCAGAAAGACCCATGAAAACGCCGAGATCCTGGCGCGCATGGGCGTGGATGAGACAGGCATGGGAAACGTCGGCGACAAGATCTTAAAACATCACCTGGTCGCGGATAAGACCCCCGGAACCGAAGACATCAAGACAGAAGCATATTCCGGAGACAGAGGACTGACCCTCGTTGAGATGGGCCCGTTCGGCGTCATCGGCGCGATCACTCCCTGCACGAACCCTTCTGAGACGGTCCTGTGCAACACGATCGGAATGATCGCAGGCGGAAATACCGTCGTATTTAACCCCCATCCGGCGGCGACAAAGACCACTATTTTTGCCATCAACATGGTCAATGAGGCGTCCCTGGAAGCAGGCGGACCGGACAACATCGCTGTGACAGTCGAACAGCCTACGCTGGAGACCAGCGCCATTATGATGAAGTCCCCGGTCATCCACCTTATCGTAGCGACCGGCGGCCCCGGAGTCGTTACCACCGTCCTTTCCTCCGGCAAGAAGGGGATCGGAGCAGGTGCCGGCAACCCGCCCGCACTGGTCGACGAGACCGCTGATATCGCCAAGGCAGCTCAGGACATCGTCAACGGATGCACGTTCGATAACAACCTTCCCTGCATCGCGGAAAAAGAGATCGTCGCTGTGGATTCCATTGCGGATGAGCTGATGAATGAGATGATCACGAATCAGGGATGCTACCTCGCCTCCAAAGAGGTGCAGGACAAGCTGATCGCGACGGTCATGGATGCCAAGGGAAGACTTAACAGAAAATGCGTCGGCCGCAGCGCAAAGGCGCTCCTTAAGATGGTCGGCATCGATGTTCCGGATAACATCCGCTGCATCGTGTTTGAGGGACCCAAGGAGCATCCGCTGATCTCCACAGAGCTGATGATGCCGATCCTCGGCATGGTCCGCTGCAAGGACTTCGATGAGGCCCTCGACGCGGCAGTCTGGCTGGAGCACGGCAACCGTCACTCGGCACACATTCATTCCAAAAATGTGGACCGCATCACCCGCTACGCAAGAGCCATGGACACGGCGATCCTCGTCAAGAACGGCCCTTCCTACGCGGCACTCGGCTTCGGCGGCGAGAGCATCTGCACATTTACGATCGCCAGCAGGACCGGTGAAGGACTGACAAGTGCGAAATCCTTCACAAAAGCGAGAAGATGCGTTATGTCCGATTCCCTTTGCATCCGCTGATCAAATGAGACAAAGGGGTCAGTCACTTTTGTCCTAAATAGGACAAAGGGGTCAGTCACTTTTGTCCCGAAAATGAGATGAGGGGATGATCCCTTCGTTTCAGGCAGCGAAGCAAAGCGATATTCATTTTGAATCAGGAATCCGGTCTTAGCATTAACAATGAGCAGGGCATGGATTCCCGGAAAGGATAAATCATGAACGAACAGAATATAGAACTGATCGTGCGTCAGGTCCTGGAGAGCATGCAGTCCGATGGATATGGAAAAACATCTTCCTATGGCGCTGCCGCAGCAGCTCCGGCCGGCGCGATCCCCAAGACAGCACATGTCGCAGTCCTGACAAAGCTCGGCAATTTTGACGTAAAAGAGTATCCGATCCCGCCTCTGGGTGACAATGATCTGCTCGTCAAGGTCGAGGGAACAGGCGTCTGCGGAACAGATGCGCACGAGTTTAAGAGAGATCCCTTCGGACTGATCCCGGTGGCGCTCGGACACGAGGGCACAGGCACGATCGTGGCGATGGGCAAAAACGTCAAAAAGGACAGCGCCGGAAAAGACGTCAAGGTCGGCGACAAGATCGTCACCTGCATGATCTTCAAGGATGATCCGGACATCACGACCTACGACCTGAACAAACAGAACGTCGGCGGCGCGGATGTCTACGGACTGCTCCCGGATGATGACGTACATCTGAACGGATGGTTTTCAGATTACATCTTTATCCGCGGCGGAGAGTTCGGCTCCACCTTCTTCAACGTCAGCGACCTGGATCTGGATTCCAGAATTCTCATCGAGCCCGCGGCAGTTCTTGTACACGCGGTCGAGAGAGCAAAATCAACAGGGATCCTCCGCTTCGCCAGCAGGGTCGTCGTACAGGGATGCGGACCGATCGGCCTTCTTTGCATCGCAGTCCTCAGAACGATGGGCGTCAACAGCATCGTAGCGGTAGACGGCAACCCTCAGAGACTTGACTTTGCGAAGCGCCTCGGCGCAGATGCGACAGTGAACTTTGCGGATTATCCTTCAGGGATCGAAGACCTGACAGAGGGAGTCAAGAAGGCATTCGGCGGCAAGCTCGCTGACTTCGGCTTCCAGTGCACGGGCAACCCGAAGGCACACTCCAACATCTACAAGTTTATCCGCAACGGCGGCGGACTGTGCGAGCTAGGCTTCTTTATCAATGGCGGCGACGCAACGATCAACCCGCATTTTGATATCTGCTCCAAGGAGCTGACGATCGTCGGCAGCTGGGTCTATACGCTCAGAGACTATGTCAACACCTTTGCATTCCTTGACAGAGCAAAGAAGATCGGCCTTCCGGTCACAGAGCTGATCACGCACAAGTATCCTCTGGATCGCATCAACGAGGCCCTGGAGACCAACCTGGCACAGAAGGGATTGAAGATCGCCGTTATGGGAGATCCTTCCCTTGCCAAGGACTGAATAACAGATATCCTGAATTGACTTAGAATACAGATCATGACCGGCGAAACAACAGTCTGCCGGCAGACATCGGAGGAAGAACATGGGAAATGAAGCAGTAGGCATTCTCGAAGTGTACGGGCTGGTGACAGCCTTCTGCGCGGCAGATGCCGGTGCAAAGGCCGGAAATGTATGGCTGGAGAAATTCGATAAAAACAAGCCGAAGAATCCGGATTCTCTTCCGGTTCCCCTTCTGGTATGCGTCAAGTTCCGCGGGCAGGTGGCTGATGTCACCGCAGCTATGGAAGCGGCAATGGCGAGGGCGGAGGAGATGAGCGGCTATGTCCAGCATCACATCATTCCGAACCCGACCGACGATACGCTCAAAATGCTCGGGATCTGCGCTTTTGATACAAAATAAAAATGCGCCAGGCTCATCTGAAAAGAGAGCGGCGCAGTACAGCCTCAAATGGAAACCTGAGAGCAGTATTTTACAGATAGGAGGTTCATTATGGGATTTGAAGCACTGGGAATGATCGAGACCAGAGGTCTCACAGCAGCGATCGAAGCAGCTGATGCCATGACCAAGGCAGCAGAAGTCAGGCTGATCGGTACAGAGAAGATCGGTTCCGGACTTGTGACAGTCATGGTCCGCGGCGATGTCGGTGCCGTTAAGGCAGCTGTGGAAGCCGGCGCAGCAAGAGCCAGCCAGCTCGGTGAGCTTGTCGCGCAGCATGTCATCCCTCGTCCGCACGCGGATGTTGAGAAGATCCTGCCGACAGTATAATCAGCAGACGTAACTATA
This sequence comes from Lachnospiraceae bacterium, assembly GCA_017449745.1. GTDB lineage: Bacteria > Bacillota > Clostridia > Lachnospirales > Lachnospiraceae > CAG-791. The sequence continues at coordinate 9,729 of JAFTFD010000291.1, forward strand.
AACGGCTAACGACAGGAGTTCGGAAATGAGCAAAGCATACGGATTGATCGAGGTCAGCGGTGTAGTGGCAGCCGTGGATGCACTGGATATCATGTGCAAGACAGCTGACGTGACATTATCCACATGGGAGAGGCGCCTTGGAGGACGCCTGGTGACGATCATCGTGGAAGGAAATGTCTCGGCATGCAACGAGGCGGTAGAAGCTGCGCTGGAGAGGTGCCTGAAAAAGCCGGTATCATGGGGCGTCATTCCGAATCCCCATGAAGAAATCAAGGAAATGGTGGAGTTCAGCTCTATTCGCTGGAAAAAGAAATGGGCGGATGCCCAGGCCAAGATCCGGCAGGAGCCTGAAGATGAACATACTGCCAGCTATCTCTACACCGTGTAATGAGTCTGTGCCTGTTCTTTTAAAGAGCAGGAGCAGCAATGTATTTTCAGTATGATCGGCGATCAGGGAAGACGGACTGCCGCTGCAGCGCGATCAGGCCTGCGGCTGAAACAGGATGAACCGGAGTCGCCTTCAGAAATACATATATCCAATTTCCATTCAACAAATCAAGGAGGAAAAACAATGACACAGGAAGCATTAGGATTGGTTGAGACCAGAGGGCTTGTCGCTTCAATTGAGGCGGCAGACCAGATGTGCAAAGCTGCCAATGTGCAGCTGGTAGGCACAGAGAAGATCGGTTCCGGCCTCGTGACCGTTATGGTCCGCGGCGATGTCGGAGCTGTTAAGTCTGCTGTTGAGGCAGGCGCAAGCGCAGCAGGAAGACTTGGTGAGCTGGTTGCTACACACGTCATCCCTCGTCCTCACAACGACGTTGAGATGATCCTGCCCAAGGTTAAGTAATTAAACGATCCGAATGATCGGGGCTGCTTCGGCAGCCCCGGATCTTAAAAAGCTGCGAAAGACAACACCAGTCGGGAGACGTGCCATGGAAAATTACGTAGATTACAATGTTGAGACCATCACCAGGATGGTTCTGGATGCCCTCGATAAGAGCGAAGAAAAGGGGCAGGGGTTTGTTGTTCCGATCGGCGTATCAGCCAGACATATCCATCTGACGCAGGAGCATGTGGAAGCTCTGTTCGGAAAAGGATATCACCTAACGAAGAAAAAAGATCTTATGGGCGGTCAGTTTGCCTCCAATGAGCAGGTAACGATCGTAGGCCTTAAGTTAAGAGCGATAGAGAATGTCAGGATCCTCGGACCTGTGAGAAAAGCCTCCCAGGTAGAGATCTCTGCCACAGATGCCATCAAGCTCGGCATCAACGCACCGATCAGGGAATCGGGCGATATCAAAGGGAGCGCTCCGATCGCAGTTGTCGGTCCGTGCGGAGCCCTTTACCTCAAGGAGGGCTGCATCATCGCGGCCAGACACATCCATATGAGTCCGCAGGATGCGGTGGCAGCCGGCGTGCACGATGGAGACTATGTATCCGTCAAGGTCGAGAACGACCGCGGTGCGGTTTATAACCACGTCAAGATCCGCGTCGATCCTTCCTTCACACTGGAGATGCACATCGATACGGATGAAGCCAATGCCAGCCATATCAAACAGGGCGATACAGCTGTCATTGTTAAATAATAAGGAGCTTAAAATGATCGTCGGAAGAGTCATCGGGAGTCTGATCTCTACTCGAAAGAGCAATAATCTTGTCGGCAGCAAGTTCGCCATCGTGGAGCCGCTCAATGTCATGCACAGCGGCACGAATGAGCGTGTCGTTGCGGTAGACATCATCGGAGCCGGAATCGGAGAGATGGTTCTGGTGGCGACCGGGAGCGCTGCCCGCATCGGATGCGGCCAGGAGAGCGCACCGATCGACGCGGCGATCGTGGGAATCGTAGACGACGAAAACGATCTGCAATAGCAAGACACGGGGACAGTCACTTTGTCCCATTTACTCTAAAACAGGACAAAAGTGACAGACCCCTTTGTCTCAAACGGGACAAAGTGACTGACCCTCTGTCCCATTCAGCAGGATTCGGAATATGAATATTCAGGAACTGAGCGAACAACTGAAAAAATACGGTGTTGTCGGTGCCGGCGGTGCGGGATTCCCCACCTACGCAAAACTGGATGAGAGAGCAAATACCATCCTCCTCAACTGCGCAGAGTGCGAGCCCCTGCTCAAGCTTCACAGACAGCTTCTGACAAAATATGCTTCCGAGATCCTCAGCACATTTGCCCTGATCGCTGACACTGTCGGAGCAGATACGGCGATCGTCGGGATCAAATCGGAGTATACACAGGCGATCGAGGCTATGCGTTCTGTCCTCGGGAATTTCCCCAAGGTAAGGATCCACGAGCTCAGGAGCGTTTATCCGATGGGCGATGAAGTCGTCCTCATCTATGAATGCACCGGAAGACAGGTCCGCCCGGGTGGACTCCCGATCGAGGTGGGAGTGACTGTCTTTAATGTCGAGACCGTCTTCAATATATGGCGCGGCATGAACAAAGGCATCCCTGTGATCGATAAGGTCGTCTCCGTAGTAGGAGAAGTGGAGCATCCCGTCACGGTCAGGGTGCCGATCGGGACACCGCTCGAAGAAGTGGCAGCCATGGCCGGAAGGTGTACGGTGAAAGATCCGCAGTACCTGGTCGGAGGGCCCATGATGGGGCGTTTCGGATCCCCGTCAGACCCTGTCACCAAGACGACGAATGCGCTGCTGATCCTCTCCTCAGAGCACTACCTGGTCCGCAGGATGAAGGCACCGGTCTCTATCGATCTTAAAAGAGCAGCTTCTGTCTGCTGCCAGTGCCAGATGTGTACGGATCTGTGCCCCCGCCACGCACTGGGACACCCGATCGAGCCTCATCTGTTTATGAGGAGCGCGGCAAACAGGGATTTCCAGAATGCGAATGCATTTCTCAATACATTCTTCTGCTGCTCCTGCGGCCTCTGCGAGCTGTATTCCTGCCCGCAGGGATTATCCCCCAGAACCCTGATCACGGAGTATAAAAACAGGCTCCGCAAGGAGGGCGTCAAGGCACCGGCGAACGTCGTTCCGAAACCCGTCGGAGCATGGCGGGAGTACCGGAAGGCACCGGAAGAGCGCCTCGAGGCAAGACTGGGACTGACAAAATATGACGTCCCCGCGCCTCTGGATGACGAGGTGAGGGCGGTAGAAAAAGTAAGGATCCGCCTGAGCCAGCACATCGGAGCACCTGCCATAGCCTGCGTCAAACAGGGAGACACAGTGGCAGCGGGACAGATGATCGCACAGCCGGGGAACGGCCTTTCCGTGCCGATCCACGCCTCGATCAGCGGACTCGTGACAGAGGTCACGCAGCTGTACATCGAGATCCGGAAGTGAGAGGGATCACACCGCAGTGCATCGAGATCCGGAAGTGAGAGGGATCACTTAGTATTATTAAATAACGAAATCAGTTTGCGGCTATACCGTAAGAGTATAGTGCGGCAAGGAGAACAAGATGAGCAGAGCCATCGGAATGATAGAATTTAAGACGACACCTTCCGGCGTTGCCGCCGCGGATATCATGGTCAAGACGGCCCAGGTGGAACTCCTGGAGGCTCAGACCGTATGTCCCGGCAAATACATTGCGCTGATCGCAGGAGACCTTTCCGCCGTAAAGGCAGCCGTGGAGGCGGGCAGCGGCGCATATCCGGAGCAGTACATTGACAGTTTTGTGCTCGGCAATCCCCATGAATCTATTTTCTCTGCTCTTTACGGAACAGCGGATGTGGCGGGAGTCAATGCGCTGGGGCTGCTGGAGACCTATGATGTCTCTTCGATCATCGTCGCAGCGGATATTGCGGCAAAGACCGCGATCGTAGACCTGATCGAAGTCCGCATCGCCAAGGGCATGTGCGGAAAATCCTTCCTGGTTCTGACCGGCGAAGTCTCCGCATGTGAGGCGGCCATCGGGAAGGCGAAAGAATCAGTGGCAGAATCCGGAATGTATCTGGACAGTGTTGTCATCGCGCATCCGGATGAGCAGATCTGCAGGTCGATCATGTAAACATAAGCAGGACAGGTGAAAACATGCTGGCAGTGGAAAGACGAAACAGAATAGTGGAAATGCTGCAGCAGCAGAAAAGAGTCGTCGTCAGCGACCTGTCAAGGCAGTTCGTCGTCTCCGAGGAGACGATCCGCAGGGACCTTGACCTGCTCGACAGAGAGGGGATCGCGACGAAGAGCTATGGCGGCGCTGTTTTCAACGAGACGAACAATATCGAGCTGCCATTCAATCTGCGCAAGAAGACGAACGTCGTGGGCAAACAGAAAATCGCGGAGCTGGTCAAAGAACTGATCGATGACGGCGACCACATTTTCCTGGACGCGAGCACGACTGCTGTCTTTATCGCCAAGGCGATCAAAGAGAAAAAGTCCCTGACGGTGATCACGAACTCGCTCGAGAACATGATCGAGCTGGCGGACGTGTCCGGCTGGAACATCATTGCCTCCGGCGGAAAGATCAGGGAGGGACACCTGGCGCTGGTAGGCCCCGGCGCTGTCGAGAGCATCGCGAATTTTAATTCGGAAAAAGTTTTCCTCTCCTGCAAAGCACTGGATATGCAGAAGGGCATCATGGAGGGGAACGAGGAGATCGCGCAGACGAAATTCGTGATGATGTATCACGCCATGAAAAAATACCTCTGCGTCGACCATACCAAGTTCGACCAGATCGCATTTTCAAGAGTCTGCGACGCGCGTGAGATCACCGGGATCGTCACGGACGTGCAGCCCTCTGAGGCCTGGATGGCCTACTTTATCAGAAATAACATCGAGGTATATTATCCGGAATGACCTCTCGGCCCCGCAAAACCATAAGGCTTACCGGATCAAATGATTTCATATGACGACTACGATCTGTTTTACAAACAATAAGGGAGGAAGCGGTAAATCCACCTCCTGTGCGGCGGTCGGCACGGCGCTTGCCCTGATGGGCAGAAGGGTGCTGCTGGTCGACGGCGATATGCAGATGAATCTGTCCCTGTCCTTTTTTGACGAGGATACGGTGCTGCAATACGCAGTAAACGATCACAATATTTACCATGCGGTCAAAAATGAGAAGGACTTAAAGCCGTATATTCTTAAGACCGGCACGGAGGGATTGGATATCATCGTCTCCTCCACGCTGATGAGCTCGGTAGAAATGGAGCTCTTTACCAAGTGGCAGAGGGAGACGATCCTGAAGAACCTCCTTAAGAATACGGTATCGGGCGGAGAGTATGACTACATCCTCATCGATGCGCCTCCGACGCTGGGGACCTGGGCGGTAAATATCCTGACCGCTTCCGACAGGGTGATCATTCCTGTGGAGGCATCTCCCTGGGGACTCTTCGGACTGGCGAATATGTTTGATTTTCTGCACCAGGTGCAGGGAATTTCTCCGGACACAAAGCTGCTGGGCGTGCTCGTCACCAAAGTGGATGAGCGCAAGAACTATTACAGGCAGACCATGGAGACGCTGGAAGGCCTCGAGGAGATCCATGTTTTTGACCAGGTCATCCATGTAGACAGCGCGGTGGAATGGGCACAGGACGCCAGCCAGACCGTTGTCACCTATAAAAGATCGAGCCGCAGCGCAAAAGAATATATGGCACTTGCAGCCGAGATCGATGCGCTGTGCGAAGAATAAGTGGCAGGTGACAGGGGACGGTTCTCTGTCTCCTTGCAGTAAAATGAAAAGAGACAGAGAACCGTCCCCTGTCACCCGGATAAGTAAATAGAAAGTAGAAGACAGGAGGGAGAACATGGCAGTCGGAAAGGGAAGTTTATCCAGAGCAGCAAAATCGGCAGGGAGACCTGCAAAGGCAAAGGCAGAGCCTGCCATGGAAAAAGAGGAGAAGGCAGTGGCCAAAGAGCCAGTGAATGCAGCTGAGGAAAAGAAAACAGCAGGCAGGCGCAAGGCAGCCTCCAAGGCGGCGGAAAAAACCGCTGCTTCAGCGGAGAAAACCGGTGTAAAGAAGGCAGCAGGCGGAAAGCGGGCCAAGAAGACCACACCTGTAGCAGAAGCAGCTGCTGCAGTTTCAGCGGCTCCGGCAGTATCTGCAGAACCCGCAGCACCGCTTACAGATACAATCGCTGCGGAGACAGCAGCAGAGAATGTCAGCACCGTCCTGGTGCCGGACCCTCAGGTGGAGAAAGTCATCTCCCATATAAAATGTGATCTTCCAATCTACTTACTGTGATTGGTGGGATATATGTGTTGAACAGAAAAAGACCGGCACGCTGCCGGTCTTTTTCGTGCGCGAATGTGAGACGGTGACCCGAGTCACAGGATGTGTCTCCCCGACTCACTTGAGTCACAGGATACGTCCCCCCGACTCACTTGAGTCACGGGATGCGTCCCCATGACTTACTCCAGAGTCACTTTATGTTGCAGAGAGAAAGGAGGAGTCTGTACAATGAGAGCAGGCACGAATGGAAAAAAATGCCGGGACAGGGGCAATAGAATCATTCGAATAAATTAAGGAGAACGCCATGAAGCTGACACTGGAGGGAATCAGGAACAAAAAAGAGTGGGAAGCGCTGAAGATTGGGCTTCCCGGGTATGATATTGAAGCACTTCGAAACCGCACGAAGGAGGCGCCGGTCTGGATCCATTTCGGGATCGGCAATATTTTCCGCTCCTTTATCGGGAATATCGCGGAGGGCTTGGTGCGCGCCGGGGAGACAGATAAGGGGATCCTGTGCGCAGAGGCTTATGATTTTGAAGTAGTGGACAGGATCTATGATCCCCACGATGATCTTGCCCTTAACATTATCCTGAACGCGGACGGCAGCAGGAAAATGGAAGTGTACGGCGCTTTCGCTGAGGCCGTCAGGGCTGGCAGCCAATATCCTGAAGACTGGCAGAGGCTGAAAGATATTTTTGCTGCGCCTTCCCTGCAAATGGTCTCTTTTACGATCACGGAGAAAGGGTATGCGCTTTCCGGCGCGGATGGAGAATACTACCCGGCAGTGCTTAAGGATATGCAGGATGGTCCGTCAGCACCGGCAAATGTAATCGCCATCATCACGGCGATGCTTCTGGAGAGGTTTAAGGCGGGGGCCTATCCGCTGGCTCTTGTCTCCATGGACAACTGTTCCCAGAACGGGAAAAAGCTCCGGGAGGCAGTGCTTACTGTGGCCGGAGAATGGCACAGCCGCGGATTCGTTTCAGAGGAATTCCTTGGTTATCTTGCAGATGAGGGCAGGATCGCCTTCCCCTGGACGATGATCGACAAGATCACGCCCAGACCGCTGGAGAGCCTGGAAGAGGAGCTGAGGCAAAACGGGATCGAGGGAATGGACATTCTCATCACGGAGAAGAAGACCTATATTGCTCCCTACACAAACGCGGAAGGACCGCAGTACCTGGTGATCGAAGACAGCTTTCCGAACGGAAGGCCGCCGCTTGAAAAAGGCGGTGTTTATATGGCGGACCGGGAGACAGTCAGCAAGTCGGAGAGGATGAAGGTCACGGCCTGCCTGAATCCGATCCACACGGCGCTGTGCACATATGACTGCATGCTGGGATATGAGCTGTTTGCGGACGGGATGTCGGATCCTGATCTGCATGCCCTTGCGGAGCGGGTCGGGTACAAAGAGGGACTGCCGGCAGTGGAGGACCCCGGTATTTTCTCACCGAAAGCATTTCTGGATGAGGTCATGAACGACAGGTTTCCCAATCCGTATCTGGGGGATACTTCGCAGAGGATCGCCACAGACATCTCCCAGATGACGGCGATCCGGTTCGGTGAGACGATCCGGTTCTATGTCAGCAGGGACGGAAGCGCGGCAGCCCTCAAGGGGATCCCGGTCGCTATAGCCGGCTGGCTCAGGTATCTGCTGGGCGTGGATGACCAGGGAAAACCGATGGAGATCGCTCCGGAGCCGATGCTGGAAGAGCTGCAGGGAATGCTTTCTGCCCTCTCTCCCGACATGTCCGATACACCGCTCGATAAGAGAGTGGAAATAGTACACGATGCCGTCGGAGGTATCCTCTCCAACAAGGTTTTGTTCGGAAGCGACCTCTACGAGGCCGGGATCGGAGAGAAGATCGAAAGGATCCTGGCGGAAGAACTTGGCGGCCGGGGATCAGTGCGCAGGACGCTGCATAAATATATCTCGTGAGAGGATGATCTACATGGAGCCAGGGACGAGCGACAGGCTGCATCCCTGATTTAGTATTCATTAGATAATTAGTATTGACTAACAGCTGTGCAGTTTCATAAGATAGCCCCGTTATGGAATGGAGCAGATTATTTCTAATTAACAGCATAATGTTAGGTGTCGGCCTGGCAATGGATGCCTTCTCCGTCTCGCTTGCCAACGGGATGCATGAGCCTTCCATGAAGTGGCGGCGGAGATTCCTGATCGCAGGCTGTTTTGCCTTCTTTCAGTTTCTGATGCCTCTGATCGGCTGGGCCTGTGTGCACACGATCGTAGAGTATTTCCGCTCTTTTGAAAAGCTGATCCCCTGGATCGCGCTGATCCTCCTTGGATACATCGGCGGCAAGATGCTGCTGGAGGGTATACAGGAACAGCGCAGCAGAAACAACGGAGAGACACAGCTGCCGGACGAGAAACCTTCGGGGTCCGGGACAGCATCGGAACTGCTGCTGCAGGGGGTAGCCACCTCGATCGATGCGCTTTCTGTAGGCTTCACGATCGCAAACTATGGACTTGTGATGGCATTTGTCTGTTCGCTCATTATCGCAGTGGTGACCTTCGTGATCTGTGTAGCGGGCGTCCAGATCGGCAGGAAGGCAGGCATGCTGCTCGCAGGAAAAGCGACGATCCTCGGCGGCGTGATCCTGATCGCGATCGGACTGGAAATATTCTTCAGCTGATCATAGTATAAACTTTTAAAATACAGACGAAATAATGCGGACGAAACCACCCCAGAGGAGTGGCTTCGTCCGTAGTTTTTTGTGATCATGTTTTTCAGCGCTTATAGTGTCCAATCCTTCTGCGAGGTGTGGAGCAGATGATGCGCTTTCTCGGAGAGAGGTTTCTCCATATAGTCGCGATAGAGAGTGATCACTTCCGGGTTCTCGTGGGAGTACCGGATCGGATTGTTCTCGTCAAGACTATCCAGGATATCTCCGCGGCAGAGAGCGAGCTCTTCGCCGTCGTGGATAGGCTGTCCGCCGCCGCCCGCGCATCCGCCGGGGCAGGCCATGATCTCGACGAAATCGTACTGCACTTCGCCTTTTCGGATCGCATCTACCAGGCGTCCCGCGTTTCCAAGGCCGCTGGTGACAGCGACGCGGACCTTTGTGCCGGCGACATCATACACGGCTTCTCTCCACGCGTCTGCGTAAACCGGAAGGGAAGGATCGGCATGCATCTCGCAGAATGTCTTCGGATCAGGATTCTCGCCGGTGACCAGATAATAGGCGCTGCGAAGCGCTGCCTCCATAACGCCGCCGGTGCGTCCGAAGATCACAGCGGCGCCGGTTCCTGCGCCGAGCGGTGAATCAAACGGGACCTCTTTAAGGCTTGCCACATCGATTCCGCGAAGGAGCCTCGAGAGCTCTCTGGTCGTAAGGACCAGATCCACGTCTTTCATATCCGGGTATCCGGGATCCAGATGCGCGGCATCATTCAGCTCCGGAACATCACACTCATACTTCTTGGCGGAGCAGGGCATGATCGAGACGGAGAAGATCCTGGAGGGATCAACGCCGATCCTCTGCGCGAAATAGCTCTTCGTCACAGCGCCGAACATCTGCTGCGGCGACTTTGCGCTGGAGAGCTGTGTGACCATGTCGGGATAGCGGATCTTCATGAAGCGGACCCAGCCCGGGCAGCAGGAGGTAAACATCGGATACTGGCTCTTTCTGTTTCCGAGATACTCCAGCAGCTCGCTTCCTTCCTCCATGATCGTCAGATCTGCGGAGAAATTCGTATCAAATACATAATCCACACCGAGTGCTTTTACAGCCGCGGCCATCCTGCCTTCTGTTGCCAGCTCGCGGGGGAGTCCGATTGACTCGCCGTAAGCGGAGCGGACAGCAGGAGCGATCTGTACGACGGTGATCTTCTCGGGATCATAGAGAGCTTCATAGAACCTGTCGGTGTCATCCCTGGCAGAGAGGGCGCCTGTCGGGCAGTGAGTGATGCACTGGCCGCACAGAGAGCAGATCTGCGTGAGATCTCCCCGCCGTACATCGAGGCCGACGCGGGAGTTTTTCCCTGTTCCGAGAATATCCCATACGTGAAGATCCTGTACTTTGTCGCACTCGTTGACGCAGCGGTAGCACTGGATGCACTTGGAATCATCCCTGATCAGTGCCAGGGAAGTGTCCCAGCGAAGGGGTCTCGGATCGACTTCTTTCACCGGGCCCAGGACATTGAGCTCTTTTGCGATATCCTGCAGGCTGCAGTTTCCGTCCCTGACACAGCTGGTGCAGGAAGTATGATGCTGGGAGAGGATGAGCTCCACATTTGTTTTCCTTGCCGAGCGGACGCGGGCTGTATTCGTCAGGACGGACATGCCTTCCTCACAGACGGTATTGCAGGCCGCGAAGAGGCGCGCTTTTCCCTCGACCTCGACAAGACATACGCGGCAGGCGCCGACTTCGTTAATATCTTTCAGATAGCAGAGAGTGGGGATATGGATGTGCAGCATTCTGGCAGCGTCCAGGATCGTCGTACCCTCCGCGACTTCGATCGGTTTTCCGTTGATCGTCAGTTTTACCATGGTCTGCGGCCTCCTTTCACACTGCCCATGCCGTGGTGATCACAGCGAAGGCATCTGCTGCACTCCTGCAGCATTTCCTGCTGCGTCATGCAGCCTTCCATAAGAGAAAAGTCATCCTTGCGCTCCAGCGCGGGGCGCTCTTTGAGATCCACTCTGCCGGTCGGACCGGGAATATTGGTACCGGCATCGGGGATGGAGATATCTCTCGGAAGAACGTGGTGGAAGCCGAGGGCTTCGTCGATATTGGCGGCAGCAGTCTTTCCTGCCTCCACGGCACGGATCACGGTCGAAGGACCGCTCATGCAGTCGCCGCCTGTAAAGATCAGGGCTTCTTTGTCAGCAGCACAGTCAGCACCTGCCTGAATACGGCCTCTTCTTGTCGCGATGCCCTCTTCGGCAAATGCGGCTGAGTCGATCGCCTGGCCGATGGCAGCTACGACGATATCGCAGTCGATCCGGATCTCTTCCTGATCCGCCTTAATCGGCTTCGGACGCCCGCGGTCATAGGAACCGGGGATCTGGGGCTGTACGATGAGAGCTTTGACAGCGCCGGTATCATCCGTCTCGATCCGGACGGGAGCCATCATAGTCATGAGCTCACAGGTCTCTGCGATCGCGCCTTCCACCTCTTCGGGAAGGGCAGTCATGTCCTCCTGCCTGCGGCGGTAGACGCAGACGACGGAATCAGCACCGAGGCGCATGGAGGTCCTGGTGCAGTCCATGGCGACGTTGCCGCCGCCGACTAT
>JAFTFD010000292.1 GCA_017449745.1 Lachnospiraceae bacterium
ATTTGCATGTAGCTATACTCAGCTTCAAGTATTATTCTGCCGTCCTCTGTATCAGCCCCGGATACCCCTCACAGGTCATCCTGATCTGAACCGTTTCCTAAAGACTAATCGTCAACACCGGCAAGCTCATTAATCAGAAGCATAGCGGCACTCTGGGAAACACCTTTTCCTCTGAAGGTCACAGATGTCACGAAATCCATTCCGTTTTCCTGTGTCTGGATGGTGATCACATTTACCATCTCACCCTTCCCCAGAAGCTCCGCTGCATACTTTTCCGCATCGATATCTGTCGCGGTATTGTATTCACTGTAATTCCCGTCAATTCGTTCTGTCCCCTGTGCTTTTCTGATTCTGGCGACCTCATTCTCAGACTCATCATAATAGATCACTTCAAGAAGCTCGCCCGGAATCGCGCGGTAAACCCGATTTGAGCTCTCTTCGATTACTTCCGGCACACTGACAGAAACACTGGCCGCCTCCTCTGCCTCTGCAAGGGAATCATAGTTCTTAAAAGGGTTTTGCATCTGTGCCACTCCCCCTTGTTCCTGTGTGTTTTCATTCCCCAAAGAAGCACCGTCAGCTGCCACAATTTCCACAGGGCTGCTAACAGGTGAAATCCAGACTCCCTGATCCGCTGTTTCTCCATCTTCAGCATTTTCCCCTCCTGCATAGTGGAAGTAGACATAGATCTTGTAGGTATCATAGTCGCCGGTGCCGCGGAAGTCCATGACCGTCTTGCAGATCCGATAATCTCCCGGTTCCAGGCTGCCGTACAGCCATTCCCAGTTTACTTCCCATTCACTGCCTGGACTATCTGCCTCTTTCGGGATGATATATGCAATATCATTGAATTCTCCCTCAAAGATAACAGGGACCGAGATCCATTCTTCTCCTTCCAGCTTTTCCAGGGAATAATCATCCCCGTATTCCAATTCGCCGCTGGCAAGACCCGGATCCCAGACCCGGAATCGGACTGTCGCTCCGGAAGAAGTGATATCATGCGCCTCCGCTATTACCCCGATCTCAGGGATCTCCGAATCACTTTTGAAATATGAGACGGCACCTTCGGCGTTGTCGGGTTCATATTCCAGTGTCTCCAGGATTTTCAGGACGGCCTCTCTGTCTTCCTCCGTCCAATCCTCAGCCATGACACTCTGCGCCGTCACACCTTCATTTATTCCCCGGAAATTGATAAAGTCCCACATCTCATGATTGTCATAGGTCCCAATCGAAGCCTCATCACCGGCAATTGTCACCGTTTCCTGCTCCAGCCCGGTCCCGCAGACAGCAAACATCTGCATATAGAACAGGTCAACATACCCGGAATCTTCATCAGCCGGCCGGATCCACATGCCGTAAGATCCGTCTATGGAATGATCACTATTTGCAGAATACGCCTGGTAAACCCAATCTTCGGGCAGAACAACAGAGATCCTGCCGTAAGGTCCTTTTGCATAGATCCTTGCCGGATCTTTGACTGCGTCCTCTGCATCTTCCGGCACTGCTTCCACTGATCCTGCAGATTCAGACACTGTGTTTTCCATCTCAGGAACCGGTGTATCCGCCGATTCAGGTGCTGTCGCCGCCCCGCATCCCGAAAGGAGCATCGATGCTGTAAGAACAGAAACTACTGCTGTTTTATAATTCATACGTCTCATATGTGATTCCTCCACGAGTAAAGATCTGTTTATATCTATATAGTCGTAAAAAAACTTCGAATGTTGCACACTATACCTATATAGACGGAACTTTTTCCTTCCGGTCACACTTTCCATACATATCGTACCTGTTCCCGTGGACATTTCAAACGCAAAAATCCGGGGTACAGGATAAAATCCCCGTACCCCTTCACTTCCCGCTTCTCAAACCCGCTGTTTATGCGGCTTTTCTCCCCTCTGAATGTCCACGCTCATACCCTCTTTTTCGCCCGCCGGTCGGCCTCGTACTGTCTCTTCTTTCTTCTTCGGACCTCGCTCCTGCAGTCCGGACAGTATTTCATGTGATTGTTCGTCCTCCTGTATTTTGCTCCACAGTTTTCACAGATCTCATAGTTGCTGTCCTGAAAGATCTCACTCTCCAGCTTCCAGTCGAGCGGTAAAATCGCATTCTGAAACCACCTGCACCAGACATGAAAGGATACCATCTGCGCACATGGATTTGGCCCTTCCTCATCTTCGAGATACAGGCAGTTTCCGTCCCGGTGAAGAAAACATTCCTTTCTGATCAGCTCGTCGCATTTCTTTTTCTGTGCCAGCGTCAGTTCATAGAGTGCGCCGTTATTCCTGCGTCGTATCGGAGGAGAAGCACGCAGTATTTCTCCAAATGTCACCTTCTGTACCGCCTCCCTTTCCGCGGCTGCCGTCCGGGTTCTGCAGGAAATCGAATATCCTCCCTCTTTTCATAGAAATGTACGAGTTTCTCCGTCATTTGCCGGATGTCCGCCATGAACTGGTCCGCCGGCATGCTCCCGTTTTCTACCTTCAGCAGTTCCTGTTCCCACTGGGCCGTCATAAGTGGGGATCTCAAAGCCTCCGGCAGCGCTGCCGCCATCTGTTTCCCTTTCTCCGTCGGAATAAGGGACTTGGTTTTTCCCTTACCGGATCTTTCAACAAATCCTATACGGATCAGCTTCTCAATAATTCCGGATCTGGTTGCCGGTGTTCCGATTCCCTGTCTCTCCGCTTCTTCCGGCATGTCCTCTTTCCCTGCGGTCTCCATGGCACGAAGGAGCGTATCCTCCGTATAACTTGCCGGTGCCTGCGTTAAGCCTTCTTTGACTTCACTGCCTTCCGCACGGACAGTCATGCCGGTTTTGAGATCCGGCAGGGCTGCTTGCTTCATGTTCTTCTCCCTGGAAAAGAAATCCGCGATCTCTCTCCAGCCTTTTCCGAGGACAGTCTTTCCTTTTGCGGTAAACGTGCTGCCGCCGCACATCAGTTCCAGAACTGTTTCCTTATATCGGTATGGGGAAGACACTGCTTCCAGGAGTCTTTCCACGATGAGCCAGAGTATCTTCAGCTCCGTATCAGGCAGCTTATTCAGTTCCGCCTTTGCCATACTGACTGTAGGGATGATCGCGTGATGGTCCGTGACCTTTTCACTGTTCAGTGCCCTTTCAGTCTGGACAGATAAACCTTTGACCCATCCGAAGGCTTCGCCGGACCTTCTCACCAGATCCGGGAGCATCTCCTCCATATCGTCCGTCAGGTACTGGCTGTCTGTACGCGGATATGTCACCATTTTCTTTTCGTACAGAGCCTGTGTGTAGTCCAGTGTCTCCTGTGCGGAGTACCCGTACCTCCGGTTCGCGTCTCTCTGCAGTGTTGTAAGATCATACAGCAGGGGAGCTTTCTCTGTTTTATCCTTGCTGGTTACACTGCTTACTACCGCTGTCAGCTCTTCCTGCAGGCATTTTG
>JAFTFD010000293.1 GCA_017449745.1 Lachnospiraceae bacterium
CGAGCATTCGCAATCCGCAAATTTGCCTGTAAATACAAGCAAATTGCTCCTTGCTCATGTCGGGCGGTCAAAAGATAGAAAAGTCCGCTCGTGCAAGCACGGCATACTTTTCTGCCTTTTGACCTTAGCATCATATCATATAACACTAAAATTAAAAGAAAAGGGGGACGAAATGGGACATCTGAAAAGGATCGGAAGAAGAAAAGTATATGAAGGCGGCATCGTAGATCTCTATAAAGACACGGTAGAGCTTCCTTCCGGCAAGATCGAGGAGTGGGATTATGTCCATCACAAAAAAGGAGCCGGGGCATGCATCGTCCCCGTGACCGAAGACGGCAGGATCCTGATGATCCGGCAGATGCGCCCTGTATTTTCGCAAGCTCCTCAGCTCGAACTCCCGGCTGGGGCAAGGGATGACGTCTCGGAAGACCTGATGCTGACTGCAAAAAGAGAACTTGAGGAAGAGACGGGATATACCTGCGAACAGATGACAAAGCTGGTCACGATCAGCTCCGCCGCCGCGTACTGCAACGAGTGCACGCACATCTACCTGGCTTCCCCCGCCGTAAGGAACAGCTCCCAGCACCTGGACGAGGCGGAAGACATAGCTGCGGAGCTGTTTTCCCTGAAGGATCTTCTTACCATGATCTTTAACGGAGAGATCACAGACGGCAAGACAGTTGCCGGGATCCTCGCTTATAAGGCTTTCCTTGACAAACAGGATCCGGCATAATATCGGAATATTTGCATCCATATTGACGGTCACTAAATACCGATCTGATCACAGGAACCCTTTTCGCTTTCTTGCCACATCGATGAGTTCTTTGGTTTCAAGCATTGCAGCGGGAAGCCAGGCTTTTTCCCATTCCCGGCCTGACTTCTCTCTTTTTTTGATCTCTTCCCAGGAATCCGCCACTTCCTCCGGCGTTCCGGGCGCCTCCTTGTGCAGCGGGTCCTCCGGCTGAAAAACATGAGGGTGCCTGCGGAGCATTTTTTCCGCCGCCTCCGCAGCGACGTCTTCCAGGTCAAACAGGCCTTCCTCCTCGGCGATCTGGGCATGAAAGACCACCTGCAGCAGAAGGTCGCCCAGTTCTTCCCGCAGATTCTCGTATTTTCCCGTCTCCTCAAGAATATTGATCCCGCAGATGACCTCCGCCGCTTCCTCTGCCACTTCCGGTTTTAAGGACACATGTGTCTGCACCTTATCCCAGGGGCATCCGTCCTCCGCCCTGAGGCGCCTGACCACTTCCCGCAGCCGTTCCATCTCTGACATCCTGGTTCCTCCGTTCTGATACTTTCTTAAGGCCCTGGCATTGCGCAGCATGACATTCATTTCTGCCTTTGGCTCCAGCAGTACGCAGCATTGCATTCTTTTCTGCCCTTGGCCTCTGCATTATTATATAATGATATTTGGCTGAAAGGGTAAAATGATGCAGGATCCCCCTGCTGCTTAGCGGTCCCCGCAAGCCGCGTCCATTAAGAAAGGAGACTCCCGTTGCCATGCGTCTCGATAAATACCTCGCCGATATGAGCGTCGGCACCCGAAAAGAATTAAAGGAAATGATCCGAAAAGGACGTGTCCTGGTGGACGGAGTTCCTGTTAAGGATCCGGGAACAGCCATCACCGGCGCCGAAGAAGTCACGGTAGACGGAGCAAAAATAGCCTATACTGCTTTTGAGTATTACATGCTGAACAAACCGGCCGGCGTCATCAGTGCAAGCGAAGATTCCCGGCAGACCACCGTCGTCGACCTGATCGAGGACAGAAAGCGCAAAGACCTCTTTCCTGTCGGGCGACTGGACAAGGATACCGTAGGCCTGCTTATGATCACGAACGACGGGGATCTCTCCCACAGGCTCCTCTCTCCGCGCTTCCATGTCGACAAGGTATACTACGCCAGGATCGCAGGTGCCGTGACAGAGTCGGACGTAAAGGCTTTTGCCGACGGGCTGAAGATCGATGACACTCTGACCGCCCTGCCTGCAAAGCTGGAGATCCTGTCCGTAACCGCTGCCCCGGACCCTGTCTCGGAGATCGAAGTGACGATCCGGGAGGGCAAATTCCACCAGATCAAGAGAATGTTCGCCGCAAGAGGAATGGAGGTCCTGTACCTCAAGCGCCTTTCCATGGGACCGCTTGTACTGGATCCCGGCCTGCAGGAAGGCGAATACCGTCCACTCACAGAGGAGGAAATATCCGCCCTTAACGATTTCCTATAGTTCTCCATATTTTCTGCGTATAGTACGGTTTGCGGTTGAATATATGTCGTGTTATAGTAGCAATCAGAATATCTTTTAGTACCGACATCTGATTCGATAACGGGAGGAACTATCCTATGTGTGGAATTGTTGGCTTTACAGGCAGCAGACAGGCTGCGCCGATCCTACTGCAGGGGCTTAAACGCCTGGAATACCGCGGCTACGATTCAGCCGGTATCGCTGTCTTCAATGAAACGGACAGACAGACAGCCCTTGTCAAGTCCAAAGGGCGTCTGAACAGGCTGATGGAAAAGACTGACAACGGAACCTCCGTGCCCGGCTGCTGCGGCATCGGACACACCCGCTGGGCCACCCACGGTGAGCCCTCAGAGACCAACGCCCATCCCCATATGTCTGATGACGGAAATGTCGTCGGAGTACACAACGGGATCATAGAGAATTACCAGGAGCTGCGGGACAAGCTGACCCGCCACGATTACCGCTTCCACTCCCAGACGGATACGGAGATCGTCATCAAGCTCGTTGATTATTATTACAAGAAATACGGCCTTGGTCCGGTCGATGCCATCAACAGGACCATGGTCCGTGTGCGAGGCTCCTACGCGCTCGCTCTTATGTTCAAGGACTATCCCGGCGAGATCTGGGTCGCCCGCAAGGACAGCCCGATCATTCTGGGCGTCGGAAACGGAGAAAACTATGTCGCTTCCGACGTTCCGGCGATCCTCTCCTATACCCACACCGTCTACTATATCGAAAACCTTGAGATGGCAAGGCTCACGACGGACAAGATCACCTTCTATAACCTGGACGGCGACGAGATCTCAAAAGAGCCTTCCGAGATCGAATGGGATGTGGAATCCGCGGAAAAGGGCGGCTTCGAGCATTTCATGCTCAAGGAGATCCACGAGCAGCCCAAAGCGGTCCGCGATACCCTCATGCGCTACCTGGTCTCCGGTGATGAGGAGAAAAAACAGATCAGTCTCCAGGAAATCGGCCTGACAGACGAGTTCCTACAGGGCCTTGACAGGATCTACATCGTCGCCTGCGGCTCCGCTTACCATGTTGGCGTCATCGGGAAATACGTCCTGGAAGATCTGACGGATATTCCGGTGGATGTGGATCTTGCCTCCGAGTTCCGTTACCGGAATCCGAAATTTGCAAAGAACAGCCTGGTGATCGTTATCTCCCAGTCCGGCGAGACCGCCGATACCCTGGCGGCGCTGCGCCTGTCGAAAGAAAAGGGCATCCCGGTCCTCGGGATCGTCAATGTAATCGGATCCAGCATTGCCAGAGAGAGCGATTACTGCCTCTATACCTATGCCGGTCCCGAGATCTCTGTCGCCACGACCAAGGCATACAGTTCCCAGCTGATCGCCATCTATCTTCTTGCCGTCAGGGCCGCATTTGTCAGAGGACAGATCGGGGAAAGCGCCTGCAGCGAGCTCATAGGCAGCCTCTGCGAGCTTCCCGATAAGATCGAGCGCACCCTGCAGGACAAGGAGCGCATCCAGTGGTTCGCCAGCAAATATGCCAGCGCCAAAGACGTTTTCTTTATTGGCCGCGGCATCGACTACGGCATCAGCCTGGAAGGAAGCCTCAAGCTCAAGGAGATCAGTTATATCCACTCTGAGGCCTATGCCGCCGGCGAACTCAAGCACGGCACGATCAGCCTGATCGAGGAAGGCACCCTGGTCGTCGGGCTTCTCACGCAGCCGAACCTGTACGAAAAAACGATCAGCAACCTGGTCGAGGTGGGCAGCCGCGGCGGTTACCTGATGGGCGTCACGCCTTATGGCAATTACAGCATCGAGGATACAGCGGATTTCACCGTCTATATCCCCAAGACAGATCCTCATTTTGCCACCAGCCTTGCGATCGTACCGCTCCAGCTCATGGCGTACTATCTGAGCGTAGCAAGAGGCCTTGATGTCGACAAACCGAGGAACCTGGCCAAGAGCGTCACGGTGGAATGATCTCTTCCTCCCGCAAACAGACAATATACTAAAAGACCGGAGAAAGGCGTTTTCCTCCTTTCTCCGGTCTTCTTTCTTGTTTCCCCGTTATTTTCTGGTTATTTCTCAGTTATTTCCTGGTTATTTCTCCGTCATTTCTCCGTTATTTCTCCGTTATTTCTCAGTCATCCCTCAGTCGTCAAAGATCTCCGTCTGCATGACCATTCCTTCCATCTCATGGATACTGCGGTCGCGGTAGTAGTATTCCTTGTCCCTCTCCGTGATCTCTCTGTAGACTTTGCAGGGATTTCCAAATGCCACCACATTCGCGGGGATATCCTTCGTCACGACACTGCCTGCGCCGATGACGGCATTATCTCCGATCGTAACGCCGGGCATGACTACCACGTTGGACCCGATCCACACGCCGTTGCCGATGTGTACGGGATAGCTGTACATGGCGCCCGTCCTGCGAAGGTCCGGATCGATCGGATGTCCTGTTGTGCTGATCGTTACGTTAGGCCCAAAGAGCACCCATTCTCCGATATAGATCTCCGCGTCATCCACGAAGAAGGTATTGGAATTAAAATAGCAGAAATCCCCGATATGAACGGTCTTGCCGCGCATCAGCGTGATCGGCTGCTGCATGATCACGTGATCTCCGATCTCTCCGAAGATCTGCTTCTGCAGCTCTCTTCTCTTTTCTTCCTCGGAGGGGCGGGAATGATTGAACTCATACATCAGGTCCTTTGCCCTCGCCTGCTCCTCAAAATAGACTCCGGTATCATACCAGAGATAGCCTTTCTGCATTCTCTCATCCTGTGTCATTTCTGTCTCCCCCTCTGATATTTTTATGCTTTTCTATGATCCGCGAAGCAGGCGGTCTTTTCTCCGAATCCTGCTTTTTGCCATGGACCGCCGCCCCGCTCCCTGGGTATTTAACCCTGCTGCGCCGCGTAACGACAGATATCTTTCAGGCAGCATTTGTCGCACTGCGGACGTCTTGCCACACAGACGGCTCGCCCGTGCAGCACAAATCTGTGACAGAGGTCGTTCCCCTCCTCCGGAGGGATGATCTCCCACAGGAGTTTTTCGACCTTTGCCGGCTCCCTGACCTCGTCGGCCAGCCCGATCAGGTTGCAGAGCCGGATGCAGTGCGTATCCGTCACGATAGCCGGTTTTCCAAAGACGTCCCCCATGACCAGGTTGGCGCTTTTCCTGCCGACTCCCGGGAGCTTTAACAGCTCTTCCATCGTGTCCGGCACCTGGTCGTGATACAACTCATGCAGCATCTTCATGCACTTGGAAATATCGCGGGCTTTGCTGGGGCCGAGTCCGCAGGGATGAACGATCTTTTCGATCTCCTCTACAGGCGCCTCCGCCAATTCCCTGATGCCCGGAAACTTCTCATAGAGCTTCGGCGTGACCTGGTCGACCCGGGCATCCGTGCACTGCGCTGCCAGGCGAACACTGACCAGCAGCTGCCAGGCCTTGTCATAGTCCAATGTGCAGGAGGCCTCCGGATATTCTGTCTTAAGGCGCCGGATCACTTCGAGCGCAAGTTCTTTTTTGTCCATTTTCTCAATAAATCTGCCTTCTAAACTAATTATGAATGCCGTGGGACACGGGGACAGTCACTTTGTCCTGTCAACCGTGGGACACGGGGTCTGTCACTTTGTCCCACCAGCCGTCCCTTCTGAATATTAGTATTATAACAGAAACAGACAGCGGCAGGGAACTGCTCCCTGCCGCTTTAATCTTGAATTTAGTTGATGCAGCTGAGTACTATGCGAGTTTCACGCACTTGCCTTTCGTGATGCCGCTCTCGTTAAAGGCGTCGACACGGACATAGTACTCTCTTCCTTCGACCAGCGCTCCGACATTTTTCTGTGTTCCGAAGACCATATAGCTGTGATAGAGCTTATCCGGCGCGGAACCCCAGAGGATGTTGTAGCCTACCGCGTCGACAGGCGCGATCTCGACGTCCATATTCATAGGACCGACACGTTTTGCCGAAAATTCCGGAACTTCCGGAGCCTCGCCTTCCGCGATTCCGAAGACTCTGAGGCCGCTGACGCAGGGCTTCATTCCGTAAGCCACGGCTATGTCTGTCAGGCAGAGGTAACGTACCTTTATGCCCTCCTCCCTGAGGACCTGGTCATGCGTAAGGTCTGTCTCTGCTGCGGACTTATCCTCGATCGTGAACCAGTTCTCGCCGTCCAGGGAGCCGAGCAGCTTCCACTGCGTCTTAAGATCCCGCTCTTCGATATACCTTCTGGAGTCGCTGCCGACCAGCTCTCCAGCCGGTTCAACTCCCTCAACCACATCCGCGAAGTTGACCTGGACCATGTTGACCGTATACTCTTTGCCGAGATCCATCTGGAGCCATTCCTTGCGGTCTGCGGAAGCTGCGCGCCACCAGGTCTGCACATTTTCATCCGCCGCCTTTTCGGGCTCGTTCCCTTCCATGCAGGAGGATGCCGTCATCTTCTTGTTATAGCTCAGCAGGTACCAGGCAGGGCCGCGCCAGGGATCCATCTGCGCCTCTTCCACTTCCAGCGGCCAGTCGCCGTATCTCTGGTTGCAGAAGAAATCCCCGTCCGCATCAAAGCCGGCGGGGAACACCCCGACTCTGCGCTCGAAATCATGATGTACGCTGATGCGCATCGTGGCAATATGCCACCAGTTCGCATTTCTGTCCTCCATAGAGGAACCGTGTCCGGCACCGGGGAGGAATCCGCCCGGTTTGTAGGAAAACGGCGCATTATCCGCGAGGACGAAGGGTCCAAGGGGGCTGTCACTCACATAGCAGCCGTCGCCGTATACGTTATACTGAGTCCCCGGGGAGGCGTACTGCAGATAGTATTTCCCGTTATGCTTGTCCATCCACGCGCCTTCGATATAAGGCATGTTTGAGAACATCCCGCGGATCATGGGCGCAACGCCCGGAGGCAACTGGTCTTCCGTGGCGCCGGTCCTCTTCAGGAATCCCTGGAATTTCATCTCAATTTCTTCTTCCGAAGCGGGCGCTACGGAGTGATCTTCTCCGACGCGCTCGTAACCGATATGATGCGGGTCGCCCTCGATCAGCGCCTGTTTCTCCCCGATCGGCAGAAGCGTCTGCGGATCCAGTTCCGTGCCCCAGATCGGCGTAGTGTTGGAGCAGCCCCAGTAAAAATAGATGCGTCCGTCGTCATCAATGAACATATTGGGATCCCAGAACGGGAAATTCCCGGGAATCTTTTCATAAGGCCCGTTCAGCACATCCTTTGTCCTGTAATGATCGCAGGCCTCGGTACGCCCGGACGCGCAAAAATAAACATAATCGCCCATCACCCTGACGTCCGGAGCATAGTCATACAACGGCAGGTCCTCGGGAAGACGATGATTCTCCCAGTTCACGAGGTCATCTGATACCCATACTCCCAATGTCATGGATGCAAAGACATAGTACCGGCCGTGATACATGATCATGGACGGGTCCGCCGCCTCACGGTCGATCTGCAGGATCCCGCCTTTTCTGGGATCCATATTAAACTGGAATCTGTAGTTGATATTTACCGGGTTGCAGATATATTTCACAATAACCTCCTTTATAGACGTGATATTCTTTCACTGTTGTAATTATAGTACAAATGAAACACATCCTCCTATAAAGAAATTATGATTTATTATAGTTTTTAAGGTTTTTTCGGAATATACGGCATGTTAAAATATAATGCAGAGCTGTACAGAAGAAAGTACATTATGCCGGACGTACAACCTATTTATCAAAAATCAGCAGGAGGCATGACATGAAAAAATTTGATTCCGACTTTCTCTTAGGCGCCGCAACAGCAGCGCATCAGGTAGAGGGCAATAATATCCACAATGACTGCTGGGCAATGGAGCACATGAAATATACCAGCTATAAAGAGCCCTCTCTTGATGCTGTCGATCAGTACAACCGCTATGAGGAAGATATCCGCCTGATGGCACAGGCAGGCCTGAACGCTTACCGCTTCTCCATTGAATGGGCGCGGATCGAGCCGGAGGAGGGTGTCTATGACGAGGCAGAAGTCGACCACTACAGAAAGGTGATCCGCTGCTGCAAAGAGAATGGCCTGGAACCCATCGTCACGCTGATGCATTTTTCCAGCCCTGTCTGGCTGATCCGCAAAGGCGGCTGGGAAGCAGACAGCACGGTTGAGGACTTTGCCCGCTATGCCAAATACATTATTACCAAACTCGGCAGCGAGCTCAAATATGTCTGCACGATCAATGAGGCCAACATGGGGCTGCAGATCGCCGAGATCAGCAAGCGCTACATGCAGAAAATGATGGCAGATATGGCAGCCAAAAAAGCCGCCGCGGAGAAAAACGCCGCCTCCGGCGAATCTAAAGCAGACGACAGCGACGGCAAGGTGCAGGTCGGGATCAACCTGGAGCAGCTGATGAAAAACCGCGAACTGGCAGCTGCCGAAAACATGGAAGTGTTCGGCACCCGCGAGCCGCAGGTCTTCACCTCTGCCCGCACCACACACGGAGATGAGATCATCATGCTCGCCCACCAGGCCGCCAAAAAAGAGATCAAGGCGCTCTTCCCCGGGCTGCAGGTCGGCCTTACTTTAAGTCTCCACGATATCCAGGCGGTAGACGGCGGAGAGGCCAACGCCTGGAAGACCTGGTCCGATGAGTTCACTCACTATATTCCTTATATTTTTGATGATGATTTCCTCGGCGTCCAGAACTATACCCGCTCGATCTATGATGAAAACGGCCTTATGCCGGATCCGGAAGGTACGGAGCTCACCCAGATGGACTACGAGTATTATCCGGAAGCACTCGGGCATGTCCTGCGCCGTGTAGCCAATGAATTTAAGGGCAAGCTGTTCGTCACTGAGAACGGCATTGCCACCGCGGACGACAGCCGCCGCTGCGATTTCATAAACACCGCTCTGGAGGGCGTTCAGGACTGCATGGAAAACGGACTGCCTGTCATCGGTTACCTGCACTGGAGCCTGCTGGACAACTTTGAGTGGCAGAAGGGCTTTTCCATGACCTTCGGCCTGATCGCCGTAGACCGCACAACGCAGAAGCGCACGCCAAAAGAAAGCCTCAAACTCCTCGGAAGCTATCGCTGATCCGGCATCCGGCAGAATCGATCCGGCTCCTGAGCGCAGCCTGCGATCTGTCAGTATCTGTTTTGACAATCCGATGTGATCGCTTATAATAAATGATAAAGCAGCCCTTCGGTACTTGCACTATCGAAGCGGTAATTACTGCCAAACACCAGTAAAGCATGATACGGGAGGAACCATAAAAATGAGTGATGAAATGAATTTTGATCTTGGCATGGAAATGCCGGAAGGTCCTACACTGACTTTTGAGACGGCTGAGGATGAACAGGCCACAGCAGTCGCACAGGCCGTGGAGGAACAGGAAAAGAAGAAAGCTCCCAAGGAAGAGGTAGTCCTGACTCCGGAAGAGATGAAAATGGTCGATGCCTTCGTTAAGCAGATCGACATCACTAATACGGGTGCGATCATGAATTACGGCGTGGGCACCCAGAAAAAGCTGGCGGATTTCTCCCAGAAAGCGATCGACAATGTCCGCACCAAGGACATGGGCGAGGTCGGAGACATGCTCACCTCCCTAGTCACACAGCTTAAGAGCTTCGATGTCGAGGAAGAAGAAAAAGGACTGAAGGCCCTCTTTAAGAAAAAATCCAACAAGGTCGAAGAAATGAAAGCCAGATACAGCGCTGTCGAGACCAACATCACCGGCGTTACGACAGAGCTCGAAAAACATCAGGTCACCCTGATGAAGGATGCCGAGCTGCTCGACCGTATGTATGACCTTAACCTGGCTTACTTTAAAGAGCTGACCATGTACATCGTAGCCGGCAAAAAGAAGCTGGCGGAAACAAGAGACAACGAGCTCGCAGCCCTGCAGAAGAAGGCACAGGAGTCCGGGCTTCCCGAGGATGCCCAGAAGGCAAAGGACCTGGCAGCGCAGTGCGACCGCTTCGAGAAGAAGATCTACGATCTGGAGCTGACCAGGACTGTCGCTATGCAGACAGCTCCCCAGATCCGTATGGTCCAGAGCTCCGATATGATGATGGCCGAGAAGATCCAGTCCACCATCGTTAACACGATCCCTCTGTGGAAGAACCAGATGGTCATCGCCATCGGCCTTGAGCACTCCACACAGGCTGCCAAGGCAGAGCGCGAAGTCAACGACATGACCAACCAGCTGCTGCAGAAGAATGCGGATGCCCTCAAGCTCGCTACTGTCGAAGCTGCCAAAGAGTCTGAGCGCGGCATCGTGGATATCGAGACCCTCAAGCACACCAACGAGACCCTGATCTCCGCAATGGACGAGATCATCACGATCCAGCGCGAAGGCAAGGAGAAGCGCCTCGCCGCAGAGGCCGAGCTGGCCGGTATCGAGCACGAGCTCAAGGAGAAGCTGCTGGAGGTTTCCAGGAACTGAGCCGGACCGCGTACTGACAAATAAAATGTAAAACTAAAAGAGGATGGAGGGGTATCCGTTCTCAATATGTTCTCTTCTCACCCCTTTTTACCGGATGAGAATACGATGAAGAAAAAGGGTCAGGCCCCCGAACCGGGAGATTCGTGTCACAGCGACAGCGGTCCCGGGTCGGGGGTCTGACCCTTTTGTGATTGTTTTCAAATTCGGTTAAAAGCGTATATCCGGGATCGGCTCCTCGGTGCGGTCAGAGGCCGTCCTGGCTTCTGCAGGCATCTTAGCGTTCTCCGTAAGCCCGTCCTGTTCCATCATGGTCTTCATGACGGAGATGTCGGTGGAG
>JAFTFD010000294.1 GCA_017449745.1 Lachnospiraceae bacterium
GCCGATGGAGACCGTCGTGATGTGCCCGGAATTCTTCATAATATCAATGGCGTGGGTCGCCAGGGCATACCTCTGCTCCTCGGAATACTTTTCCGGGTGCGCACCGTAATACCGCATTTTCGGGATCATATACGGCGCACGAAAAAGATTCATGAAAATAACATGAAAAAAACGGGACATAGTTACCACCTTAAAAATCTATATGAACCGGCTGGAATGCAGCTGTTCACAGGACTTTGATCTACTGAAGCTCCGGTAAGAAGTTGAATTCAATGTAAAATACTTTACGCTACGCATAAGTATACATCAGTAGAAGTTAGCTGATACATACACAGATTTTTCAAGGTGTAACGTTTAATAAAAAGAAATAATAAAAAATATAATCAAGTATTAAATCAATTATAAAGAACAGAAAGCGGTAACAATAATCGGAAACAATATCTTCTGTACTGATCCGGTCAATATTACTCGATGGCAAATTCCGCGAGATCTGACGCCTCCAGAACACTCAGGATATCATCCGGAATTACTTCGAGATCCGCGATCCTTGTCGCCTGATTTGTGACAGCAGCTTCGAAGAGATTCCTAGCCTCCCGCGCATTGGCAAAATTGGGCCCCTTATGCGCGACTTTGTCATGCATGATCTTTTTGAGAAGCGCGTCTGCCTCCTCTGTCAGGGTATAGCTATATTTTCGGCAGCGCAGCATGAAGATTTCGTAGAGTTCTTCCTCTGTATAATCAGGGAACTCAATGAACTTGTTAAATCTTGATTTTAGACCGGGGTTGCTGTTGATGAAGGTCTCCATCAGTTCCGTATAGCCGGCGACGATGACGATGAAATCATCCCGGTGATCTTCCATGGCCTTCAGGATCGTATCGATCGCCTCCTGGCCGTAGTCGTTGCCCTCTTTGGCGAGGGCGTAGGCCTCATCGATAAAGAGGATGCCGCCGAGCGCCTGCTGGATCTTCTGCTGGGTCTTGACTGCCGTTTGACCGACATAGCCGGCGACTAGACCGGACCGGTCAACCTCGACCAGCTGCCCCTTGGACAGTACGCCTATTTCCTTATAGAGCTTGGCTAGGATCCTCGCAATCGTCGTCTTGCCGGTACCGGGATTTCCGGTAAAAACAAGGTGCAGCGAGACAGGAACAGATTTACCGCCTTTTTCTACGCGGAGTTTCTGGACCTTCATAAAGCTGACCAGTTCCCGGACGTCGTGCTTGATGCCCTCGAGGCCGATCAGTTCATTGAGCTCCTCCATACCGGTGGGTTCATCCGGATCCGGTTCTTGAACTTCATTGGCCGTTGCGGACGCCGCCGCCTGGGAAGATGCCGCGGCACCAGCACCGGAGGAATAACTGCCGGGTTCCTCTGCCGCATACGGATCGCTGCCGATTTCCGGCTTATAGGCGGAAGGATCAATTCCTGCGTTATTCAGAACGATCTCATCAAGCTTTGAAAGCTGATCCATGGCATCCTTTATCCCGTCGGGGATCTTCGGGGAGGCCCCGTCTTTGCCCGCACCAGAACCTTCGCGCAGTTTGTCCAGCTGAGCCTCGAGATCCTTGAGAGTGCCGCCGGTCAGCAGATCTTTATACTGATCATCCGTCGAACCGAAAAAGTCCTGTGAGACGGAATTGAGAATATCATTCATATCCATGGGGAAACCTCCTTATGCCGGAACGATCCCGGCACGCAGTCCTGGTAATGGTCCCTTAAAACAAAGCATTAGCTTCAGGTACATTGAACAACAACACTATTTTATCATCTGTGAACTGGATGTGCTATGAGATTCAATCTAAACAGAGAGATCAGCTTTGCAACGCTTTGCCAGATCAGCTTTGTCAGGACTGCGTTTGCATAAGTGTCTTTTCTTCTCATGCGGATAGGAGATAACTTAAGGATACATGCCTGCTGAACCGGGTGTAAGACTAAATTCAGCTTAAAGTGGAATTTACTTTTTCATATGAGCTTGTACCCATGGATACAGGAATTTGCTTGCACTTTTGCATTGAAAAGGATATTCTAAAAGCAATTGACGGCAGGTCATTCAGCGGCGCTGCCGAAGCCGGCTTTGATCCGGGACTATAACGAAAAAGGGGTATGGATATGGCAAATTATGCTTTTGGTATCGACGTAGGCGGAACAACGATCAAGTGCGGCCTGTTCAGTGTCGACGGAGAACTGTTGGAGAGCTGGGAGATCAATACGAGAAAAGAAGACGGCGGCAAATATGTCCTGCCGGATATTGCGGATTCGATCAAGGCAAAGATGGAAGAGAAGAGCATTGGCTATGATGATCTCAAAGGCGTCGGCATCGGCGTGCCAGGACCTGTTCTTGAGGACGGCGTAGTCGATATCTGTGTCAATCTCGGCTGGGGCGTTGTCCATGTCAAGAACGAGCTCTCGGGCCTTCTGAACGGGATCCGTGTAGAGGTCGGCAATGACGCGAACGTAGCGGCACTCGGCGAGTATTGGAAGGGCGGCGGCAAGGGTTACCGCAACATGGTCATGGTGACACTGGGAACCGGTGTCGGCGGCGGTGTTATCCTGAACGGCAAAATGATCCATGGCTCACACGGCGCAGCTGGTGAAATCGGACATATGCAGGTCGAGAAAAACGAAGAAGCCGCCTGCAACTGCGGCAAGCACGGATGCCTGGAACAGTATGCTTCCGCGAGCGGTATCGTGAGAATGGTCCGCAAGGGCATGGCAGATCCGAACGTGAAGACCAGTATCGTCGACACGCCTGATCTGAATGCGAAGATGATCTTTGATGCAGCCAAGGAGGGCGACGAGTTCGCTCTCGCACAGGTGGATGCAATGGGCGAGAAGCTCGGTACAGCACTGGCATCGATCGCGGAAGTCGTCGATCCGGACGCTTTCGTTATTGGCGGCGGCGTTTCAAGAGCAGGCCTGATCCTGATCAACGCAGTGACCAAATACTATATGCCAGCAGCATTCCATGCCTGCAGATCGGCTGATTTCAAGCTCGCAGAGCTCGGTAATGATGCCGGCATGTACGGCGCTGTGAAGATGGTCCTGGATTAATAGGGACGGAATTTGCAGAGTTGAATTAGGAGATTTGTCAGACAGAATCGGAACTTCTGATCGATCGTAGGTTTTTATCACCGCGCATCGGATTTTAGAAGGACCGGTTCTGTTTTTTTGCCTGTTTAAGTGCTTGTTTACAGTACCTGTTAACATAGCCTGTTTATACAACCTGTTTATACTGCCTGTTGTTCCGTGCGGTTTACGGACGCAAGCATTCATTTGGGCTGTATGCAGATGAGATGTTTCTTAATGGCGCTTCCTGGTGACTCGGTTATTCAAAACAGTTACGGATGCAAACAGATGGCAATCGCAAATGCAGATGAATGATTTCGTACTCTGACCTGACCATCTTAAAGTGATTACGGATGAAAGAACCTGTGTGCACAGATGCAGATGAAGAAATTCCCTTCAATAACATGGCTTTACAAGAAATCAGTTATAGATACAAGCGGATAGTTACGGATGCAAATGTGGATTTAACACAAATGCAGATGAAAATCTCTTTCGCCGACCTGGTAGTACAGAAAACCGTTACGGACGCAAGCGGGAGAGGGGCGCAATGCAGATGAAATGCTTTTCAAATCAATGACTGGCTGTTTGCAAATCAGGAAACAGAAATAAAAATGCGTCCGTAAATACATTAGTTGCTGCCAATGTATTTACGGACGCTTTGTAAGTCAATTACAGATTATCTTTCAAACACCCACCTTGCGACGGATCATAACCTGAGAAGCTTTCCAACAGATGTTTCATCCCAGAAACTCATCCCAAAACTCATCTCAGATATTCATCCCTCAGGGTCGCATACAGTTCTGCATTTGTGCATGCGCGGTACGGGTGCACATAAAACAGTCCCAGGATCCCCATGGTAAGGGCACTCAGGATCTCCCAGCCAAGGAACGACAGATCAAGAATGAAAGCATCCCATTTATTGCCGTCCATCATCTCCATCGACAGGCGGAATGCTTCTTCTGTGTCCATGTCCGGTGATTCAGCGAGAATATAAGGGACCAGGCGGTATGAGTAGTGCTTAATAATACCAGGGATCACGAACAGCATGGACCACAGGAAGGTGTATAGCTCACGGAGGAAAATGCCCTTTACGACGTTGATATAAGAGTGGTTGAAGGGATAGATCATTTCATCCACAGGCGTCTCGCCGGTCATCACGCGGTTGACAATAAAGTAGCGCTGTGAGCCAACTTCCAACGGGGCGAGCACAAAAAAGCGAAGGGCGATCCCGAGAAGAGAACTCGAGAAGATAGCATCGCCGAGCAGACCAAGGATCACCGGAAGGAATCCGATCGTAGCATTGAGCGCTGCCTCCGGAGGCATATTTCCGTAGCTGAAAAA
>JAFTFD010000295.1 GCA_017449745.1 Lachnospiraceae bacterium
TCGTTTTTGTCATCGCTGTGTACCGATGTTATGCCTTCTCCTGTTCTCTGTCTTCTTATTAAAGGCAGCGCCAGAAGGTAATTTACCATTGCAGCCGCGATCAGCAGCGTGAGGCTGGAAAAGCCCGCAAACGCATAAAAAACCAGGGACATCCCGATCAGAAAGATGTCCGCTGCTTTCTCGCTGCGCTTTACCAGGCTGTAATACCCGGCCAGGGAAACCGGGAGCAGTATTAAAATAAAATATAGAGACTGAAACTGCATAAATGTCGAATAACTCCTTCAGGGCGCTTTTTACCGCTCCTGCAAAGTCACTTCATCATATTTCGGGATCACCACAATTTCTCCGCCAGAATATCCAGCGGCTGCGAAAACCGGTCAAAGAGTCCTTCTTCCGTGATCTGCTCTCCGGCCGCCTGCGCGTGATCATTCCACAGCATGTATACTGCGCCAAGAATCTGCGGGGAATAGGAAGGCATCTTCCATGTTTTCTCTTTCGTGGCAAAAATATTCGGCTGCCAGGAATCCCTGAGGAATTCCGTGTTCAGATAATCATATCCGCCGCCGGGAATAATATAAAGGCTGCTGCTGATGGAGTTGATCAGCCGGAAGCCCTCCCCGTACATCTGACCGGGGTCCGTCCATTGCGTATCCCAGATCTGCATCTGCAGATTTCTGGAAACCGATGTATGATCCGCCCCGATATACGTAAGGCTCCCCCAGATTCGGATCTCCTTATCCGGAGCCATATCAGAAACGCTGCCTGCAACATTATTGAGGAAAGAAATGTAATCCTCTCCTCTTCCGAAGTATTCATCCATGCCGATATGGATCGTTCTGCACTTGCCGAATACCGGTGCGTCATCCGTCAGGTATTCGCCCCATATTTTCTCAGCGAATTCCGCGGCTCCTGCCTTGCCCAGATCCAGTTCATCCGCGCCTTCCGGATTATCGGTAAATCCCAGCTCCGGAAACACTCTCGTAAATGCAAGACTATGCGCGGGCATATCGATTTCAGGCACGATCTCAATGCCATAAACGCGGGCATCATCGATCAGCTGCCTGAACTCCTCTTTTGTATAGAAGGCATCCTCCGAGGTGATTCCGATCCCGGCATCATTCCGGATCTCCGACTCCAGCCGGAAGCCGGCGTACAGATTTCTTGCGCTCTCCATACTGCCGTCATAACCGCTGTCCGCGCTCTGCGAGATGATTTCGTTATCATTCAGATGGATCTGCAGCGTGTTCATCCTGCTGTCGGAGAGCGCAACCATTATATCATACAGAAGGTCCATGGATACAGCCCGGCGGCCGACGTCTATACCAAAACCGCGCACCTTGTACCTGGGATAATCGCGGATCCATCCGCTCTCTATGCTCCCGTTCTCCTGCGCTTTTTCGAGAATATGCTTCAGTGTGACGCATCCCCATCGAAGTCCCTGCGGCTTATTAGCGAAAATACGGATCGTTTCTCCGTCCGTCAGAAGATCAAGATTAAATCCTTCCTCCCCGCAGATACTCTGTACAGGAAATGCATACTGCTTCTCAGGATCAGCCAGCACCAGCTCGATCTGCACCGGTTTCCGGGCGTCCGTACTACCCGCAGAATTCCGGAACTGCGAAGCCGGATCATAGAGCAGATCCAGCTCATCGGAAAACAGGGCAGCCATTTCTGCCCCGAGGGCCTGCTCTTCCGTATCAGTATTATTCCCGGAAGCGGCAAAGCTGACGTTCAATGCAGAGGGCAGCGGTTCTATACCGCCGGTTGGAAGCCACTCTGCAAATTCTTTTTCCGGCAGTTTTGTTGAAGCACTTTCTTCGAACCCCGGTTTCATGGAAGAAGTTCTGTATTCGTCTTCAGATCCTGCAGATGCGGGTATGACCGTTTCCATCTCCGGGAGTTCAAGGCGCATCCCGTCATAAGACAACGAATATCCAAGTTTTACCGGTACATCCGCGATCGTATCCTGGATATTTCCTTCTTCATCGATCAGGTCCGGATAATCCGCACCGATCCATGTGATAGTTCCGTCAGTGTGCCGCAGTTCCGGCACCTCCAGTACTCTTCCCGTCCCGGACCGAACCTGCGGAACCTCAATTTCCATGACGTCTGCTGGGGCACCGTACACTTCCAGTTCGAGAACAGATACATTCTGGTAGTAGAGGGTCAGATCCTCTTCATTCTGCAGCACTTCCGTTATATGCAGCCGCAGATGCTGCGTTTCCGGATATTCAGGTAATACGATATCCTGCACCGGATCATCTGCCGGTACATCAAATTCACAGGCAGCTGTCCAGTCTTCCCCGTTCTCGGAGAACTCAAGGGCATAGCGGCTTGCGTTGCAGCGCTCCCAATAGATCCTGACCATGCCTATGGGCTGCTTTTCGGGAAAGCGGACAGCCAGCCAGTGGTCGCTGTTTTCCCTGTCGTTCAGAGATGACCAGCGCAATGTGTTATCTGCTGTGATCCCATCGTGAACATAATCCTCCGTAAACTGTCTGCTCTCCCGGCTGTCTGCCGTTACTCTCACGCCCCTCCCTGCCATGAGATTCCGTCCAAACACGTAAACTCTCATATCGTTCTCGTGCGGGACAGCTTTCAGCAAAGCAGTCCCTTCCTGATCCGCGTTATCCTCTGCGGTGAACCAGGACGGGTTCAGCACTTCCTCCATGGCAGGAACAGATGGTATAAGGCGGGCCGCCAGGTTCCACGTCCACCCGATAAACGGCAGAATATAAATTCCCAATAAGCCAGCCGTCAGGAGAATCCCAAACAATATCCCTGCTGCCATACCGGCTCTTTCTCTTAATTTTTCAGCAGCTTTTTCGCTTAGTTTTTCACCGGCTTTCCCGCCAACTGTTCTGCTGCCGGCATTTTCCTTTTCCGTCAGATGTTCATCCGAGTGCCCATCCGGGCCCTCAGTGTATATCAGTTCTTCGTGTCTGCGTATTCTCTGCTGCAGCAGTAAAACGCAAAGGCCGAGGAGGCTGAACAAAAAGCCGGCGTACAGCCCGGGCGGAAGAAAACGGAATTCCAGGAGATTCTCCCCCGGCATCAGCCCGACTCCCAGCAGACCGTCCTTCGTCTCTTCGATCTTCGTTTTCTCATGATTCAGGCGGCAATGCCAGCCGTTTACAGAAATGATCGGAAGCTGCAGCACGGAATGTTCTCTGTTCGCTTCTGCCTCTCCTGCGTCATGGATCCTGACAGTGACAGCTGCCCTCCTGCTGTCTACGGAAAACGGAACTCTATTGCTGTCGCCGGCCTCTTCACCATCTTTAAGAAGGTGCGCAAAAGTCAGCAATTCCTCCGACAGGGCGGATCCGCCTTTGGACGATGTCGCAGTCCAGTATACTTCATACCCGAAATTCCGAAGCGTCTGCTGTGTATTTTTGCTTAAAGTAGGCATATAGCAGGTGAGCGACCTGGTGCCATTCACCATCGCCGCGTCGCGCGGCAGTGTGTCGTCATCCGCTGTCAGGACAGCAGGAAATGCACTATCCTCCGCTTCCATATGACTCTTTTCATACTGCTGCATCAGCCGCATGTAAGCCTGCTCATTCATCTGCCGCACGGCATAATTCTGCGGCAGGAAAATAAACAGGAACAGGCA
>JAFTFD010000296.1 GCA_017449745.1 Lachnospiraceae bacterium
GGAATTGCCGCCGGTTCCAAGAACTTTTTCAAGTGCCAGGACTGTCTCGTATCTTGGAGAATGCGTAGCGCCGCTGAAAACCTTCTGAACGGTTCCGAGAGGCACATTGGAAAGCTCTGCGATCTTCTCATAAGTCAGTCCGCGCTCCTTCTTGATTCTTTTCATTTCTTCCAAAGTCATAAGAGCCTCCATAGGAAAAAATTATATGATAACTATTTAACCATATTATACCACAGATAAGCGAAAATAATAATATAAAATGGAA
This sequence comes from Lachnospiraceae bacterium, assembly GCA_017449745.1. Lineage (GTDB taxonomy): Bacteria > Bacillota > Clostridia > Lachnospirales > Lachnospiraceae > CAG-791. Next base: position 266 of record JAFTFD010000296.1, read on the forward strand.
ATATTTATTTCCTTAAACGGTTAATATGTGGAAATAGCAAAATATCAGCGGTGATAAAACTAAAAAAACGGGACATGCGATCTTTCAGCATGTCCCGCTCATGGTAATTTACTGTCTTGTTAAGCTTTGGAATCCGCCGCCAGAAAAGCGCGGCATGCTTTGATCTCCTCCTGCATGGCAGCCATTCCTGGCGCGCCTGTTGTGTTTCTCTTTTCCACGCAGGTCTTCAGGGAGATCGCCTCATAGACATCTTCTTCAAAGAAAGGAGAAAAGTCTTTGAATTCCTCCAGGGACATCTCTTCAATGCCGATCCCCTTTTCTATGCAGTACAGGACGATCCGCCCGATAATGCCATGCGCATCCCGGAAAGGAACGCCCTTTACAACGAGATAATCCGCAGCATCCGTGGCATTGGTGAAGCCACGTGTCGCGCTCGCCTCCATCACATCCTTGCGGAACCGGATCGTGGCCAGCATACCGCTCATCAGCCGGATACATCCGTCTGCCGTGTCAATAGCATCAAATACGGGCTCTTTGTCCTCCTGCATGTCCTTGTCATAGGCAAGCGGAATTCCCTTCATGGTCGTCAGAAGGCTGATCAGGGCACCGTAGACGCGTCCTGTTTTTCCGCGGATCAGCTCGGCGACATCCGGGTTTTTCTTCTGCGGCATGATGCTGCTGCCGGTCGAATACGCATCATCCATCTCCACGAAGCGATACTCATTGGAATTCCAGATGATCAGCTCTTCGCTTAGTCTCGAAAGATGCATCATGACCATAGCAAGGTCCGACAGAAACTCAATACAGTAATCGCGATCCGAAACCGAATCCATACTGTTGCGGGTAGGGCCCTCAAATCCGAGCTCAGAAGCCGTGTAAGCGCGGTCCAGCGGATAGGTGGTACCCGCCAGCGCTCCGCTCCCCAGAGGCGAATAATTGAGTCTCCTGCGGCAGTCCCTGAGCCTCTCCGCATCTCTTCGGAACATCTCAAAGTAAGCTCCGAAATGGTGCGCCAGGGTCACCGGCTGCGCCTTCTGCAGATGTGTAAAGCCGGGCATATATGTATTGGTGTTTTTCTCCATAATATCCAGGATCACACCAAGGAGTTCGAGAAGGCTCCCGCCCACTTCGCTGCAGGAACGGCGGACGAACAGCCTCATATCCAGGGCGACCTGATCATTTCTGGACCGCCCGGTGTGAAGCCTCTTTCCGGCCTCTCCTATGCGCTCCGTCAGGACCGCTTCCATGAAGCTGTGGACATCCTCATAGTGAACCCGCTCTCCGTCACGGTCAAAACCATCCGGGGCGACCTCAAGGCGGCCGCTCTCAATATCCTCCCGGATCGAAGAAAGACCCTCGATGATCTTTCCGGCATCCTCTTCGGATATGATCCCCTGCCTGCCCAGCATCTTCGCATGGACAATACTCCCCTCTATATCCTCGCGCCATAACCGGCGGTCAAAATAGATGGAATCTCCAAGCTTTTTAAACAGTTCACTAGTGCCTCCGGTAAACCGGCCTCCCCATAATTGTGCCATAAGATCTCCTGAATTATTTGTGCAGCGTGTCATTCATTTTCAAAAAATGTTGTTTGGCGATTTAAACAGGTGCATTATCGGTTGATTTACTCTCTCTCCATTTGAAGGATCACGTTCAGGATCCTCTTTGCGCATCTTTGCAGCTCGCCGAGGGTCAGAGGATAAGGTACCTCTCCCTCTTTCTTGTCCAGAGCACCGAGAATGTCATCGACATCTCCCTGGCCGCCGGGCATCGTCAGGTCGTTGCCTGCCTTGACGCAGCCGGAAGCGAAGGAATCGCCGTATTTATGCTTGGGTGCATTGGGATCGGACAGGATGCTCATGCTGCCTGTTGTTCCCCAGTCTGTCATCACGAAGCCCTGGAAGCCCCACTCGTCTCTGGCGATGGCTGTCAGCAGGTCATAGCTGTTCGCCGTGTGTTCGCCGTTGATCAGATTGTAAGAGGACATAATGGACTTAGGCTGTGCTTCCTTGATGGCGATCTCAAAGCCCTTCAGATAGATCTCTCTGGAAGTGCGCTCGTCCACGTGGGAACTCACGTAGTTGCGGTTGTCCTCCTGGTTGTTAAAGGCAAAATGCTTGATCGTTGTGCTCGCGCTCTTATGTCTGTGCACGCCCTTTGTATCGGCCGCTGCGCATTTGCCTGCAACAAGCGGATCCTCGGAATAATACTCAAAGTTGCGTCCGCACAGAGGATTGCGGTGGATGTTCATGCCGGGAGCGAGCCACAGATCGCATCCGAACTCTTCCATTTCGCCGCCGACGATATCGCCTGCGTCTTCGATCGCCTCCAGGTCCCAGGTCTGTGCCAGGAGCGTTGCGATCGGAATGGCAGTCGTGTACTGATAATAGGTCGTGCAGCCTTCCGGAATCTCCGGCTTCGGGAAGATGTTCTCAAGGGCTTCAAATCCGCTGATCGGGGATCCAAGAGGGTAAATATGTCCGTCCTCATCGGCTTTGAAGGCAGGTGTCAGGCGAAGGCCTGCAGGCCCGTCAGGCAGAATGAGGTTGCGGATCCCTCTGTCGTCGATCATGAGGGACGTCGTGTCGCCGGCTGCACCGGGGCAGGCTGCGGAGGAGGCGCCGATCTGAGGGCCGCCGCCGAACATGCTGCCGCGCTCTGCGCCGACGCACAGTGTTGCCATCTCAAACGGAGTCAGCTGGCTGACGAGTTCATCCAGTGTCGCTCTGCCGGCACGGACATCGTCCATCGTGATCTTTTCTGTTTTATCGGTAACAGGAAGTGCCTCTGCCGCCTGGCTGTACTGAATGGTGACAGTAGGGATCTTTGCAGCATCCAGGGCAAATACCGGAGCTGCTGCTTTTTCTGCGGCTTCCGTCTCGTAGGAATAAGGCGTCACGCCCTTTTTGGACAGCAGATCAATCTTGCAGTCTGCGTTCAGCCTGTTCTGCAGCTGCTCTGTGATCACTTCCTGATCCAGTGTCAGCGCCGCGACAACGCAGGTAGCCCTGGAATGTACACCGGCGCGGACATAATAGGTGCCGGGCTCAAGGATCCAGGCTGCCTTTTCCATGCTGTAGGAAGCCATGTCTTTGGTCGCATAGGAAATGGTCAGGATCTCGCTGACGCCGGGTGCCAGGTCTTTGGTCTTCGCATAGCCGGCAAGCTCCTGATAAGGCTTTTCAAGCGTGCCGTCCGGTGCGGAATAATAGACCTGTACGACTTCGCGGCCGCTGCGATTTCCGGTATTGGTGACTTTGACCTTTACGGTAACGCAGTTCTCATCTGCGCAGACGCTCTCAGGCTTAACATCAAATGTCGTGTAGGTGATGCCGTAACCGAAGGGATACTGCGGAGTTACGTTGAAGGTATCAAAATAGCGATAGCCTACATAGATACCCTCGGTATAGTACTCGTCGTCCAGGTCTCCGTTGCGGTGGCTGAAGGTCTCGGCAGCCGGATAATCCGAATAATTGACGCCCCAGGTCGTAGTGAGATGTCCGCTGGGGGCTGCCTTGCCTGTCAGAACATCGGCGAGGGCATATCCGCCGTAATTGCCCGCCTGGCTCATCAGCAGGATCGCGCCGATCCCGTCAATAGCTTTTAAAGCCTTCATGTCGATAACACTGCCGACATTGAGGACGACGATGACCTTGCTGTAGATACCGGTCAGTTTGCGGATCGATTCCACTTCAATATCATACAGCTCATATTCTCCGGGAAGATCTCTTCTGTCCTTACCTTCTCCTGAGTTGCGGGAAATAACATAGACAGCTGTGTCCGTCAGATCAGCCTTGATATCATCCTCTGTGATCGGGAGCATCTGAGGCTCCATAAAAGGATTGTTGAAGACCTCCATAAATGCGGAGGCACCTTCTGCAGCCAGTTTTCCGGCAAGACGCGCATCATAGGCGGCCTTTGCGTCTGTAACATTTTTGCAGTCCCTGTCGATCCAGTCCTTTGTGACGATCGTAAATCCGGCTGCTTCCAGGCCTTGTTCGATATTGACGACTTCGCGGCTGTTGACGTCACCGGAGCCGGTTCCGCCTTTAACAGTTCTGCGGGCTCCGTTTCCGTACAGAGCGATATTGCCGGGAGTTCCGGTAAGCGGCAGTGCGCCGCTGTTCTCCAGCAGGACCATTCCCTGAGGCGCGATCGCACGGGCTCTCTCGCCGTTTCTGATCTCACGCTCACTGACTTCCGGATTGGTGGATGCGTAAATTTTTGCCATTGTCATAACCCCTTTCGAATAAAATGCTGAGTTCAAATTCAACGAAAACAGGAACGGTCATGCCGGTGGGCATGATCATCCGCCGTTGGACTTTCGCCACATATTATAACATGCTGATTTAGGAATTAACATTACGGATGTTTTAGTGAGACAAAACCGGGACCTTGTTGCATAAAAAAACGGAAAACATTGGATCTCAATGTTTTCCGCTAAGAAAGCTGGAAAAGGGACTTGAACCCTCGACCTACTGATTACGAATCAGTTGCGCTACCGACAGCGCCATTCCAGCATATTCAGGCCGTCTTCCGACGACCTTGATATTTTATAACATTCAGATTCGTACTGCAAGTACTTTTTAATCATTCAGCACTTATCGTGTAACGAAGCGTCTGGCCACTTCCATTGCCAGTTTATAATGCAGCGGCCGAAGGGCTTTGTCCGCATTTTTCAGCTCCTGAATGATCTTAATGTGCTGCGGGCAGTGGCTCTCGCATCTTCCGCATCCTACGCACTGGGAAGGAAAAGCGGGCTGTTTGCGCAGACCTATGACCTGGAAGTATTCATGGCGCCCGGTGGACTTGCTCTCCATGGACATTTCATTATAGCAGCGGAAGGCACCGGGAATGTCAACGCCCTTAGGACATGGCATGCAGTAGCCGCAACCTGTGCAGGGTACCAGGAGCTTTTCGTTGATCGCAGCCTTAACGCCCTCGATCAGAGTGCGGTCTTCCGCTGTCAGTTCACCGGCGTAAGCGCTGGATGCGATGCGGCAGTTCTCTTCCACCATCTCGATGGAGTTCATACCGGACAGAACGCAGATGACCTCCGGCTGGTCCCAGAGCCAGCGAAGACCCAGCTCCGCAGCGGAACGGCGCTTTGGATCCTCTGCGATCAGCTTTTTTGCCTTTTCAGGCAGCATGGTCACAAGCTTGCCTCCGCGCAGAGGTTCCATAATGATCACGGGGATTCCCTTTGCCGCGGCAGCTTTCAGACCGTCCCGCCCTGCCTGGGAAAACTCATCCATATAGTTATACTGGATCTGGCAAAAGTCCCAATCATAAGCGTTCAGGATCTTAAGGAACATCTCCGTATTGCCATGAAAGGAAAAACCGACGTTCCTGATCCGACCGGAAGCTTTATTTTCTTTGATCCAGTCTTCGATGCCATGCTTTTGGAGATTTTCCCATGCTTTCAGATCGGTCAGCATGTGCATCAGGTAATAGTCGATATAATCTGTCTTAAGACGCTGAAGTTCCTCGTTAAAATACTTGTCGATCGCGCCGCGGCTCGTGACGAGATATTGCGGAAGCTTGGTAGCGATCTGGATCTTGTCCCGGATATGGTTTCTGTTGACGATCTCTCCGAGAGCAACTTCGCTGCCGGGATAAATATAGGCGGTATCGTAGTAATTGACGCCGAGCTTGTACGCCCTCATCAGCTCCTTCTCCGCCTTGTCAAGATCGATGGAGCTGCCGCTGCGGCTGAAACGCATACAGCCGTAGCCAAGGATGGAAATGGGCATATCGTTGCGGTTCTTTCTGTATTGCATGACGGGCTCCTTTCTTTATCTGTAAATATGATAATACTATACTCAGTTTAGTTTCTGAAGCTCTTAGTATATCAGTTCTGCATGTTAAATGTTATATGCCTTCGCTGCATTACCTCAGACTATTCGGGGCAGGTGCCTCACGAATTTGCTGTGAATGAGTGCATAGAACTACTTCATTTACCGTGATTGGAAGGAAGGATACAGAGCAGCGTTCATGCTGCTCTGTAAAGCCGACTGTCTGAGCATCTGGGCATCAGCGCAGATGCGAGTTTGGAGGCTGTGCCTGACTGGAAGGCATGGTAAATGTTAGTAGTTCTGCGCGAAGAAACCGCAAATACGTGAGGCACCTGCCCCGAATAAGGCTGTTTGAATGCAATAGTATCCTGTCTTTAAATTTCGTGAATAAACAGCCCCGACAGAAGCTTGGGCTCAAACCAGGTGGATTTCGGCGGCATGAGGCGCCCTGCGTCGGCTACAGCGAAGAGCTCCCGGATGGAAGGCGGGAACATGGCAAAGGCGCAACCGCCGTATCTGTCGGCCCGGTCTGCGATCTCCTGCAGGCCTCTGATTCCGCCTACGAATTCGATTCGAGTATCCGTGCGGGGGTCTTTGATCCCGAGGAGGGGATCCAGGACCTGTTCCTGCAGGATGGAAACATCCAGTCCTCGGACGGGATCGCCGGAGCGGATGCCGTTCTTGACGGTCAGCATGTACCAGTTGCCGCCGACATAGAATCCAATCTCTCCTTTTGCTGTGGGCTTTGCGATCTGCCCGCGGCAGGGACGGACCATAAAGCACTTTTTCAGTGCTGCGAGCACCTCGCTCTTGTCAAGGCCGCCGAGATCCTTCACGACTCTGTTGTAATCCATGATCTGCAGCTCGTTTTCAGGGAAAAGGACGGAAAGAAAATAGTTGTACTCATCTTCGCCCTTTGCGCTGCCGGCTGCATTGTTCTGCTGTCTGCGCTTCAGCCCTACTTTAACGGCAGATGCGCAGCGGTGATGTCCGTCTGCAATATAGATGGCGTTGATCTTTGCGAAGCAGGCGGATACTGCGAGGATATCTTCCTCCTGATCCATGACCCAGACTCTGTTCCTGATCTCATGGATCATGCCGGGATCCCGGTCATCGGTCGAAACAAAGTCACAGACAGGTTCGCCTGCGCAGACTTTGTTTGTGATCTCTTCGATCTCGGGATTCTCTCTGTAAGCCAGGAAGATCGGCCCTGTCTGTGCACTGCAGGCGTCTACGTGGCGGATCCTGTCTTCCTCTTTGGCCTCCACCGTGTTCTCATGTTTTTTGATGACGCCGTTCAAATAATCGTCTATAGATGCGCAGGCGACGATCCCGGTCTGGGACCTGCCCTGAAAAGTCTGCTCATAGACGTAATAACAGGCCTTTTCATCGCGAAGGAACCTTCCTTCGTCGATCCATTCCCTGAGCATGCTGCCGGCCTTTTCATAGACCGGGTCACTGTACATATCCATATCTGCCGGAAACTGCGTCTCAGGCCTGTCAATGGCAAGGAACGATCCGGGATGCTGGTCCACGAATTCTTTCGCCTCCTGCCTGGAATAAACATCATACGGAAGGGCGGCTATTGTTTTTTCGAATCCTTTTGCGGGTCGTACGGCCTTAAAGGGTCTGATCTCTGCCATGTTGTAATCTCCTCTTCGTTTTGAAATAATTCTATATGCTGTTTTCAAGCCGCTCCGGATACAGGATTCGATTGATCCGTATTTTATCCGGAAACACGAAAATGCCAGAGACATTGGATGCCTCTGGCTGTAATTCGATATTCTGCTCTTATTTCAGGATACGGATCCTGAAAACGCCCTCTGCCTTGGCGAGTCTTTCTGCCACATCAGCCGGCATAGGGGTATCTATGTCGAGTACGGTAACAGCATACTCGCCTCTGGACTTGTTGGTCATGGCAGAGACGTTGATGCCCGCATCACCTGTCACGGCCGTGAACTTGGTGATCATATTCGGGATATTTCTGTGAAGGACCAGGATCCTTCCTGCGGAATGGCAGGCGCCTGCATCAACGTTGGGGTAATTGACGCTGTTGATGATGGTGCCGTTCAGCAGGTATTCCTGCAGCTCATCCACAGCCATCTTCGCGCAGTTGGTCTCGGACTCCTCTGTGGAAGCGCCAAGGTGCGGTGTTGTGATGCATCCGCGGTGTCCGGCGACGGTCGGATTCGGGAAATCGGAGACATAGCGGCGGACCTTACCGCTGTCGAGAGCGTCCATCATGGCTGCCTCATCGACCAGCAGGTCTCTCGCCATATTCAGGACGATCACGCCGTCCTTCATCATCGCGATCTGGTCGCGGCCGATCATGCCCCTCGTTGCATCCATCAGCGGAACATGGATGGAAATGATATCGCAGTTGCGATAGATGTCATTCACATCTGTAAAGTGTGTGACCTTTCTGGAAAGGTTCCAGGCGCTGTCGACGGAGACGTAAGGGTCATAGCCGTAAACATCCATGCCGAGATAGACAGCGGAGTTGGCGAGGCGCACGCCGATGGCGCCAAGACCGATGATACCGAGCTTTTTGCCCTCCAGCTCAGTGCCTGCGAACTGCTTCTTCTCTTTTTCTACACTGGCTGCAATGTCCTTGTTGTTCCAGTTGGCGCGGACCCAGTCAACGCCTTCGACGATATCGCGGCTTGCGAGGAGCATGCCGGCAATGACCAGTTCCTTAACACCGTTTGCATTGGCTCCGGGAGTGTTGAAGACAACGATACCCTTCTCGGCACATTTGTCCAGGGGAATATTGTTGACGCCTGCGCCAGCTCTGGCGATCGCCAGGAGCTGATCGGAGAATTCCATGTCGTGCATCTTGGCGCTTCTGACTAAAATACCCTGCGCCTGTGCAAGATCATCCGTTTTTTCAAAAGCATCGCAGAAACGCTCTGTTCCTGCCGCTGCAATATTGTTCAGTTCTGCGTATTTAAACATCTTGATCCTCCATGCCGGACTATTCGATCAATGCCGGCAGCTGCTAACGTTCAACGGACTTAGTCTGCAACTAAGTCCTTGACGCGGTCAGTTAAATCAATGCTTTACTTCAAAGTCCTTCATGAACTCGACAAGCTTCTGTACACCTTCGATCGGCATCGCATTGTAGATGGATGCGCGCATGCCGCCGACGGTTCTGTGTCCCTTAAGGGCGATGAAGCCGTTAGCCTCTGCGGACTTGATGAACTCCGCCTCCATATCCTTGTCGCCGATCACGAAAGGAACATTCATAAGAGAACGGTCTTCTCTGCGGACAGTTCCCTTGAACAGTTTGCTCTCATCGAGGTAGTCGTACAGGATCTTTGCCTTGGCCTGATTGTATTTTTCGATCTCTGTAAGGCCGCCGCGCTTCATCAGCCACTCGAAAACAAGACCGCAGATATAGATATTGTAGCAGGAAGGCGTGTTGTACATGGAGCCGTTGTCTGCATGGATCTTGTATCTGAGCATGGTAGGAGTTCCGGGGAGAACGTCCTCACGGATCAGGTCCTCGCGGATGACTGCGATCGCAAGACCTGCAGGACCGATGTTCTTCTGCACTCCGCCGAAGAAGACGCCGTATTTTTCGACATCAATAGGTCTTGAAAGGAAATTGGAGGAAACATCGGATACGAGAATGTGTCCCTTTGTGTTGGGCAGAGTGAAATACTCTGTTCCGTAAATCGTATTGTTCTCGCAGATGTATACATAGTCGACATCTTCGGGAATGTCCAGATCGGAGCAGTCCGGAATATAGGAGAAAGTCTTATCCTCGGAGGATGCGATCTTGATCGCCTCGCCGTACATGGCGGCTTCCTGATAAGCTTTTTTTGCCCACTGGCCGGTAACAATATAAGCAGCCTTGCGGTTGACCATCAGGTTCATGGGGATCATGGCAAACTGCGTGGATGCGCCGCCCTGCAGGAACAGGACCTTATAGTTGTCAGGAACGCCCACAAGCTTGCGGAAGTTCTCTTCTGCCTTCTTGATAATTCCGTCGTAAACCTTTCCGCGATGGCTCATTTCCATAACGGACATGCCGCTGCCCTGGTAATCCATCATTTCGGATGCTGCCTGCTGAAGGACTTCCTCCGGAAGCATGGCGGGACCTGCGGAAAAATTATAAACTCTGCTCATTCTTGATGTCTCCTTTTATCTCTATTTATCCGTGTGATTTCCCAGAAAGACGCATTCGTTCTTCTGATGAAAAGGATCCGATTTTTCTAAGCAGCATTCTTAAGAATGCTGGCAAAGATCTTGTGAAAAAGGGGTTCGCTTTACAGCTTTAACATAATGAAGTTAAAATTGATTGACAGGATTTTAACACGCTGAACGATACCATACAATTCACAAGTTATACATTTTTCATCGCTAACTTAATGAAAAAACTGTAAGAATGTCAATAAAAATGCAGATATGCCCCGGAAGTATGCGTGCTGCCGCTGGCCTATCTGCATGATCTTTTGCTGATACTTACGGGATCACGATCGCAGGAGTCCCCACACTGACCATGGAGTAAAGAGTGCGCTCCATATCAAGAGGAACATTGATGCAGCCGTGGGAACCGTTATAGGTATAGATATTGCCCCCGAATGACCTGCGCCATGTAGCATCGTGAATGCCAATGCTGTTGCCTACGATCGGCATCCAGTAGTTGACGAAGGAGGCATAGCCGCGGCCCACCAGAGTCTGGTTGAGCTGTTTCGCGCGGACATAATAGATACCCGTAGGCGTATGATGTCCGTTGGAAGTATTGCCCGTCACGACAGGAGTCTGGAGCGCGAGCTGGGAATTCTGGTAGTAATACAGCATCTGGTTGCCGATATCCACCTCGATGTACGTATCACCGACATCATAGGACGGAACGTGCATCTCCTGCGCTCCGGAGAGGATCGCCGTCGGCAGATACAGATACTCGCCATAAGAGTAAATATAGCGGCTCTGGTATGTGCCTCCGCTCATGGGAACGATGCCTTTGTTCGTGGAATGGAACTGAAGCGTATTCTGCCTCTTGGCATACTGTGACTGCAAAGAACCGACAAATGCAGCAAGTTTGGCCGGATCGATGACGTAGCTCCTGGTGGTCTGATCCACAGCATAGGTGCCGTTCGGATTGGTCAGCATCAGTGTCATGGCGATCTGGCTGTTGAGCTCAAAATACTGTCCGTTGCCGAAATCATAGACGATCTCGCACTTCGGAGGAGCCGGCGCCTTGGGATCCTTGCGGCGGATCTCCTGGTAGGCGGCCTGATAGGAGGCCTGCGCACGGGATGCCAGCTCCTGCTGGGTAAGTCCTGCAGCAGCCATGGATGCTGCCTGTATGGCAGGAGTCTGCTGCTGAAGGATCTCGGTCATAGCCGCCTGCTGCTGATTGAGGGTCACTGCAGAAGCTGCTTGCTGTGCCTGTGCAGCCAGCTGAGCCTGAGCGGCCTGCTGTGCCTGTGCAGCCTGTTGTGCCTGAGCAGCTGACTGCGGCTGGGCCGCCGCTGGTGCGGCCGACTGAGCAGCCGATGCATCTGCTGAATTCTGGACAGCATCCGCTGAAGAAAGCGGCAGCGCCGTGATCCCGGAAGCAGCGGCAGCCTGCGTCATGGCAGTGATCGCCGCCTCCTGCTGCTGCGGATCAGTGATCCCTGCAGCGGCAAGCTGGGCTCTCAGCTGTTCCAGAAACTGCTCTGCCACCTGTTCCTGCAAAATCTCTGCTTCCGTTTTAGGGGCAGCGGTGCTGTTCCCTGCTGCATATACAGGTGCGGAAAGACCAAAAACACAAATTATAACAAGAGCAACACTTCGGAAGATCTTCATAAAACACCTAAATATTTAAAAAAGATAAAACATTGATTTCTTTAGCTGCGTTCCGCAAGGTCTGCAGCATCAAAGGCTTCCTCGATCGAAGCTCCCGGGGAGACCATCGGGAACACCTTGTCATCCTCATCGATCAGGACGTCGACGAGAACGGGATGCCCGGGCTCCTTGTCAGTTCCTGCAGCAATCGCAAGAGCTTTCTTGAGAGCCTTTTCCATCTCTTCCGGCTTGGTGATGCGGATCGCCGCACAGCCAAGCCCCTCTGCTACTTTGCAGTAGTCGACCTTGTCCGTCAGGACGGTCTGGGAATAGCGCTTTCCGTAGTACAGATCCTGCCACTGCCGTACCATGCCGAGCACGTGATTGTTGACGACGACTTCAATGATCGGGATATTGTAACGGCTGGCCGTCGCAAGCTCGTTCATATTCATGCGGAAGCATCCGTCGCCGGCAATATTGATAACGGTCTTGTCCGGGCAGGCGCATTTTGCGCCGAGGGAAGCACCGAGGCCGTATCCCATTGTGCCAAGTCCGCCGCTGGAAAGGAAGGTGCGGGGCTCTGAATAGGTGTAATACTGGGCAGCCCACATCTGGTGCTGGCCGACGTCTGTCGTGATCAGCGCCTTGCCCTTTGTCAGCTCATCGAGCTTTTCAATGACCATAGGGCAGGTCAGCACGGTCTTGTCATACTGCAGTGGATAGCGAAGCTTTAAGTCGCGGATCTCGCTCATCCACAGCTCATGGGAAGTTCTTGTCAGTTTGCTGTTGATCTTCTGCAGGATCTCCTTGAGATCGCCGACAACGGCGTGACTGACCTTGACATTCTTGTTGATCTCCGCCTCATCGATGTCGATGTGGATGATCTTGGCACCGCTGGCAAACTTTCTGGGGTTGCCGGCGACGCGGTCAGAGAATCTGGCGCCGAGCGCAATGACAAGGTCTGCCCTGGAAATGCCGAGGTTGGAAGCTTTGGTTCCGTGCATGCCGATCATGCCCGTATAATGGCGGTCGTGCCCGTCGAAGGCACCTTTTCCCATCAGCGTATCGCAGACAGGAGCGTCGACCAGGCTGACAAGGTCTTTAAGCTCTGCAGAAGCTCCGGAGGCAATAACGCCGCCTCCTACATACAGGAACGGCCTTTTTGCCTTTCCGATCATAGTGACGACTTTATCGATATCCGCATCCGTATATCTCGCGATCCGCTCTGTCTCAAAACAGTTCTCTGCGGCGGGTTCAAAATTGCAGGTCGCAGCGGTCACATCCTTTGTGACGTCGACGAGGACGGGACCGGGTCTTCCGCTTCTTGCGATCTTAAATGCCTTGCGGATCGTATCGGCCAGGATCGAGACATCTTTGACGATATAGCTGTGCTTGGTGACGGGCATGGTGATGCCGGCGATATCCACCTCCTGGAAGGAATCCTTGCCAAGAAGAGGCAGAGTCACATTGCAGGTGATCGCGACGATCGGAATGGAATCCATGTAAGCAGTTGCGATGCCGGTGACCAGATTGGTCGCGCCGGGACCGCTGGTTGCCAGGCAGACGCCGACCTTGCCGCTCGCGCGGGCATAGCCGTCGGCCGCGTGGGCAGCACCCTGCTCGTGGCTCGTCAGGACATGAAAGATCTTATCCTGCTGCTTATATAAGGCATCATAGACGTTCAGGATCGCACCGCCGGGATATCCGAATACGGTATCTACCCCCTGTTCCAGGAGGCACTGAACGATAATATCGGAACCGTTCATTTTCATGGCTGTTTACCTCAGAAATACCGCCGGAGGCCTTAAGCCTCCGAAGCGGCAGTCATATGTATCGGGATCAGTTCTTGGGAAGCTCCAGGACTGCGCCGCGGTTTCCGCTGGTGACCATGGAAGCATATCTGACAAGATAGCCGTCTGTTACGCGGGGAGTGCGCGGTTTCCAGGCTGCCTTTCTGCGCGCAAGCTCCTCATCGGAGACCTTGACGTTCAGGGAATTGCCGGGAATATCGATGGAGATGATGTCGCCTTCTTCGATGAGGGCGATCGGTCCGCCGACAGCAGCCTCCGGGGAGACATGTCCGATGGCGGCACCTCTGGAAGCGCCGGAGAAACGGCCGTCCGTGATCAGAGCTACAGTGGAGCCGAGTCCCATTCCGATGATCGCGGAGGTGGGATTGAGCATCTCTCTCATGCCGGGACCTCCTTTAGGACCCTCATAGCGGATCACGACGACATCCCCGTCGTGGATCTGTCCGGACTTGATGGCTGTGATCGCATCTTCCTCGCAGTCAAAGACGCGGGCAGGGCCCTCGTGCTTCATCATTTCAGGAGCTACGGCAGAACGTTTTACGACGCCTGTATCGGGAGCAATGTTGCCCTTGAGAACGGCGATACCGCCGGTCTGGGAATAGGGATTCTCGAGCGGGCGGATGACTTCGGGATCGCGGTTAACGGCCTTGTCGATATTCTCTCCCACTGTCTTGCCGGTCACGGTGATGCAGTCAAGATGCAGCAGATCCTTTTTGGTCAGCTCTTTCATGACCGCATAGATACCGCCGGCCTCGTTGAGATCCTCCATGTAGGTGGGACCAGCGGGAGCCAGGTGGCAGAGGTTGGGTGTTCTGTCGGAGACCTCATTGGCGAATTCCATATTGAGGTCAATGCCGCACTCGTGTGCGATCGCGGGCAGATGCAGCATTGTGTTTGTGGAGCATCCGAGAGCCATATCCACGGTCAGGGCATTCTCAAAGGCTTCCTGGGTCATGATATCTCTCGGGCGGATATCCTTGTCGATGAGATCCATGATCGCATAGCCTGCCTCTTTGGCAAGACGGATCCTTGCGGAGTAAACGGCAGGGATCGTTCCGTTTCCGCGAAGGCCCATGCCGATGACCTCTGTCAGGCAGTTCATGGAGTTTGCTGTGTACATACCGGAGCAGGAGCCGCAGGTAGGGCACACATTTTCTTCAAAGTTTTCCAGTTCCTGCGCCGTGATCTTGCCTGCCTCGTAGGAACCGACAGCCTCGAACATGGAGGAAAGGCTTCTCTTCTTTCCGCCGACATGTCCGGCCATCATAGGTCCACCGGAGACAAATACGGTAGGTACATTGACACGTGCAGCGGCCATCAGAAGTCCGGGCACGTTCTTGTCGCAGTTGGGGATCATAACAAGGCCGTCGAAAGCATGCGCTCTTGCCATACATTCCGTGGAATCCGCGATCAGATCTCTGGTCACGAGAGAATACTTCATGCCGACATGGCCCATAGCGATTCCGTCGCAGACTGCGATGGCAGGGAACAGGACGGGGAATCCGCCGGCTTCCGCTACGCCTAGCTTTACAGCCTCGGCGATCTTATCCAGATTCATATGTCCGGGAACGATCTCATTATAAGAACAGACGATGCCGATCATCGGCTTTTTGCGCTCACTGGCTGTTACACCAAGGGCGTTGAAAAGGCTCCTGTGGGGTGCCTGCTGGGTACCGCTTTTAACTCTGTCACTGATCATAGTAATAGCCTCCTTTTAAATGTTACAAGAAAAGAAGGCTGCTAGCCTTCTTTTCTAAAATGCAGGATGTCGATTATGATGCCGCGCCGTCTTCCGGCTTCTCGATCTGAACGATCGCTGCCTTCTGCATGGGGATACGGCAGTTCTTGTTGTTGCCGAATTCCACGATGACGGTATCCTCTGTCATATCAATGACGATGCCGTAGAAGCCTGCTGTCGTCAGGACGCTGTCGCCTACAGCAAGCTGTGAGAGCATGTCCTGTTTCTGCTTCTGTTCCTTGCGCTGCGGGCGGATCAGGAAGAAGTAGAAAAATACGCCGAGAACAACGATATAGATGAGTGTCACCATACCGCCGACACCGGCGCCGGCCTGAGCTGTTAAAAGAAGAGCATTCATAGTATAACCTCCAGTTATTTTACCTGTTTTGCAGCGGAACTCTCATAAGAAAGCCAGCCGCAGTGCTACTAATATACAACAAAGTTAGCATTTTTTACAGTCAAAACTTATTTTATACAAAAAAAGTATGATAATCAATTAGCTTGTGATGGAATGTATAAATAAGAGAAAACATCAGATTTCTCTTATTCGTATTCATTGTTCCTCCGCGAGCGCTTCCAGCTTGTATTTTTTATACTGCGCGAAGTTCCCAGCATCCAGGGCGTCCCTGATCTCCTGCATAAGGTGATTATAAAAATACAGGTTGTGCATGACGCACAGGCGAAGCCCGAGAGCCTCTTCCGCCTTCAGCAGGTGACGTACATAGGCCCTTGAGTAGCGGCGGCAGACAGGACATCCGCAGGTTTCATCGATCGGTCTCATGTCATCTGCGTACTTGGCGTTGCGGATCCTCACAGTGCCGTGGTTGGTATACAGATTTCCGTGCCTGCCGTTTCGGGAAGGATAAACGCAGTCGAAGAAATCGATGCCCCTGTCCACACCCTCCAGAATATTCTGAGGCGTTCCGACGCCCATGAGGTAAGTCGGCTTATTCTGCGGCAGATAAGGAACGGTCTCGTCCAGAATATAGTACATCTGCTCGTGCGTCTCGCCAACGGCAAGGCCGCCGACCGCATATCCGTCAAGATCCATCTCCGCGATGCGCTTTGCATGGTCGATGCGGATATCTGCGTAGACAGCTCCCTGGTTGATCCCGAACAGGAGTTGATGGGGATTGACGGCGCCTTCCTCCTGCTTGAGCTGCTCCAGCCTGTCCCGGCACCGGATCAGCCATCTCGTCGTCCGGGCGACGGAATTCTCAACATAGTCTTTCTCTGCCAGAGCCGGAGGACACTCATCAAAGGCCATTGCGATCGTAGAACCCAGATTTGCCTGGATCTGCATACTCTCTTCGGGACCCATAAAAATGTTTGCCCCGTCGATGTGGGAATGGAACGAGACGCCCTCTTCCTTGATCTTTCTCAGCTCTGCCAGGGAAAACACCTGGAATCCGCCGGAGTCCGTCAGGATCGGTCCGGACCAGGTCGTAAACTTGTGAAGGCCACCGAGCTTCTTGATCAGGGGATCGCCCGTCCGCACGTGCAGGTGATAGGTGTTGCACAGCATGACCTGCGTGTCGATCGATTCCAGATCCTCCGCGGAGAGTCCGCCCTTGATCGCTCCTGCCGTTGCCACGTTCATGAAAACAGGGGTCTCGATCACGCCATGGACGGTCGTCACCCGCCCTCTTTTAGCTCTTCCCTCCGTTTTCAGCAGCTCATACGTATAATCATTGTTCGACATTCACTACTCCATTAATATTTTACGATTAGCACTTCAAGATTCATTGCTTTTATTTGTGTCTGGCAAGTTGCACGTATAGATGAAGGGCCTTGCGAGGCATACATCTTACGATGTAGCCCTTAGGCCGGCGTCTTTTGCAGCCAACAATGTCACGCGACGCGTGACATTTAGCACGTTACAAACTCTTAGACAGTGTTCTTTACTGCCTTAGCGTTTGTTAGTGCGAGTGCCGCTGCGTCCGAGGATGGAGCGGGAGCGTCCCTGAATTATATGTGCAACTCGCCAGACACATTCATATAACTAAATTAATGAAGTGCTAATCGTACTACTGTTTAATGCTGATAAAAACGGAGGACATTCTCCGCTTTTGCACTCATATTTGCCAACATTGCATCCAGGATCGTGAGCGCGCACATGCACTCGCAAACGACGACTGCGCGCGGGACGACGACGGGGTCGTGCCTTCCGTGGATGAACAGGGCTTTTGGAGTTCCGTCTGTCTCGACGGTCTCCTGCGCCTGCGCAATGGAGGGAGTCGGCTTAAAATAGGCGCTGACTACGATGTCCGATCCGTCAGAGATCCCTCCCAGGATCCCGCCGGCGTGATTGGTGCGCTTGCGGATGATCCCGTCCTCATCGGTATAGAACGCATCGTTGTTATGGGAACCGCTTCTAAGAGACGAAAACAGGCCGTCTCCAATTCCGACTTCCTTGACGGCGTTGACGCTCATGAGGGCCTGTGCCAGAGTGGCGTCCAGGCGGTCAAATACAGGATCTCCGATCCCGGCGGGTACGCCGCGGATCCTTCCCTCGACCATGCCTCCGACGGAATCCTGCGCCTGCCGCATCTCTTCAATAAGGGCGAGCGCCTCTTCTGCCGCCACGGCATCCGGCATGTTCGTAGGATGATTGCCGATCAGCGCGCGGTCAAAACGGGAGCGGTCGATGACGACATCTCCGATCGCTGCCGTATAGAAGCACAGATCGATTCCCATCACTTTAAGGAGCTTGGCAGCTACTGCGCCTGCCGCAACCCTGCAGGCAGTCTCTCTTGCGGATGAGCGTCCGCCTCCGCGGTAATCGCGAAAGCCGTATTTCTGGTCATAGGTGTAATCGGCATGACCAGGTCTGTAGCAGTTCATGATCTCACTGTAGTCCGCGGAGTGATGATCTTCATTGCGGATCATCATGGAGATCGGCGTACCGGTCGTCTTCCCCTCAAAAACACCGGAGAGGATCTGTACAGTATCCGATTCCTTCCTCTGCGTCGTCACAGAAGACGTCCCCGGCTTCCTGCGGTCCAGATAGATCTGGATATCTTCTTCGCTCAGCTCCATGCCGGCGGGAAAACCGTCCAGCACGACGCCGATTGCGGGCCCATGGGACTCGCCCCATGTCGTGACCTTCAATATTTTACCAAACGTAGAACCTGCCATTTAAGGACCTCATTATTCAATACATTTATTTGTGCAATGTGACAGCCTCAAGATTTATTTGCACATTAATTTAACGGCAGGTTCAGTCCGCCTGCTCGGCTGTCAGCTCGTGGAAGATCACGCAGTTAGGCCGGTCGATCTTCATCTCTTTTCCGTGCATGATGATCAGCCCCTTCTCCAGGTCCACGTTGAAGAATGTCATCGTGTTCGATTCGTGATTGAGGGAGACAAGATGTTTGTTATCCGGGAACAGGACGCAGTCCTTGGGATAGTCGCCCGAGACCGGGAGGCAAAGGCACTTGCTGAGCATACCTGTCTGCTGATCAATGTTGAAGATCGCGACAGAGTTATCACCGGCGTTGGAACTGATCAGATACTTAAAGTCATCCGAGAGATTCAGCGCGCTGGCAGCTGCATCCGCCGCATGGTAGTTGTTGAGCGTTGAGATCGTCTGGATCCTCTCAAACTCAGGGTTGTCATCCTCGATCAGGGAGTAGGAATAGACGTCGATCGTATTTTTCATCTCATTGACGACATACATATATCTGCCGTCCTTGGAGAATTTGAGGTGTCTGGGCGCAGATTCCAGCTCGCCGTGAACGATATCGACCTGTTTGAGTTTTCCGTTCACAGGGTCAAAGCGGTAGACGTTGATATGGTCGAGTCCGAGATCTGCGGCGCAAAGGAAGCGGTTGTCACGGGTCATTTTGACACACTGCACATGCGGGCGGAAATTGCGCTCGGCAACACTGCCCATGCCGCGGTGATAGATCTCTTCCGTGATCTCTCCGATCGTTCCGTCGTGGTTCAGGCGCAGGACGGTGATCTTGCCGTCGTGATAGCCTGCGACGAAAAGCCAGGAATCCGTGTAGTCAGTGGAAAGATAGGAGCCGCGCATGCCGTTGATCGGGGCGCGGTTCAGGACCTTTAAGCTTCCGCCGCGGGTGATCTTGTAGGCTTCTACGCCGTAGTCCGTGATCGAATACAGATACTTTCTATTGTGAGAGATCGTTACATAAGAAGAGTTTGTGATATTGATCTGATGCTTGGGGATAAAGCGGCCGTTCTCCATATCCACGTCATAGACATGGATCCCGTAGCTGTTACCGGACCCTGTCGTATAGCTGGAAACATAAGCGACAAATTTGGATGTTTTCTCGGACATGATTTGATCTCCTTTTATAACTGTTAAGGAACCCCGGATCGCGGCACTTATGAGTGCGGCAGACGCGGGTGCAGGCGTTTGCAGTTCCTCAGCCCCTGACCTGGCCGTTTCCCGTGATCCTGTATTTGTAGCTGGTCAGCTCTTTCAGGCCCATCGGTCCGCGGGCATGGAGCTTCTGCGTGCTGATCCCGATCTCCGCACCGAATCCGAATTCGAATCCGTCGGTAAAGCGTGTCGATACATTGACATAGACGCAGGCGGAATCGATGAGCTCGAGGAAGAGTTCAGCAGCTGCCGGATCCTCGGTGATGATGCAGTCGGAATGTTTGGTATGATAGCGGTTGATATGGTCGATCGCCTCTTCAATGCTGTCGACGCATTTGACGGACATCATCAGGTCCAGATACTCTTTTGCGTAATCCTCTTCAGTAGCGGGCTCAGATCCCGGCAGGAATTTCCCGGCATCCTCATCGGCAAAAAGCTGTACGCCGTGCTCTTTCATGGCTTCGGAAAAAGCAGGCATAAAGCGGTCGAGGATCTGTCTGTGTACGACCAGGGATTCCGCCGCGTTGCAGACGCCTGTCCGCTGCGTTTTCGCATTGATGATGATCGGGATCGCCTTTTCGATATCCGCGTCCTTATCAATATAAATATGGCAGTTTCCGCTTCCGGTTTCAATAACGGGAATGCTGGAATTTTCCACCACAGCGCGGATAAGGCCGGCGCTGCCTCTGGGGATCAGGACATCGATATAGTCACGCATCTGCATGAACCTTTTCGTATCCTCCCGGTTGGAGGAGGCGATGAGGTTTACGGCATCGGGATCGACGCCGCAGTCCTTAAGTGCTTTGCGCAGGATCTCCGTGATTGCCTGATTGGAGCAGATTGCATCGCTTCCCCCTTTGAGCACGGAAACATTCCCGGATTTAAAGCAGAGGGCAAAGGCGTCCGCTGTGACATTCGGCCTTGACTCGTAGATGATCCCGATGACACCGATCGGCACGCGCACTTTCCGGATCCGGATCCCGTTAGGACGCTCGAATTCGTCCAGGACTTCTCCGACAGGATCGGGAAGCCCGGCTACCTGGCGAAGGCCTTCGGCGATCTGGCCGATCCTGCTCTCATTGAGCATCAGCCTGTCCAGGAGGCTGTCCTTCATATGATTCCGGCGGCCTCTCTCCAGATCTTCTGCGTTTGCCGCAAGGATCTTTTCAGCTCCCGCGACCAGAAGGTCTGCTGCATGGAGCAGGACCTCATTTTTTGTCTCTGTGGATATGGTGCCTATGGTATAGCGCGCATTTGCTGCTCTCTTGCAGGTCTCTTCTACGTTGTATGCCATGTCGTACCTCCCTCCGATGGTTAATAGAAAGCGCCGGATGGACTGACGACAAGATCCAGTGCCTCATCGTGATCCGTGACCGGCACGGATTCAATGATCTGCTCGCTGTAGGCCAGACCGACTGCCATTTTCTTGCGGAAACGATTTAAAAACCTGTCATAATATCCCGATCCGTAGCCGATCCTGTGAAGACTTGAGTCAAAGGCAAGTCCCGGAACAAAGAGCAGGCACTCCTCCGCCCGGTCGAGAGAAAGATGCAGCTCATAGGGGAATTTTTTCGAGGGATCTGCCGGCGGCTCCGGAACGCCCATGGAACTCATCTTGAGCCCGGAGAGATCCTCGATCTCATAAAAGAAAATGTCCTTCTCCGGCTCTTTTGCTTCCGTCTCCTGCTGAAGATGATCTTTTTTCAGCAGCTGCTGGACTTTTGGTACATAGACGCGCTTGTTGTCGCGGATCGCCTTTTTGATCAGCTCCTTGGTATCTACCTCGGTGCCGAAGCTGATATAGGAGAGAATATACCTGGCATTGGCATACATCTCCGTGCCGAGGATCATCTCTGTCAGCATCTTGTTCTGGCGGGCGCGCTCCTCTTCCGGGATCCGGAAACGGATATCTTTCATTTTGCTGCGAAGCTCTTTTTTAGCCTCAAAAATTTCTTCCTGTGTCATTGGTATATTTCTCCTGTTCAGTTCAGGTCATCCACGTAGTCCTGCAGATCAAAGAGCTCATTCTCATCTGCCTTAAAGAGCGTGCCGACGTTTTTGCCGGCTGTGACATCGTGAATGACGCCCATGCCCCTCGCGCTGTTGACGATGACCATATCGCATCCGCTGGACGTTGCGATATGGGCCGCGGAAAGCTTTGCGTGCATGCCGCCGGTGCCGACACCGCTGCCGGTCGAGGTCTTGCCCATCTTCATCATATCATGGTCCAGATGAGGGACGAATTCAATGAATTTTGCGTCCGGATTGACGCGGGGATCATCGGTGTAGAGTCCGTCTACGTCCGAGAGCAGGATCAGCAGATCAGCGCCCACGAGGGAGGCGACCATAGCGGAAAGATTATCGTTGTCGCCTACGCTGATCTCGAATGTGGCTACGGAGTCATTCTCGTTGACGATCGGGATCACGCCGAGCTTTAAAAGCTCTGAAAAGGTATTGCGCAGGTGATACTTGCTCAGGTTGTCGCTGACGGTGTATTTCGTCATCAGGACCTGTCCGGTCATCTGGTTGTAGTCCTCGAAAGATTTCTGGTAGATCATCATAAGGCGCGCCTGTCCTATGGAGGAGAGCGCCTGTTTGATCGTGACGGAGGATCCTTCTTTTTTCAGGGTCTCGGGACCGACCGCTTCGCGTCCGACGGCGATAGCCCCGCTGGATACAAGGATCACTTCCCGTCCCTGGTTTTTCAGATCCGATAATTCCCGGCAGAGTCGGTCGATCCTGTGGTAATCAAGGCGTCCGGTTTCCGGATGAAGAAGGGAGGACGAACCTACCTTGACGACGATCCTTTTGCGGGAAGCAAGACTTTTGCGATATTCCAGATTCCCGGCCTCTGTACTGCTCACGATATTGTTTTCGTTAGTGTTGACATCACTCATTGTTTTTACGTTCCTCTGGACCGCAGCTGCCCGCGGCTTTATCAGTAGTATTGTAAACTCGCAGAATGTTCTCTGCAGTTTTGATCCCATCTACAGCGGCGGAAAGAATTCCGCCTGCATAACCGGCGCCTTCTCCGCAGGGAAACAGGCCTCTTAGTCCCGACATGCCGCTCTCATCTCTTGGGATTCGGACGGGGGAAGACGTTCTGCTCTCAAGTCCGATACACAGGGCATCCGGTCCTGTAAACCCGGGGATCGTTGAATCAAAACAATGCATTCCCTCGATAAAATCCGCGGTGAGTTCCGATGGGAGAAGTTTGTGAAGAGGCGCATAAGCGGCTCCTCCTCGGATACAGAGTTGATCCGTCTCCTCTGCAGATAACGGGCGGCACTCATAAGCAGAACGATTAGGTCCTGCCATTTCTGTTCTCTTTTGGTGTGCGGCGCTTTCGGATACATCCTGTGCGCGCTGCTGTTCGTAACAGGTTTCCAGTTCCTGAAACGGCTGTACCGGAACGGCGCCGCCGGCCAGATGAAAGGCCCGTTCCTCCAGCCTCTCCTGGAAATACATGCCGGCAAGGGGATGATCAGAACCGAAGTTCTCTTTTCCGACCGTAATGATCACGGCCGCATTGGCTCTTTTGGAATCCCGGGCGTGATCGCTCATGCCGTTGACACAAAGGCGGCCAGGTTCGGAAGAAGCATTGACTACGTAACCTCCCGGGCACATGCAGAAGCTGTAGACCCCTCTGCCTGAATCTGCCTTTGCCGTAACCTTGTAGCTGCTCGCGGGGAGCTGCAGGGAATCTCTTTTTTCAGGATCGGCGATACCGTAGTGGCGTGCGTCTATCATGGCCTGCGGGTGAGAGACGCGCATTCCGATGGCAAAATTCTTCTGTTCTACCGGAATGCCGAGATCATAGATCCTGCGGATCGTATCTCTTGCGCTGTGCCCTAAGGCTGCAGCGGCAAAGCGGCAGTCGAGCACATAACTCTTCTGTCCGTTTTCCAGGACCTTAAGGCCGATAAGTTTTCCATCGCGGATCACGAAATCCGTGACGAGACTCTCAAAACGGACCTCCGCTCCAAGGGAAAGAAGCTCTTCCCTCATACTGCGGATCACGTTCCTGAGAAGGTCTGTCCCTATATGAGGCAGGTTCTCATACTGAATATCTTCAGGCGCTCCATGTTCGGTAAAGGTCTGCAGCACGAAATCCGTCCTGCCGGCACTGTCCCGGACGTTGGAGGTCAGTTTTCCGTCTGAAAAAGTACCTGCGCCGCCTTCTCCGAACTGGACGTTGGAGTTCGGGTCCAGGACGCCGCCCGCCCAGAATTTCTCAACATCCTGTGTCCGCTGATCAATGGCACGGCCTCTTTCCAGGATGATCGGTCTCATTCCGCATCTTGCGAGGATCAGTGCGCAGAATAATCCGGCAGGACCCGCTCCGATCACGACCGGACGGCCGCTCTTCTCATCCGGGATACATTTCTCCGGAAGCTGATAGGAAGAGCTCTCCTTAAAACGGATGTTGCGGTCGCGAAGCCTGTTGACGAGGCGCTCCTGCGCTGCCCTGTCCATGGAATATGGTTCCACGCTGACAGAATAGACATCAAAAAGGTCCGGGTGCTTCCTGGCATCGATGGAATGCCTGGTGATCTTATAGGTAAGAGCCGCATCCCGGCGCAGCTTCAGCGACTTTATGATTCGCTCTTTCAGTATTTCTTCTCCGGTCCCGTGGCGGAGCTTTATCTGACTGATCTCTATCAATTCAACACCACTTATGATTTTTACGTTAACTGCCGCAGGATATCTTCCGCAGCTGCTTTTCCGGCTGTCCTGCCGCTGGCAAATGCAAAGGAGAGATTATATCCGCCGCAGATGCCGTCTACATCCAGCAGCTCGCCGGCAAGATAGACGTGATCGCAGCGTTTTGCCTTAAGCTGCGAGTCTACTTCCTTAAGCGAAACACCTCCTGCCGTGACCTGAGCATGGGAAAATCCGAAAGTCCCTGTCACTTTGAAAGGCCAGAACTTCAGCCGTTCCAGCATATCTTTCAAGTAAGCTTCACAGGAATCAAATCCGTCCGGAGCTGAGATGTTCCGGAGCTTTTTTTCATCCGCGAGCCCGCAGCTGCGGATCACGTAAGAAGCGACCTTGGAATGGACAAGGCCGGTAAAAAGATCGGCGATCGTATCCCCCGGCAGTACTGCGGCGAGACGTCTTTCGATCTCATCGGACAGTTCATTCTCCGAATACTCAGGGAGAAAATCCACGATTGCTGTACAGGATCGCCCGGAGGCCATTCTGCTAAGCTGGAAGACCGGAATACCGGAGAGCCCCTGCTCTGTGATCTGCAGTTCTCCTGTCTCGCTTCCGAGCTCATAATTTGTCTTTATTTTGTCATCTGATTCGACCAGGCTGACTTTAGCCTGGCAGCGGACTCCTTGAATCAGCTTTAGAAGCGGATCCTCACATGTAAGTCCCGTCAGCGCAGGCCTTAAGGGAATGATCTCCATCCCAAGGCTTTCCGCGATCCTGTACCCGTCTCCGCGGCATCCGTAAGAAGAATGTACCATACCTCCGCAGGCAATGATCACCGCGCCTGCCAGATAGTCTGTCTTGCCATCTTTAGATGTGCAATGGATCCGTAGGGGTTCTGACTGCTGTTTATTTCCCTGATTATCGCCAGTCGATTTGGCGGGAATGTTTATTCCGGTTACCCTGACTGGACATCTGTAATCGATCCCATAACGTCTCAAAAGACGCAGGATCCCGGATACAACGCCGGAGGCCTGATCGGTCCGGGGATAGATGTATCCGTTTCTGCTGTGGACAGGTATTCCTGCAGCTGTAAAAAAGCCGGTTATTTTTGCCGGGAGATCTTCCCCCATGAACTGAAAGGGATCGCCGGAATCAGAATAATAGCAGTGCCTGTCAAAAAGCTGGTTCGTGAGATTGCACTTTCCGTTTCCCGTCGCGTAGATCTTTTTAAGCGGCTTATCCGCCGCGTCCAGGATGAGGATCCGGCCGGGATGCTCTTCCATCTGAAAGCGCTCGGCAGCGGCCACTGCGGCCATACAGCCGGCCATGCCGCCGCCTATGATGACAAGGTCATAAATCAGTTCCGGCATCGGCTTACCTTCCCCTGCCGCCCAGCATTCCGGCCAGCCGCAATACGGAGCGGCCGAACGGGATCAGATGCATATTCTGCAGATCTGCGGCATGCAGTACGATACTCATGATCAGATATAAGGCTGTAAATACGATCTGCATCAGGATCATTCCGCCAAACGGGATCACTTCATTCGTGATGACATCGCTCAGCAGGAAAACCGGGATCGATGCGATCAGGCCCGATACACAGAGCATCAGCCAGTCAAAGAGCCAGGTAAGATCCAGACTCTTTGTAATACTCTTCCTTCCTCCCAGCAGGAACAGGAGGATATAGGCCAGGAAAAACAGGTCAAGGGAGATCGAGACCGCCTCGATCGTGCGCGGTACGATCCGGGAAAAAACAAGCATGGACAGCGTCTGGATCACAAAAGAGATCCCGCAGCAGAGCATGGAAAATCCGATCCGCTGTGCCTTCGATGCATAGAGCATCAGCAGCAGACAGGTAACTAACAGCGGAACGGAAGGAGCCAGGAACTGCATGGATGCCGCCGCCCCCTCTCTGGCAGCCGGGATCATACCCGCATGAAAGACCTGAACGATCGGCCGCGCGGAGGACATCAGAAACCAGGCGGAAGCGATGGAAATGAACCCTGTCATTCTCTGCAGAATGGAAAACCTGTTCCTGAGAGAACGGCTCTTTTTCCGGATCAGGTCTCCGGCCATTGCCGCCGGACCTTTTGAAAAAATGCAAAGTGTGATGCATCCCGCGAAGATAAGGGCTGGAAGCGTGACACCCATAAAGCTTCCCCAGTGGACGGAACTGATCGGTCCGTAAGTGGTGTTCTCCGACTGCATCGTCCCGATCCTGTAATCTGTGATCAGGATGATCCCAGGCAGATAGGAAAACAGCCAGCCTGGAAATGTCCTGCGCAGATAAAAAGGCATGATGCCGGACATCCGCTCGTCATGGTCGATCCTGAGGGAATCTTCCTGGGAATGAAGGCTGCGGATCAGGATGCGGCAGACAACAGCCAGATAGATAAAGGTGATCAGTACGGCCAGGGACATGCCGATCCCGATTCCCGCAGCGGAATAGACAGCAGCATATTCTTCGTTTTGAAGAAGAAGGCCGACTTTTTCTCCCCGGATCTGCATGAAAAATCCGAAAAAGACTCCCAGAACCATAGTAGCTGCAGAGAGGATGCAGAAGGAATAATCGGAAAGGCGCCGCATGCCCGCGGCATTAAGAAACCCCTTCATCGCACCGATCGCGGTGCCGAGGGCAAGATACGGCAGCAGACACATCAGTGTGAGGCTGGACAAAGGCACATGCAATATGACAGAAGAAAAGAATCTGGCATTCAGGCAGTAAAGAATACCGGCTCCTGCGCCCAGGATCAGCGACAGCAGAACGGCGCTTCGGTAGAACAAAATGGCATCCGTGAACTTGCGTCTCTGCAGGCGGCTTTTGAGCAGCCCTTCTGTCAGATTTTCCGATAAAGCGGTATAGAAGGAAAGGAACGCAGCAAAAAACATGACCGGGATGCCTGCGAACATAAGGACATCCGTACTCACGGCGCCGGAGATCACCATGCTGACCAGACAGATCACGATCATGTAGATAAAATATAAAGCTGTATGTAGATCAAAATATTTCATTCTCTGCAGATCCCAAGACTTGTCAGAACCGCTTCCTGTTTCTGCTCCATTTCGCCGGCTTCTTCCGGCGTCTCATGATCGTAGCCGCACAGATGGAGCATGCTGTGCGCAATGAGAAAAGCATATTCGCGAAGCTCGCTGTGCCCGTATTCCGCAGCCTGTGAGCGAACGCGGTCCGTATTAACGACGATATCGCCGAGGGCAGCACAGCCTGTATCCGGATCCAGAACGTCAAAATCCGGTTCTTCGGGCCACTCCCCCGGCTCATCAAAATCAAAATTCGGGAAAGAAAGCACATCCGTCTCGCGGTCGATCCCGCGGAAATCCCTGTTCAGCTCGTGGATCTCATCGCTCTGCACGATCCGAAGGGAGACCTCACAGGGGAATGGACACTCCTCTGCTTTAAGGACGGCGCGGATCACTTTGCCGGCGACTCTGCGGTAGGAAAAATCAAACCGGTCCTTGCTGGAAACACTCGTAATGACCTTTGCAGTAATCATGAAAAACGTCTTTCCCTTCTGTCCGGAGCCTGTCTTCTGGCTGCGGATGTTTCATAATCTTCGTATGCCTTGACGATCTTCTGGACGAGCGGATGGCGGACGACGTCATGAGAATCCAGTGTGATGAACTTGATCCCCTCGATCCCTTTGCGGTTTAAGACCTTCGTGGCCACATCGAGACCCGACATCGCACCCGGCGAGAGGTCCTTCTGTGTCGCATCACCGGTTATAACGGCGTGGGATCCGAAACCGAATCTTGTCAGGAACATTTTCATCTGTTCCGGCGTAGTGTTCTGTGCCTCATCCAGGATGATATAGGCATTGTCCAGCGTACGGCCTCTCATATAAGCCAGAGGAGCAACTTCGATCAGGCCCTTTTCCATGTTCTGCTGGAATTTTTCAGCCCCCATGATCTGATAGAGAGCGTCATAAAGAGGACGAAGATACGGATCTACCTTGCTCTGCAGGTCTCCGGGCAGGAAACCGAGCTTTTCCCCGGCTTCGATGGCGGGCCTGGTCAGAATGATCCGCTCCACCTCCTTGTTCTGGAAGGCGGTGATCGCCATGGCCATAGCAAGAAAAGTCTTGCCTGTACCGGCAGGACCGTTTGCAAAGACGATCAGGTTCTTGCGGATCGCCTCTACATATTTCTGCTGACCGATGGTCTTGGGTTTGACAGGTCTGCCGCTGACGGTGTGGCAGATCACATCCGCATCCATCGTCAGCAGCATATCGTCGGGAACCTTTTCCTTGCGCTCCTGCATCATCTCCAACGTATAATCCACACTCTGTGCTTCGATCACGGTACCCTTCCTGGAAAGCCCGGCGAGCTGGTCCAGGATCCTGACCGCCTTTCTGCAGTTCTCCTCATCGCCCGAGAGCTTAATACCCCCGTCCCGGGCGATGATCTGAACTCCCAGTTCCTTTTCGATCCTGCGGACATACCCGTCGTGATTACCGAAAATATCACGCTGTACATCCACCGGATAATCAAGCAACACTGTACTCAATGAAATTCCTCTTATATTTGTGAGTTAGCGGCTGAGATATTCGTCGATTCCTTTTGCAGCCGCTTTTCCTGCGCCCATGGCCAGAATAACGGTCGCTGCTCCGGTGACGGCATCCCCGCCTGCGAAAACGCCTTCCTTGGTCGTCATCTCTGTGCCTTCAGTGACAATGATGCCGCCGTGCTTATTGATCTCCAGGTTCGGAGTCGTGTGCGCGATCAGCGGGTTCGGGCTGGTTCCGAGGGACATGATGACGCAGTCGCACTCAATGTGGAACTCACTGCCGGGAACCTCAACAGGTCTTCTGCGCCCGGAAGCGTCCGGCTCGCCGAGCTCCATGCGGATGCAGTCGATACCGTTGACCCAGCCGTTCTCATCCTGTGTGATCCGGACGGGATTGGTGAGAAGGTCAAAGATGATACCTTCTTCCTTGGCGTGATGTACTTCCTCGACACGGGCGGGAAGCTCTTCTTCGGAACGGCGATAGACGACATGGGTCTCCGCGCCCAGACGCAGAGCTGTTCTGGCTGCATCCATAGCAACGTTTCCGCCGCCTACGATGACAGCCTTCTTAGCGCGCATGATCGGGGTACGGGATTCCTCATCGAAAGCACCCATCAGGTTGCTTCTTGTCAGATACTCATTTGCGGAGAATACGCCGAGTGCCTGCTCTCCGGGAATATGCATGAATTTGGGAAGTCCTGCGCCGGAACCGATGAAGACGGCACTGAAGCCTTCCTTTTCCATCAGTTCATCGATGGTGACAGAACGTCCGATGACGACATCGGTCTCGATCTTGACGCCGAGGGTTTTTACATTCTCGATCTCCTTGGCGACGACGCGCTCTTTCGGGAGACGGAACTCAGGGATACCATAGACCAGGACGCCGCCTGCTTTGTGCAGAGCCTCAAAGATCGTGACATCATATCCGAGTCTTGCCAGGTCTCCTGCACAGGTAAGGCCTGCAGGGCCGGCGCCGATGACGGCGACTTTCTTGCCGTTCTTGACGGCAGGAGCGGCGGGTTTGATCCCCATTTCCTTTGCTGTGTCAGCGACGTATCTCTCCAGCTTGCCGATGGAGACAGCCTCGCCCTTGATCCCGCGTACGCACTTTGCTTCGCACTGCTTTTCCTGAGGGCAGACGCGTCCGCAGACTGCAGGAAGCGCGGAGGACTCGCTGATGACTTCATAGGCACCTGCGACATCGGATTCTTTTACCTTCTGGATAAATCCGGGGATATTGATACTGACAGGGCATCCCTGGACGCAGAAGGGATTTTTGCAGTTAAGGCATCTGGAAGCTTCTGCTTCCGCTTCTTCTTTGTTGTAACCAAGACAAACTTCTTCAAAGTTTCTGGCTCTTACCTCGGGCGCCTGTTCGCGAACCGGGACTTTTTTCATCATATCGATTGCCATTTATCTATACCTCCGTATTTATTTGCAATTGCCGCAGCCGCCCTCGTGGGTATCGCCTTCCTGCTGTTTGAGCAGGAGCCGTCCCTCTTCTGTCTTGTAGAGTCTGGAGCGCAGCATAGCCTGGTCAAAGTCAACTTTCCAGCCATCGAACTCGGGGCCGTCAACACAGGCAAACTTTACCTCGCCGCCGACGAGCAGACGGCAGGCGCCGCACATTCCTGTGCCGTCGACCATGATCGTGTTCATGGAGACAACTGTGGGAATACCCAGCTTTTCTGTCAGCTGGCAGGCAAACTTCATCATGATCATAGGACCGATGACAACGCAGTGATCATAGCGTTTTCCCTCATCCCAGAGCTGCTGCAGAGCGACGCAGACATTGCCGTGGATCCCGTAAGATCCATCGTCGGTAGCAAAATAAAGATTGTCTGTGACAGCCTTCATTTCGTCTTCGAGAATAAGGAGATCCTTTGTGCGGGCGCCCTGGATACAGTCTACGCCTACACCGTTCTCCCACAGCCATTTCAGCTGGTTATAGACAGGTGCTGTGCCGACGCCGCCGGCGATAAAGAGGATCTTCTTCTTTTTCAGTTCTTCGATCGGGAGATCAACAAGGTCGGAAGGATTTCCCAGGGGACCTACGACATCCGCAAAATGATCTCCCACTTCCAGCTTAGCCATGCGGTTGGTATCCGCGCCTACTGTCTGGAATACGATGGTGACAAGACCTTTTTCCCTGTCATAATCGCAGACTGTCAGGGGAATTCTCTCTCCGGCCTCATCTGCGCGTACGATCAGGAACTGCCCCGGCATTGCTTTAGCTGCAACACGAGGCGCCACAATATCCATCAGATAGACATTGGGGCCAAGCAATTCTTTCTTAACAATACTGAACATCTTATCCTCCTTACTCAATCGTATATACCTTTGTAACAGTCGTGCTCTTCATGCCGAAATGATTGACATAAACCGCACTGATCCTGTACCGCCCTTCTTTCAGGACTAACGGTTTTGTATATAACATCGATTCCGTCGTGGGATCGCTGCCGTCCATAGTATAAAAGATAGTTCCGTTGCCGGCGCAGTCGATCGTTACGGTCAGCTCGCCGCTGTAATATCCCTGTTCCGGCTCAAAAACAGGGTCGTAAATGAGATACTCCTGGAATGATGTCAGGATCGCCGGATCCCCGCAGGCCGCCAGCGTCTCATTGATCTTGGAATAATCACCGAGGCCGGAATAGATGGAGATGATCCTTCCATAGGCATCGATCCGGTATTCCTGATCAAGCGAGGTGTCCGAAGCAAGGGACAGGGCGGAAGCCAGGGCTTCCTCTGTTTTGCCTGCACGCTGCTGGTATTCTGCTCGTAAGAGGATCAGCTCCGGATCCGGGGCATCCATGAGCCCCAGCGCCCTTGTGATATCTTCTGCCGCGGCGTCATACCGCCCTTCGGAAGCTTCTGAATACGCTCTTCCCACATAGTAGGAATCGGTATTGAGCTGTCTCAGCCGGTAGACGACAAACATGGAGATACCGACGATCAGCGCGATGATAAAGCCGATCCCCATAAAGAAGAGCTTACGCATCAGCCGGTCAGTCTCTGCGTCATGACGTTTTGCATTCAGAAGAATTTCATCTTCAGACGGGATATCTGCAGCAGGAACCGGACTTTCTTCCTGGAAAGCGCCGGCGAGAGAAGGATCCGGTTTTGCCAGGCCTTCTTCCTCCTCCAACGTAGTCCGGATCTCATGCATTGTCTCATTCAGCTTCTGCTGAAGTTCGGCTTCATATTCCGGTACGATCCTTATATCGGCAAAACAGAATTCACAGAACAGAGCATCCTCTGCAATTTCTTTTCCGCATTTAGGACATTTCATAATTCTAATATATCAACGCTGCAGCTCGATCGCCGCCGCGCAGTTTTTCATCAGCATTGCAACTGTCATAGGTCCGACACCTCCGGGGACCGGCGTGATCGCACTGGTATGATCGAAGACATCGGAATAGTCAACATCACCGCAGAGTTTTCCGTTCTCATCCCGGTCCATTCCGCAGTCAATGACCACAGCTCCTTCTTTGATATAATCTGCTGTAAAAAACTTGGGCTGTCCTATCGCTGTGATCAGAATGTCTGCTCTTCTGCAGACTTCTGCCAGATTTTTAGTTCTTGAATGCGCGATCGTTACTGTGGCATTTTCGCGCAGCATCAGCATTCCCATGGGCTTGCCGACGATATTGCTGCGCCCTACGATCACGCACTCCTTGCCGCTGATCTCAATACCCGTGCGGTGCAGGAGCTGGATGATGCCGGCGGGCGTGCAGGGAAGAAATCCGGGAAGACCGATCGAGAGAGCTCCGACGCTCTGCGGATGGAAGCCGTCCACGTCTTTAAGCGGGGAGATCGCTCTTATAACAGCATCGGCGTTGATCTGTTTCGGGACCGGAAGCTGTACCAGGATCCCGTTTACCCCGGGATCTTCATTAAGGCCATTGATCACTTGCAGGAGCCCCTCCTGCGTGGTGCTCTCAGGCATCAGGATCTTTCGGGAGCGGATGCCGCAGTATTCACAGGCCTTTTCCTTGTTGCGGACATAGACCTGGCTGGCGGGATCCTCGCCGACAAGAACGACCGCGAGCGTTACTTCAGTGCCCTGCCGGTTCAGAAGGGCGACCTGTTCTTTTACCTCATCGCGAATGTCCTGGGCAATTTTCTTTCCGTCAATTATAACAGCCATATATTCTCCTGTTCAATGTATGGGTATACATACTATGATTATCACGCCAAAAGTCATTATCTTCGCTTGTGACTGGCAATTTGACAGTCACATTCACAAACCTGCATTTTTGGCGTGTCAATTATACTATGCAGCCTGTGAAGCATCGTTATAACTCGTTCTCCCTGCAGAAATTTTCAAATTCCATTTCTGTCATCAGGATCCTGCGGGATTTCGTGCCTTCCGCCTCTCCGACGACACCGGCTTCGCACAGCTGGTCCATAATGCGGGCTGCCCGGTTAAAGCCGATCCTGTACATTCGCTGCAGGAGGCCGATGGAGGCATTATTTTTCTCAATAATGAACTTTCCTGCTTTTTCAAACAGCTCGTCGAATCTCGATTCGGGAACCTCCTGTGCAGTTTCCTGCGCGCTGTCCTGAGGACCGCCGGAAGCGAGATTCTCGATCTTCTTTTCGATCTCATCCGTATTTTCCGCGGCGGCATTGTTCTCTTTGATGAAATGAACGACTGCGTTTACCTCATCATCGGAGACAAATGCTCCCTGTACACGGGCAGGCTTGGTCATGCCCTGCGGGAAGAACAGCATATCGCCTTTCCCCAGAAGCTTTTCAGCTCCGTACATATCGAGGATCGTTCTCGAGTCCACGCCGGAAGAAACGGCGAAGGCTATGCGGCTGGGCATATTGGCTTTGATCAGTCCGGTGATAACATCTACGGAAGGACGCTGGGTCGCGATGATCAGATGGATACCTGCGGCGCGGGCCAGCTGAGCCAGACGGCAGATCGCTGTTTCCACGTCGTTCTTGGCGACCATCATCAGATCAGCCAGCTCATCCACGATCACGACGAGCTGCGGCATGAACTGCATATCGTCCGTGCCGGGTAACTGGTCTTCCGGAACACCGCGCTTTATCGCATCTTCGCGCTCTTTTACAAGCGCGTTATAGCCTTTGATGTCTCTGACTGCGGAATCCGCAAACTTGCGGTAACGCGAATCCATCTCCGCGACAGCCCAGTTGAGTGCGGCGGACGCCTTCTGCGGGTTCGTGACGACCGGGATCATCAGGTGCGGGATCCCGTTATAAACAGAGAGCTCTACGACCTTGGGGTCGATCATGATGAGCTTTACTTCCTTAGGATCAGCATGATACAGAATGCTCATGATGATCGTATTTATACATACGGATTTACCGGAACCCGTCGAACCGGCTATGAGGACGTGCGGCATCTTGGCGATATCGGTGATCACCGACTTGCCGGCGATATCCTTGCCGACGCCGAAGGCCAGCCTGCTCTTATGAGTCTGGAATTCCTGTGTCTCAAGAATATCCCTCAGAGCGACGATGCTGGTCGTCTTGTTGGGAACCTCGATACCGATCGCGGATTTTCCGGGGATAGGCGCCTCAATACGGATATCCGTAGCAGCCAGCTGGAGCTTAATATCGTCCTGAAGGCCAACGATCTTGCTGACCTTGACGCCGAGCTCAGGGAGCAGTTCATACCTTGTGACGGCAGGACCCTGGGAGATGTCGGTGATCTTCACGTTGACGCCGAACGTCTTCAAGGTCATCTGGAGTCTCGCCGCTGTCTCGCGCAGCTCATTTTCAGATTCTGCCTCATTGTCATGCCTGCTCGGGACCAGAAGATCCAGAGGCGGATAGACATAGTCTTTTACCTGGAATCTCGGCCTGGAAGGTGTGTTCTGGACTGTAGTTCCGGGAACGGAAATTCCCTGTTCCGCGTCTATTACTGTCAGGGCATCGCTGGCAGCTGCCTGCGAAGAATCGGTTCCTTTAAGTCCGCCTGCGTTGATCGTTGCGTTGGCAGCGTCCTGTCTTGCCTGTACAGCTTCATAGGACTGCGTGACAGCGGCTGCAGGTGCCGGCGCTGCCTGGGAAGGAACCGGTGCAGCAATCGATGCAGCGGCAGCCGGAGTGCTGACAGCCGGCGACGGTGCGGCCGGTATAAACGGCACGGAAACTGCGGAGTCTGTTTCAACGGGATCCATTACGATTCCCTGGCCTTCGGAACGGACAGGGTTCGGGATCTCAGCCAGGTTTGGCGTAAAGGGTTCCTCTTCCGGAAGCTGTTCTGATACGGAAACAGCACTGTCCGGAATTGCTGAAACTGTATTGTACGGAATGCTGCTCTCAGAGGCACGAGTATCCACCGGAATATCGGGTGAGATATTGGCAGAAGTATTCACAGAAGTATTCACAGGAATATCAGCCGGAGTATCGACAACGGCGTCCTCCCGGAACTGCTCCTGTTCATCGGCGTATTTCTTGCTGACAGCGTGCCCGCGGCGGTCAAAGGTCAGAATTTTGTTCGGAATATAAGGGATATCCTCGTATTCGTCCGTTCTGTCATCAGATACTTCCGTGTCAACGGCAGGCGGCGTCAGTTCAGCAAGGCCTCCGATCAGCTGCGCGGTCTGCTCTGCTTCATTCTGGGCGATAACGCCCATCGCGCTTTGCATGCGGATCTTGCTGCTGAGGGGATCCTCGGGATCCGCTGCATTTTCAAAAGCAGGCGTATCGGAAACAGGCTGGATGGTATCGTAAGAGTCATCCAGATAGTCTTCTACGGTTATTTCATGTATGTCGCCGGCACGGCGCAGTTTTTTCCTGGCGGGATCTTCGATCTCTGCAAGATCCATATCCTGCTGGGGAGTGTTTCTGTGGCGACCGAAAAATCCTGTGCGTTTTTCTGCCTTTTCAGGCGCTGCGCAAACAGGCTGATAACCGATCGGATCGAGTCTGTCTCCTTCAGAGAGAGGTACACGGTCCATCTGCGGCTCTTCAGCAGCAAAATTGTCATTCGGATATTCTTCAGAAGGATACTCTTCCGAATATTCGTACCGAGTGTCCTGCGGTCCTTGTTCCATATAGGAATCCTGGATCGGTTCAGGCTCCTGAGCGGCGTATGATGTATCCGATTCCGTATAAGGCTCCTGCTGTGCAGACGCAGTACTCCCGTAGTACGGATCCTGTTCCTGCTCCGGATAAGGAACAAAAGCATCTGCTCTTCCGTCAGGACCGATCTCGTACTGCAGGATTGGACCCGACTGCGGGTATCCGTCGAGTCTTGTGTCTCCGACGATACCGGTATATCTGTACTCTTCTTTCTCTTTTTTGCGTTTTCTGGCGGAAGTGCGGGGAAGAGTATCTTTAATTGATCTGTCTCTGAATTTCTCTTCAGCCGGGTATTCCGGCTCTTCAA
>JAFTFD010000297.1 GCA_017449745.1 Lachnospiraceae bacterium
ATTTTGACTTTGATATGGATAAGCTCACGGAGTACGCACATATGCGCAATCCGAAGCTGGAGATCTATCCGATCTGCGCCAAGACGGGCGAGGGTATGGATGCGTTCGCGGACTGGGTGCGCAGGGAAGTTGGCGCCTGGAAAGCGTAACATGTATATGGAAAGAGGCAAATTGTTTAACATGGAGGAATGTGTATGGCAGAAATGACCCGCGATGAAAAGATTTTTAAGCTGGCCAAGATCATCACAGACAGGAAAGAGATCCTGCTGGGGATGGAAAAGATGTCAAAGAATGCCCCGGAGTATTGGGGGATCGACTGCGGTCTGCAGTATGTGGAGCGCAGGTACGGGAAGGATATAGAGACAGAAGCTCTGGATCTTGCCTTGAAGATGGGAAAGCGCAAGCCTAAGACCTTTGCGCAGTTGAAAGCCCTGTGTGGTCTTGAGGATGAGCGCCTTAAGACGGTGCTGGAGGCACTGTGCCAGTCCAGCCTGGTCGAGTGGCACTTTGAGAATCTCGACGGCAAAAACCCGCAGCATGAACAGCGCTGGGTCCTGGATATGTTCGTCCCGGGCAGCGCCGAGATCATGATG
The DNA here is from genome assembly GCA_017449745.1 of Lachnospiraceae bacterium. Taxonomy (GTDB): domain Bacteria; phylum Bacillota; class Clostridia; order Lachnospirales; family Lachnospiraceae; genus CAG-791. The sequence goes on from JAFTFD010000297.1 coordinate 594, forward strand.
ATGCGCCCGGAGATCGCACCTGTCACACCGCAGGTCGCGGATTTCTTTGAGAGAATGACCTTCCTGCCGCTGGCTGGAATCACGCAGATGGTCCCTCCCGGAGGAGCCGGCATTGGCATGCATGTCATTCCGGTAGAGCAGGCGATCCCTGCCAACTGCGAATCCCTTGACGTCGAACATATTTCTCACTGGCTTAAAAAATACGAGGGCCAGATCGGCGTAGGGATCTGCTCCTGCCGCAAGCAGCAGCGCATCCGCGGCGAGGGCTCCGGTGATATCGAGCAGTACTGGTGCATCGGCGTCGGCGACTTTGCCGATTACTGCCGCGAGACCGGCATGGGCCATGATATCACCTATGATGAGGCGATGGAGATCCTGCACAAGGCAGAAGAAAAGGGCTATGTGCACCAGATCACCAATATCGATGGTGAGAACAAGATCTTCGGCCTTTGCAACTGCGCGGTCGGTATCTGCAATGCCCTGAGAACCTCCCAGCTGTTCAATACACCGAATATGTCCCGCTCCGCTTACAGAGCTGAGGTTGACTCCGAGAAGTGCGTCGCCTGCGGCAAGTGCGTTGAGGTATGTCCTGCCGGCGCTGTCCGTCTCGGACAGAAGCTCTGCACCAGGAACGGCGAGATCGAGTATCCCAAACAGGAGCTGCCCGATGACAACGTGTGGGGCGAGGACAAGTGGAACTGGAATTACAGAAATGAAAACGGCGTCATCCAGACATGGCCGACAGGAACCGCTCCCTGCAAGGCTGCATGTCCGCTGCACATCGCGATCCAGGGCTATATCAAGATGGCGAGTGAGGGAAAATACCGCGAAGCTCAGGAGCTGATCAAGCGAGACAACCCGTTCCCGGCTGTCTGCGGCGCTATCTGCCGCAAGTACTGTGAGGACGAGTGCACCCGCGGCACGATCGACGAGGCTCTTGCGATCGACGATATCAAGCAGTTCATTGCAGCACAGGATCTGAATGCCGAGCACAGATATGTGCCCCCGATGTGCTCCACGACAAGAGAGCACTTCGACCAGAAGATCGCGATCATCGGCTCCGGCCCCGCAGGCCTTGCCTGCGCTTATTTCCTTGCCATTGAGGGCTATTATCCGGTCGTCTTTGAGAAGGATCCCGTACCGGGCGGCATGATGGTGACAGGTATCCCGAATTTCCGTCTGGAAAAAGAAGTCGTCAACGCTGAGATCGATATCCTCCGCGAGATGGGCGTCGAGTTCCGCTGCGGCATCGAGGTCGGCAAGGACGTCACGATCAGCCAGCTGCGCGAGGAAGGCTATAAAGGCTTCTTTGTGGCAGTCGGCCTGCAGTACGGCGGCAAGCTTAATGTTCCCGGAGATGATGCCGAGAATGTTATGGCAGGCGTCGACTATATCAAGAAGGTCAACCTCGGTACAGCGAAGCCCCTCAGCGGCAACGTCGTCGTGATCGGCGGCGGCAACATCGGTGCCGATGTCGCCCGCACAGCGATCCGCCAGGGCGCAGAGAGCGTTCAGCTCTACTGCCTGGAAGCATATGAAGATATGCCCATGGGAGAAGAGGATCAGGCACTCTGCGAGGCAGACGGCATTAAGATCCACGCCGGCTGGGGACAGACTGCTATCCTTACGGAAGATGGAAAGTGCGCAGGTATTACTTTCCGCAAGTGCGTCTCCGTGAAAAACGCGGAAGGCCGCTTTGATCCCAAGTTTGATGACAGCATTACCGCGGAAGAAAAGTGCACGACGGTCCTCTACTGCATCGGCCAGAAGGTCGACTGGAAGAACCTGCTCGCGGGAACAAAGGTCGAGTTCAACAGAAACGGCACGGCGATCGCGGATCCTGTAACGCTCCAGACTAAAGAGCCGGATATCTTTGTCGGCGGCGACGCTTATTCCGGACAGAAGTTCGTGGTCGATGCACTTGCTATGGGCAGAGAGGGCGCAGTCTCCCTGCACCGCTTCGTCAACGAAGGACAGTCCCTTACGATCCACCGCAACACAAGGCACTTTACGCCTCTTAACAAGGACGACATCGTTGTCAGCGATGAGCTGCGCCGCAAGCCGGCCCGCGCGGTCAGGGGCATCGATAAGAGCAAGGTCCTTACGATGCGCGATGAACACCTTATTTTCACCGAGGAGCAGATCAAGTCCGAGGCTTCCAGGTGTCTGAGCTGCGGGCGCAGCGTTGTCGACACCAACAAGTGCATCGGCTGCGGCATGTGCACCGTACAGTGCAAGTTTGACGCGATCCACTTAAACCGCTCCGGCGGAGACGAGTTCTCCCGGATGATCCCGGCCGAGGACAAGTTCAAGGCTATCGGCGCCTATGCGGTCAAGAGAGGCTTCAAGATCATCAAAAAGAAAGCCGGACTCGGGAAATCGGATAAGTGATATTGGTGAGCCGGATACGATAATCGAATAATGGAACGGGAAAACCGGGCATTTATAAGATCTTCAAATTTCCGGTTCAATGGGATATGAGTTCATATGCATGAATTAGGATTAGTTAATTACGTCGTAAAGCAGGTCACCAAGATCGCGGAGGAAAACGACGTCAAAAAAGTAGGCTCCGTGACACTCGAGTTTGGAGAAGTCTCAGGAATCGTTCCGTCCTATCTCTACAGCTACTGGGAGTGGTACACGAAGAAGTTTCCGCTCTTTGACGGAGCCAAACTGTACTGTGAGACGATCCCTGCGATCACGTGGTGTGACAACTGCAAGCAGACCTACCCGACCGTGCAGTACGGCAAGACCTGTCCCCACTGCGGCAGCGGAAATACCTGGCTGCAGCAGGGAAATGAAATGAATATCAAGCAGATCGAAGTGGAGTAGAAGAAATAGAAGAAATAAAATCTGCTCTTTGATAGGCTTGAGAAAATTGAGATAATTAAAATAAATAATGTGCTACAGAATTCCCGGCTTTCTATTATTCAGGTAGAGAGCCGGGATTTTTTGTGGTCTAAAGATTTTCAGAGCGCCTATTTTTGATAAGGACCTTTCCTTTGTAAATAACCTGTCATTTGAAGAGAACCAGGATGTCTCATGCCTTTTCAACAATTTGTTCAAAAATCATGCAATCTGGCGTGCAGCTCAAAGTGGTCCAAATACAAGGCACGACCTTTATTATGGACCAGCTGCATGCGTATGATGCGAAACTCTTTCTCCAGATTTCTGCGGGATGGGGCCGCTCTTTCGTTTTGGGTGGAATCTTTCAGAAAGCCATTGACAACAAAGTTTTGGGAATACTGGGAAAACCTCTGCTCAACATGGAGAGTATCATGGTGGCCCCTGACGCGGGCGAGCCTAACGCCTGGTTGCCGCAGTACAAGTGTCGCCAGATCACCCGGGAAGAGATAAAGGAGTTTGTTGAGGCCTATGCCCAGACCGCGCTGCTTGCCAAAAATGCGGGCATTGCGCCCTGTGCCCCCGCTCTCTGTCGGAGATGGTGATCCGCCTGTAAAAGTATTGAAAGTTAGTTCCCCATATGGAACAGGTGCCGCGAAGCCTGTTGTTTTCAACGGCTCCGCGGCACCTGTTTGCGTAGGTTGCGAACATCATTTATGTGCGGTGATCCGAAATTGGTGTGGTGTCATGCCGGTTCGCCGGCGAAACATTTTTCCGAAATGGCTCTGGGAGCAAAAACCTACGTAGGCCGCAATGACGCCGATATCCACATCGGAATACATGAGAAGATTCTTGGCTGCCTCGATCCTCTGACCAATGATATACTCCTTGATCCCGATCCCTTCCGACTGCGTGAACACCGCGGACAGGTAGCTGGACGAGAGACCGATGGCAGAGGCGATCTCTGTCAGGGACAGGTCTTTGTTCAGGTTCATTCCGATATACTGTTTTGCATGCAGAACATGGACCGATCGGCTTTTGGTTGAGAGGAGCTTTTCGACCTCTCCTAAGTATGTATCCAATGCGTCAAGCAGAA
>JAFTFD010000298.1 GCA_017449745.1 Lachnospiraceae bacterium
GGATCATAAGCACAGTAATACAGCGCGGACATATAGGGTGACGCTACACTTTCGTAAGTGGAATAAATCGGGATGGCGGGAGCAGAACCGGCAGCGCTATCCTCCGGCTGCGCAGCAGAAGCGATATGACCTTTGTCTCCCAGCATCTCCCGGCGTAAATGATAGGCATACTGTATAGCATCGCCATAACCGGGCATGAAATTGGCTCCCGCCAGGTTTTCGTAATAACTGCCAAAATAATCCCGTGCAAACAGAATAAGGCCTGTAAGCAGAACTGCGGATGCGGCAATACCCAGTGAAGTGCGGCATTCTGTGATCTTGTCCAGCCCGAGTGAAAGGCAGACGAGGAGCGGCAGGTACAGGAATACGCTGCGGTTGGTATCCTGCCGGATCAGAAGACAGAAGAGTATGGAGGCCAGCAGCATGAACAGGAGCGGCGCATAGGACGCGCGGATGTCTGCCGCACTGGGCAGAAGATCATTCTGACAGCAGTCTGCCGTATCCTCTGACGGCTTTGTGAGACAACGGTGCTTTTCTGTGTCTTTTCCGCCAAACACACGGTATAGCAGGACAGGTACCCCGATTCCGAGGGAAACCGGAAAAGTAAAACGGTACAGTGAACCATAGCCGGGGACATAGTTCCAGAGCGCATCCTCGGAAAGTTCTCCGATGGTAAGATTGCGCAGAAGATCCATCAGATTGCGGCGCAGCTGGGGAAGGACCGGAGAAGAAGGATTCAAAAACACGGAACTATGCTGTGAAGTCAGTGCAGGAATGGAGAACCATGCAGTCCTGATCTCCGGTAAATGAAGGAAATTGATGAGATAGAAGGCTGCAAGCGGTGCGCTCACGAGCGCAAAGAGAATCACGCTAAGGACGACCTGTGAGAAACGCACCCGCCGGTGTACGAGCGAATAGATACTGGTAAAGATCAGAAACAGAGGAACGACCCCTGTGGCGGAGCCATAGCTGTAAAGACTGATGCCGGATAGGACAGCTGCTGTATACAGGAGAAAATTGTTTCCGGCCGGCTTGCGCAGGGCTTCTGTATAGAGTATCAGGATCAGTATTTCCCAGAACGGCATGATATTGCTGTCCAGACTCCAGCGGGAGAGAATGATATGCCACGGCGCGGAGGCGAAAACCATTGCACCGAAAAAGGCTGCACGGATGCCGCACAGTCTGAATAGATAAAAAATAAAAAGACATAGAGTAAGTGCGCCGAAAACAGCCGGAATAATGCGGATAGAGAAAGGATGTACACCGAACAGTCTGGTAGTCAGTGTGTTCATCCAGATCAACATAGGGCTTCCGCCGCCGGAGCCCCAGGTGATGGGATAGACGGGATTTGGATAACCATTCCGGTCAATTCCATAATTTGCCAGGCAAAAGGCATCGTAACCGATCGAGGCCTCGTCCTGCTGCAGGCCGTAGGGATAGAGGCCAAGCTTATAAAAGCGCAGGAAAATGCCGATCCCGGCAAAAATAACAGTGCCTGCCGCATAGAAGGCAGGAACGTGCAGCTCCTGCTGACGTTTCCGGATCATATATATGAGCGCAGCCGCAGTGATTCCAAGAGACAGGATCAGGGCAGCAATGTTGTATATCTGGATCATCCGCATGAATATTTCCTCCGCAGATTCTTTGTCATGTTATAATCTGAAAACAGAACCGCATCCGTTCTGAACCATACAGGTGTCCTACGGACATTTCTCATTATAGCGCAGATTGATTGATAGACGGCACAAGATAAAAGGAAAATATCAATTGTGGAAAATAATATAAGAAAAAGAATATATCTCATTGCACTTACCGTTCTCCTGCTGATCCAGTCCGCGGTAATGGTGTATTACGGATCGCAAAAACAGGGAATGCATGAAGATGAATACTACACATACTATTCATCTAACAGGACAAACGGGTTCTTCTATCCTGACAGGACATGGATCGAAACAGCGGAAATAAAAAAGGAGTTTATGGTTCTGCCGTCGGAACGCTTTCAATTTGATATGGTCAGACAGGTGCAGTCGTGGGACGTGCATCCTCCGCTGTATTATCAGATTTTTCATGCAGTATGCTCATTCTCACCGGGCGTGTTCAGCAAGTGGCAGGGAATATTGACAAATCTAACTGCTTTTCTCATCGGTCAGGTACTGCTTTATTCTCTGGCGATATTGATGGGAAGAGCGCTGCCGATGAAAACTGCGGATATGCCTGCGCTTACAGGCCTTCTTGCAGCTGCCGCATGGGGCTTTTCTCCGGCCGCGGTTTCCATGGTAATGTTCATCCGGATGTATGCCTGGCTTACGATGTTTGTCCTCACGAGTATTTATTGCCATCTGCTGTTTTTGAACGCAAAGAAACGGGGAGTATGCCCGGACGGAAAATCGGCGAGGCCGGAAAGCTTATTTACCCATGTCTTTCTGATATTGACAACAATAGCCGGTTTTTTGACACATTACTACTTTGCGGTCTACCTGTTTTTTGCCGGAATCGTGACAGTCGCCGTACTGTGGCACAGACGGAATTTCCGGTCCATGTGGACCTACATCATCGGACAGGGTGCGGCGCTGTGCCTGGATGTTCTTTATTATCCGGCAGCAGTTTCCCATATATTGCACGGATACAGAGGGAAGGAAGCGCAGACCGCTTTTTTTCAGGCAGATAATCTGCTGCTCAGATGGAAATACTTTGCCGGTCTTATCCGCAAAATGGTGTTGGGAAATGCAGGAAACAGAATCATAATGGCCGTTATGATCCTTACAGGAGCAGTACTGTCAGCCGCACTGATTTTCCGCAGAAAAGAAGCAGCTGCTGAAAATGTCATATGTCCGGTATTTTTACTGGCCGTATCAGCCGGATATTTTGCAGTCGTTTCCAAGACGGCACTGATGCTCGGAGATAGCTCTGTCCGGTATCTGCTGCCGGTCTGTCCTCTTGTGATCCTGATTGTTATCTATATATTCGCAGCTTCAGCGGGCTGCATCCGGGACTGGCTGCTGCAGGCAGGCAGGGGCACCATGGCAGATTCTGCTGTTTTACTTTTTTGTATTTGCAGTCTTCTTCTGATAGCGCGGAATGTTTACGGACTTAGCAGCGGCAATGTACTGTTCCTGTATCCGGAAGACCGGGAGAAGATCGCACGTGCCGCTGAGAGCAGCAGCATTCCGACAGCGGCGGCATTTGATCCCGAAGCCCCTTATAATATGTGGTTCCTGACAGATGAGCTGTTGGAACATGACAGGATCTATTTGATCGATTTAAGCAACCCGGAGGCTCCGGGAGAGGAATTTTTCGGCGGCTGCAGCGAGGCCCTGATTTACACGGCAGATCA
>JAFTFD010000020.1 GCA_017449745.1 Lachnospiraceae bacterium
ACCGTAGAAGTGCTCTCCGCACACCGGACAGACGATCTCCTGCATCAGAGCCACCTGAAAGCCGGGCTCTACATAGTGGCCGTTCGGGCAGCGGTGAGAGGAGAGTCTTGAGAACATAAGGCGAAGGCTGTTGAGCAGTTCTGTTCCGGTCCCGAAGGTGGAACGGATCCCCGGCACGCCGGGTCTCTGGTGCAGGGCCAGGGCTGCCGGGACATAGAGTACTTCGTCGACGTCGGCTCTCGATGCCTGCGTCATTCTCCGCCTCGTGTAGGTCGAGAGGGATTCCAGGTATCTTCTCGAGCCCTCGGCGTACAGAACGCCCAGGGCGAGGGAGGATTTTCCGGAGCCCGAGACGCCGGCAATTCCGACGATTCCATGAAGAGGGATGTCCACGTCTATATTTTTGAGGTTGTGGACCCTTGCTCCGCGCACCTGGATCTTTCTGGGTTCTTCGGTTTCTTCTTTTCTTGCTTCTGTTATTTCTTGTTTTGATATTTCTGTCATTCCTTTTGTTATCTCTTGTTTTGTTACTTGTGACATTGCTTTTGTTACTTCTTTCAATTTCTCATTTAGCTTTTTAGTTAGTTTTTTTGATTGGTTCTTTGATTAGTTTTTTTTGATCAGTTTTTTTAATGTTGCTGTTTCTGCTGATCTTAGCTGTGCACCTATTCATGACGGTGTTTTTGAGCACAAAGACTATTTTATCAGACAGCGATTTTTTTTGCACAGGAACTCTCGCCGGATATCTTTTGAGCCACGCAACAGAAAAAGGACTGCAACACATTAATAATGTGGCAGTCCTTTTGCAAAGGTAATCGTGTTTCTTAATATCTTAATATTATCTGCACTTATGGTTGAAACTTAAGCAGCTGCGGATCTGCTCTTTTTGAGGGTCGGGATCGCCTCAATGACCAGGATGCAGCCGATGATGACCATGACAGCTGTACCGATGAGAGGATGCGTGATGCATTTACGAAGGCATTTGGCATCTTTCCAGCTCTCTTCACCTTCCTTGAGAGAAAATAGCGCTCGTCGTGCTGGGAGAAAACCGCCTCCGCCTGAAATGGCGGTGTTACATTTTCGGTAGATATAGTGTAATAACGTCTGTAAGCATTCAGCACCTGTTCAAGTGCTTTTTCCATGGTCATGTCCATGCTCTCTCTACGTGACTTTATTGAATTAACGTGATACCGTGTCGCATTTTACTCCCAGATGTATAAGAATTCAAGAAAGATTACAATAAAAGCTTTTAACGAAATGAGTCAATGGGGACAGGTTCCGTGACTCACTCTTCACTGACATAAAAAAGTGAGTCAGCGGACCTGTCCCCGCTGACTCATTTATAAAAGACACCTGACTTGTTTCATTCCAGACAAAATGAGTCAGGGAACCTGTCCCCATTGACTCATTCAGATCTCGAGGTTGTCTCGGATCTTCTGGGCGATTGCTTCATATTCCGCATCTGTTAGTATCGTTTTGCCGCTGTTCATTGTGAATGTTCCGCCCCATTCTTCACCGCCTTTGTATTTCGGGCAAAGATGGAAGTGGAGATGTCCGCCGGTGTCCCCGTATGCTCCGTAGTTTACCTTGTCAGGGTGGTAGGCCTTGTGAATGGCACGGGCAGCCGCGGCGACATCAGCCATAAAGGCATTTCGCTCATCGTCTGTCAGATCTACTATTTCACTGACATGATCCTTGTATGCAAGAACAAGTCTGCCGGGTTTACTCTGCTCCCGGAATACATACAGGAAACTGGTCTTCATTTCGCATACCGGCCATGCAAATGCATCCAGAAGTTCATTTTTAGCGCAGTAAGCACAATTATTATCCTTCATGAATTATCCTCCTCCTTTGGCAGTCTGGTAAGAATTGTCTGGGATCTCAGCCATGTTTTATCTGAATTATACTGAAACCAACTTGTTGTTCAATAGCAATTACTACAAGTAAAAATGCTAAAAGAATAGTAAATACACCGAAAATGCAGGAATCTGAATGAAACATATTGACCATGCCTGGCACAGTCAATATAATTTTCAAAAGAAGATAAAACGTTTTACCTAAAACGATTTATCAACACGCTTTTCTTTGTAAAACAGAATGTACATCATCAGGGATGAAGAGGGCGCGGAGCGATCATTAATTATTTCAATAAAATAATGGAGGGAAAGCAACATGATGAAAAAAACAGTCAGTATTATTCTCAGTACAGTAATGCTCTCATTTGCCTTAGTGGGGTGCGGCCTTTCCGGTGCACCGGCGCAGACGGAAACCGCTGCTGAAGAGCCTGCGGCAGAGGCTGCGGCGGTAACTGCAGAAGAGAATACAGAACAGTCAGCTGCAGAAGCTGCGGAGGTTTCCGGAGATTATACAGTCAATGAAGCGGCAGCGGCAGACCCGGCTGTTACACTCAAAATGGCGGAACTGAATCCGCTCGAGGGCACGATCTGCGGTGCAGCTGATCTCAAATTTAAAGAAGCTGTAGAGGCAATTTCCGGCGGTTCCATTACGATCGATCTGCAGGGTAACGGTGTTCTTGGCGTCGAAGCGGATATTCTTGACGGCATGATCGGCGGAACAGGCACGGTGGACATCTGCCGTATCGGTGCAAACAGCCTGAACAACTATGGAATCTCCAAGGGAATTCTTACTTCTCTTCCGTATACTTTCTCCAGCAGAGAGCATTTCTGGGCGGTTATGAATTCTCCGATCGGAGAAGAGCTGCTGAATGAGCCTGCGGAATTAGGAATCGGTGTCAGAGGTCTTTTCTTCGGAGAAGAGGGCACACGCAATTTCTTTACAGTTAAAAATAAGCCGGTTGCATCTCCCGATGATATGAAAGGGCTGAAGCTTCGCTCCTCTGCTGACCCGGTCATGTCCGGCATGATCGCCAACCTCGGCGCGACGCCTTCCCCTGTTGCCTTCTCTGAGATCTATCCTTCCATGCAGAATGGTACGATCGACGGCGCAGAGCAGCCGGTCGCGAACTATCGTTCCAATTCCTTCCAGGAGGTAGGACCGAACCTGACCCTGGACGAGCATACTCTGGGTGTCATTGAAGTTGTTATGACCGATGTCGCATTCAACGATAAGTTAACGGAAAATCAGCAGGCAGTAATTCTTGAAGCTTCCAGGATCGCAGCAGATTATTGCGCAGAAGTTTCCGAGGAAAAAGAGGCTGAGGTCATTCAGCAGCTTAAAGATGAAGGCATCAATGTTATCGAAATCGAAGATAAGACTGCATGGAGAGAGATCTGCAGCCCCATCGTACAGGAATACCTTACGGATGACCTGAAGGATCTGTATCAGCAGATCATCGATATGGCACAGTAATGCGCCTGAAAACCGGCAGGATGTGACCTGTGCTTTAAGCGCCTTTGCGGCAGCATAGGGGCTGACAAACAATATAGATACAGGAGAGGTTTGAATATGCCCGGACTATTGAAAAAAATGAATGCGGCTAAACCTGTTTACGATTTCACATATAACCTCTTTATGGTGATCTGTAAGCTGCTGTTGATAGCCGATATCCTCATAACCAGCTGGGTCGTACTGGCACGGTACATTACGGTGATTCCCGCCCCGACCTGGGGGGAAGAAATGATCCTGACCCTGATGTCCTATATGGCAGTATTGTCTGCAGCGCTGGCTATAAAACGCAATGCCCATATCCGAATGACGGCATTTGACAGGTTTCTGCCCCGGAAAGCCGTGATCATTCTGGATATCCTGAGTGATCTGGCAGTACTCATTCTAGCTCTTATTATGCTGGTGACCGGCTGGAATTATGCCTCCGGGATCGGTGCCAAAGGAACTTATATCTCCATGACGTGGCTTTCCCGGTTCTGGCTGTATTTTCCGATTCCTCTGGCGGGAATTGCCATGGTATTCTTTGAAGTGGAGAGATTATTCATAGATGTTGAACGCCTGTCAGGAAAGGAGGAAACGGTATGACTGTGAATTCAGGTGCAATTGCCATCCTGCTGATCAGCTTTCTGGTGATGGTTTTACTGCGGTTTCCGATTGCATACTCCGTAGCACTTTCATCTATCCTGTGTCTGCTGTATCAGGGACTTCCTCTTACGACAGTGACCCAGCAGATGGTGAAGGGGATCAGTTCCTTCTCACTAATGGCGGTTCCGTTTTTTATAACCATGGGCGTTCTGATGGGATCCGGCGGAATCTCGGAAAAACTCCTGAGTCTGGCGGATGCATGCGTGGGATGGATGACAGGCGGTCTTGCGATGGTGAATATCGTCGCCTCCTATTTCTTTGGAGGAATTTCAGGATCTGCCGCTGCGGATACGGCTTCGCTCGGCTCGCTGGAGATCCCGATGATGGTTGACAGGGGCTATGACACAGACTTTGCTACAGCCGTAACGATTTCTTCTTCCGTAGAAGGAATGCTGGTCCCTCCTTCCCATAACATGGTCATCTATGCGACGACGGCAGGCGGAATATCCGTAGGAAGTCTGTTCCTTGCTGGATATCTGCCGGGCGCTGTGCTGGCGGGATCGCTTATGGTGATTTCTTACATTCTCTCCAAAAAACGTGGATATCCGAAGGGGGAGCCCTTCTCGGGAAAACGTCTCTGGAAAGAGTTTAAGACTTCCATCTGGGCATTATCCGCTATTCTGATCGTCGTGGTCGGCGTTGTTGCCGGAGTATTTACAGCTACAGAATCCGCAGCGATCGCCGTTATTTATTCTTTGATCGTTTCGATCTATGTTTATAAAGGACTGACCTGGAAGGGTGTGTGGAAAGCGCTTGATCAGTGTGTCGACACGCTCGCAATCGTGCTGATCCTGATCTCGACATCAAATGTTTTCGGATATTGCCTTACCACGCTCCACGTACCGGCCATCGCAGCAGAGGCTATCAAAGGGGTGTCGGATAATCCGTATGTGATTGCGATCATGCTGAACCTGATCCTGCTTGTCCTGGGGATGATAATGGATATGGCTCCGATCATTCTGATCACAACGCCGATCCTGCTGCCGATCGCAACTTCAATAGGGATCGATCCGGTGCAGTACGGGATCATGCTGGTGCTGAACTGCGGAATCGGTCTTCTGACCCCTCCTGTCGGTGCGGTGCTGTTTATCGGCTCCGGAATTGCCAAACGTCCGATGGAAAAAGTGGTCAAAGAAATGGTTCCTTTCTATATTTTCATGGTTGCAGCGCTGTTGGTAATCACATTTGTTCCGGCCGTGAGTCTGTGTCTGCCATGGCTGACCGGCTATGCGGGCGGTAGGTAAAGGAGATGAAAATGAGAGTAGTTATTGCGTCAGATTTTTCAGGTTTTCGCCTCAAAGAGGCAGTAAAGGAACATGTTCTCTCACTCGGCTATGACCTTATGGATGTCGGTGCAAAAACACAGGAAGATACCACGCTCTATTACGAGGCCGCATCTGCCGCTGCGAAGATGATACAAAACGGCGAAGCGGAACGCGGAATTGTGATCTGCGGCACAGGTGCAGGTGTGAGCATGATTGCAAATAAGTTCAAGGGAGTATATGCTGTAGCTTGTGAGAGTGTCTATACAGCAGAGAAAACATCACTGATCAATAATGCGAATGTTCTTGCGATGGGCGAGAAGGTTGTCAGTTATGCCATGGGCCAGGAGATGGCCGAAAAATGGCTGGCAGGCAAGTGGTGTGAGGGCTTTGCGGAGCAGAGACGTCTCAATAATGAGAGAGGATTTGCGAAGCTTCAGGAACTGGAAGAGCATTTCTGACTGCAGAGCATCCGGAAAGAACGGTAGAGCATGGCAGAAAAAACGACAATCAGTGATGTTGCAAAAAGAGCCCAGGTATCAGTCGGCACGGTACATCGTGCTATTTATGGCAAGCCGGGGGTCAGTGAAGTTGTGCGGGAGCGGATCCTGGAAATTGCGCACGAGATGGGATACCAGCCGAATCGTGTCGCCTCTTCGCTCCGGAAAAAACCATTGAATATTGTTGTTGCATTTCCGGCTCCTACAGAGCAGAATCGTTTCTTTTACGGTGAACTCTGGAACGGCTGCCAAGAATGCCGGGACCTGTTCCAATACCATAACTGTACGGTGATCGAAGTCCCATATAACGAGGAACAGGAGAACAGCTTTTCCTCTATTATGGGCCAGGTTTTACTGCAGAATAATCAGAGTATTGACGGCATGCTGATCGGAGGGAAGATGCGGGAAGAGGATCGGATACTGGCATCGAATGTCACGTATCCCCCGCATAAGATCCCTTTGATCGCCGTCGGTGAAAACTTTTCAGATATCCATTGTCTGTGTTCGATTCAGTCGGATCATGTTACGGATGGCAGGATGGCAGCAGAGCTTCTATGTCCTCAATTGAGTGAAATCGACGGGATATTGCTGGCCTCGGGGGATCCTGATATGCAGTCAAATGCGGAAAATGCAAATGCGTTCCGCGACTGGGTCGCAGAATATTCACCGAAAATGAAGGTATTTATGGTCGGCGGTGCGGCAGAAGACAGAAGCGTTCTGGAGCGGGTTCGACAATGTCTGGGAGATCATCCTGAGATTCGCGGGCTTTATGCCGTGAGCGCGCGCGGCACTCTGCAAATTGTAGAGGCAGCGAAATCGTTCATGCCGCTGAGAACGTTCCGTATTATCGGGAGTGACCTGTATCGTGAGAGTGCGGATTATCTCCGGAAAGGGATCATCAGCAGTATCATATATAAAAACCCTCGTAATCAGGCAAGGACAGGTATTCAGTATATGCTGGATTATCTGATCTGGGGAACGACACCGCCGGCAGCGGATCAGCGGCTGACATCTCTGATCATCAACAGAGGTAATATTCATAAGTATTACCATGAAGAGACAGAAGATGAGAGGAATTTGAATGATGAAATTCAGCGCTACGGTAACCCTTCAGTATGAGACACCCTTTTCAGCTTTTGGCACAGACAAATGGAAAGAAGGACTTGACTGGATGCGGAATATCGGTCTGGACGGAGCAGAATTGTGTATCAGTAATTATGACGGGATAGATGTTCCGGCAATTAAGGAAGAACTGGATAAAAGAAATCTGGGCTGCTCCACACTTTCTACCGGGCAGGCCAGAGGGATGGAGGGGCTTTCCTTCATCGGTGTTTCGGAGGATTTGGTAAAAAAGACGCAGCAGAGGTTTATTGAACATATCAATGCGGCAGCCTGCTTTGGTTCAAAAGTGACGGTCGGTCTGATGCGCGGCATCGGAAGTGAGCAGACGAGGGAGCAGGACCTGGATGCTTTCCGTGAGGCGTTCCTGCCGGTAGTGGACTACGCAGACAGCAAGGGAGTAATGATCATCCTGGAGGCGATCAACCGGTACGAGACAGCACTCTTGAACAGTGCGGAAGCAGTTTGTGATTTTATTGAAAACAGGCTCGGGAATCCCTCCTGTGTCGGTGTACTCTGGGATCTGTTCCATTCCAATATTGAGGACAGGAGCTTTGACCGGGCCATTGAGAGGCTCGGTCGTCATCTGGGACATATTCACCTTGCAGATTCCAACAGGATGTTCCCTGGCTACGGCCATACCGATTTGGATGCAATTCTTATGGCAGTGAAGCAAAGCGGTTATCAGGAATACGCTTCTTTTGAATGCTTCAATCTGCCTTCCAGAGAGATCGTTCTGCAGCAGACCGGTCCCTTCGTTGATCATATCAGGTCCCTTTGAGTCTTCCTTTCTGCCCTGATGTATAAAAACGGGTTACTATTCTTATTAAGGACCAAGTCGCATACTTAGTCCGCTGAAAGTGAACAGTTACTATAACAGAGGAAATACTACCATGCAAATAACAGGAGAACGTACCCTTGTCAGCGGCTGTGCGGGCGAGGAAAACGGATACAATACGCAGCTTTTGTATTTTACATGCTCTTCCCTGAGCAAGGATGACCGCCATCTTTTCCTGATTACGGATAAGAATGGAAATCCTAATGTGATGGTGCGGGATCTCATTACGGGGCAGGAGAGGATCCTGACCGATAACAATAAGGGAATCATGAAGAGCTATGTTTATTTTGCCTGCAACCCCGGAAAGGGGCTGAGTAAGGCAAGCGTCTGCCTCGATCCCGAGAGGAATATTGTGTATTATATTCAGGACAATCAGATCTGCAGTGCGGATCTTAACGGGAACAGCAGAGTTCTCGCAGATGTTCCGGATGGGAGGATGACAGCCTTTACACATGTTTCCCAGGATGGAAAGCTTCTCTGTGTGCCGATGACGGACGGGAGATGCCTGGATTATGATCCAGAGACGGAAGGAAGCGGACTGGACAGCCGCCCGGTATATGATATCGACGGAAGAGTCCAGGAGGAGAAACTCTCAAGCTATCTGTGCGTTTATGATACACAGACGGGACACCTGCTGTACGAGAAAACGATTCCGCTATGCTGGATCACACATGTGCAGTTCAATCCCGCTGATCCGGAGATCATAATGTTTAATCATGAGTGGTCGAGCTTTGACTGCGGGATCCGCAGGATCTGGATCTACGACCACAGAAGAGACGAAATTATCCGCGTGCGGACAGAAGGGACAGATACGCTTGGAAATACCAGAGGTTATCCCAGAAAGCGCGGAGACTGGGTTTGTCATGAGATGTGGAGTGACGACGGAAAGATCATCATTTATCACGGTGGTTATGAAAACGGGCCTGCGATGGTCGGACGCTATGAACCCGACAGCGGACGGTACTGGGAAATAGCCCTGCCGGATGACTATAACGCCTATGGCCACTTCACAATGGACCATGACTGCAACCTGGTCTGCGACGGATACTTCAAATTTCCGGAAGAAGTTAAGATGGTACGGGAGAACAGTACAGACAATGGACCAGATCCGCATAAGAAGGACGGCGCATACATTACGCGCGTTCTGCCGGATTGGGACGAGGGGACCCTGACATGGACGGCATTATGCCGCCATGACAGCGACTGGCTTGGGCAGGATGCTCATCCACACCCGATCTATGCGCATTCCGGGAAACAAGTCTTTTTTAACAGCCGCAGCGGAAACTACGTCAAGGTATATTCGGCTGCGATCCCAGAATAATAGGAGTCAATGGGAACCTGTCCCCCTGACTGTTATGAAGTGACCATTGTCAAGAAAGAATTCAACAAGCAACAAACTCTTTCCTGACGATCACATTTGTGCGATCTGTCAGCATCTGGAAGGAACTCTGATTTAACAGTTTCCGGCATTTAACCATTCTGTTATTCGTGGATTGGTTACCAACAGGCTAATGGTTTCATTTCCGGTCATCATGCCCCAGATAAAGCACGCGAGTTCCCTTGCTACCGCTGCTACCGCTAC
>JAFTFD010000299.1 GCA_017449745.1 Lachnospiraceae bacterium
ATAGATCATGATATCGTCACGGCAGCAGATACAGGTCGAGAGGACCGCCTTTCCTTCCTGGATCAGCGACTGCGCGTTGCCAAGCCAGACGTCCGTGCCGTGGGAAAGTCCGGATATTCGGACCAGCTCCGACATCATGGTCGGCTTCGTGTCCTCCAGCATGCCCATGACGAACTTGGTGCCGAACTCCGGGACGCCGAGCGTTCCTACGCGGATGCCGCCGTTCTGCTCCGGTGTGATGCCAAGCGCCTGTGTACTCTGGAAAAGGCTCATGACCTTCTTATCATCCAGAGGGATCGTCAGCGGGTCCATTCCCGTCAGGTCCTGCAGCATACGGATCATCGTCGGATCATCGTGTCCGAGGATATCGAGCTTTAACAGGTTGTGGTCAATGGAGTGATAATCAAAGTGTGTCGTTATAATGTCTGTCGTCGTATCATTGGCGGGATGCTGGACCGGTGTAAAGGTGTTGATATCCTCACCCTGCGGCAGAACGACGATTCCACCGGGGTGCTGTCCCGTCGACCTGCGAACGCCCGTACAGCCGGCTGCAAGCCTCTCCATCTCGCACTTTCTCTTTTCCTGTCCGCTTCTCTCACAGTAGCCGCGCACATAGCCGTAAGCGGTCTTGTCCGCGACGGTTGCGATCGTACCTGCCTTGAAGGTCTGCTCATGACCGAAAATAACCTTGGTATAAGCGTGTGCCTTAGACTGATACTCCCCTGAGAAATTCAGGTCGATATCCGGCTCCTTGTCGCCCTTGAAGCCGAGGAACGTCTCGAACGGAATGTTGAATCCGTCTTTTTTAAGAGGCCTGCCGCATCTCGGGCAGATCTTTTCGGGCATATCGATGCCGCATCGCTGGGCATAGGCCTGCACTTCTTCGGAGTCGAAATCCGAATAGTGGCACTCCTCGTTCTCGCAGTAATAGTGAGGCGGCAGGGGGTTGACCTCTGTAATTCCGGACATCGTCGCAACAAAGCTGGATCCTACGGATCCTCTCGATCCGACCAGGTATCCGTCCTCGTTGGATTTCCAAACCAGTTTCTGCGCGATGATGTACATGACCGCGTAACCGTTGCTGATGATGGAATTGAGTTCTCTCTCAAGACGAGCCTCAACGACCGGCGGCAGGGGATCCCCGTACATGCGGTGAGCCTTGTTATAGCAGATCTCTCTCAGCTCCCCGTCAGAGTTCTCGATGACCGGCGGGCACTTATCAGGCCGCACCGGTGAGATTGCGTCCACCATGGCGGCGATCTTCTGCGTATTGGTGATGACGACCTCTTCGCATTTTCTGGAACCGAGATAGGAAAATTCATCCATCATCTCATCTGTCGTCTTAAAATACAGCGGAGCC
Organism: Lachnospiraceae bacterium; assembly: GCA_017449745.1. Lineage (GTDB taxonomy): Bacteria > Bacillota > Clostridia > Lachnospirales > Lachnospiraceae > CAG-791. Next base: position 1,361 of record JAFTFD010000299.1, read on the forward strand.
GGTTCCTCGTCCGCCATGCCCTGCGCTCCCTGGATGATCGTGCGGTAAACCTCGTCCTCCGGATCGAGGAAATGCACATCACCGGTGGCGACGACGGGCTTTCCGAATTTATCCCCGAGTTCCACGATCCTGCGGTTGATATTTAAGATATCCTCCTCGCAGGTGATATTCTCATTTTTCTCAGAGGCGATCAGGAAACGGTTGTTATCCCTCGGCTGGATCTCGAGGTAGTCATAGAACCGGACGATATCCGTGATCATCTCTTCAGACCTCTGGTCCAGAAGGGCCTGATACAGCTCGCCCGCCACGCAGGCGCTGCCGACCAGGATCCCCTCGCGGTATTTCATCAGCATGCTCTTGGGGATCTTGGGTTTCTGGTGAAAATAGTCAAGGTGAGAGCTGCTCACCATCTTGTAAAGGTTGTCGCGTCCCGTGTTGTTCTGGGCCAGCAGGACGCAGTGGTAAGGGCGGAGCCTTCGGATCGTATCCTTGTTCTCATCTCCCATCCGGTTCATCTCGCCGAGCGTTTTTGCGCCGGCATCCGTGAAGCGGTTCAGGAGCTTGACGAAGATCTCCGCCGTGCAGCCGGCGTCATCGACCGCCCTGTGGTGGTGCTCCAGGGAAACATTCAGGAGCTTTGCTACCGCGTCGAGACGGTAGCTGTTGTGACCTGGCAGCATGACTCTTGCCATTCCGATCGTATCGATCGTGGTAAACGGGCAGGGAAGCTCCAGGCGCCTTGCGTTTTCCTTGATAAAGCTGATATCGAAACCGACATTGTGGCCGACGAGGACCGCGTCTTTACAGAATTCCAGGAACCTGGGGAGAACTTTTTCTACGTTCTCGCACTTCATGACCATGTCGTCCGTAATGCTCGTCAGCTGCGTGATCCTGAAGGGAATAGGCCTCTCCGGGTTGATGAACTCAGAGAATCTTCCCGTCTCTTTTCCGTGATCGTAGCGGACCGCACCGATCTCGATGATCTTATCCTTGTCGCTGGAAAAGCCCGTCGTCTCGATATCAAAGACGACATAGCTGCCCGTCTCTGTGCGGTAGTCCGCGGTCACATCCGTGCCGAAGGTCACCATTTTTTTCAGGTCATCGACAAGATAGCACTCAACGCCATAGATGACCTTAAAGAACTCCTGTCTGGACAGAGGCGCCTCGCCGTTTTCTTTGCGCTTTTTGGAGTCGTTTTTATAGAGCGCCTCCACAACGTGATTGGCATCCGGGAAAGCATGAACATTTCCGTGGTCCGTGATGGCGACAGCGGGCATGCCCCACTCATAGGCGCGCTTTACCAGATCGCTGCATTCGGCGAGTCCGTCCATGTCGCTCATCTTGGTATGCAGGTGCAGCTCGACTCTCTTCTGGGCATAATGATCCTGCCTCTTTGTGACGAACGAAGGGATCGACA
>JAFTFD010000300.1 GCA_017449745.1 Lachnospiraceae bacterium
AAAAAGGGGGCCGTGTCATGGCCGAAGAGCATTCTTTTCACTGCATCACGCCGGAGGAGATCCTTGCGCTTGGTGCATACGAGATCATTGAAAACAGATATCTGAAAGACCTGGGGAGCGAGGCCTATCTGCTCCGCCACAGGAAGACCGGAGCGAGACTGGCACTGCTGCCGAACAGCGACAGCAACAAGGTGTTTTACATCGCTTTCCGCACTCCTCCGACAGATTCAACAGGTGTCGCACACATTATCGAGCATACTGTCCTGTGCGGATCGAGGAGCTTTCCTGTCAAGGATCCTTTCATCGAGGTCGTAAAGGGGTCGCTGAATACATTCCTGAACGCGATGACCTATCCGGATAAGACGGTCTATCCCGTAGCGAGCACCAACAGCAAGGACTTTGCCAACCTGATGCACGTCTATCTGGATGCGGTTTTTTATCCGAATATCTACAAGGAACAGAACATCTTCCGGCAGGAGGGATGGCACTATGAAGCCCTGCCTCATCCGTCTTCTGACGGCCTGAGGGAGGTGATCGATGAAGACAGCAGGATCACGGTCAACGGTGTCGTTTACAATGAAATGAAGGGAGCTCTCTCCCAGCCGGAGGAGATCCTGAACGACAAGGTCCTGGCTTCCCTGTATCCGGATACCACCTATTCGATCGTTTCCGGCGGAGACCCTCAGTTTATTCCGGACCTTAGCTATGAGGAGTACCTGGATTTCCACAGGAGATACTATCATCCCTCCAATGCCTATCTGTATCTCTACGGGGATATGGACATGGCCGAGAGGCTTGCCTTCATTGACAGGGAGTATCTGTCCGCCTTTGAGAGTCTTGAGATCGACTCCGCGGTACAGGAGCAGGCGCCTTTTACAAAGACGAGGGAGTATGAATATCCTTATTCCGTGATGTCGGAGGAGGAGATCCAGGACGGAACTTTCCTTTCCCTGAATTTCTCGATACCTTCCGGGGAGGATCCGCATCTGAATCTGGCCTTCCGCGTCCTGGACTACGTCCTGTGTGACCGCGAGGGCGCACCTGTCAAGGAAGCGCTCCGCAGGAAGGGGATCGGCCAGGATGTCGCAAGCCTCTATGAATCCGGGATCCTGCAGCCCTATTATTCGATCGTGGCAAAATACGCCAACGCCTCACAGAAACAGGAGTTTCTCGATACGATCCATGAGACTCTTGAGAAAATTGCCGAAGAGGGGATCGACGAGAAGGCTCTGCTGGCAGGGATCAACTATTATGAGTTCCGCTACAGGGAAGCGGATTTTGGCAGCTATCCAAAGGGACTGATCTATGGTCTCGACGCACTGGATACTTGGCTGTACGACGATCTTCGCGCATGGCAGAATCTGGAGATCGGCGTACTCTTCGAGCAGCTCAAAAAAGAGGTCTCGGAGCACTATTTTGAAGGCCTCATCCATTCCATGCTCCTGGACAACGCGCACCGCTCGATCGTTCTGCTGACCCCTGAGCCGGGGCTGACAGAGAAGACAGACGCTGCCATGACCGAAAAAATGGCGAAATTCGCAGAAAGCCTGACGGCTGAAGAGCGCCGCAAAATAGCGGAAGAGACGATCGCCCTGAAAAAATGGCAGGAGATGCCTGACTCGGAAGAGGCGCTTCTTTCCATTCCGATGCTTGGCAGAGAGGATCTTCGGAAGAACGCTTTACTGACCAAAAATACTTTCGAGGAGACACAGGACGGGATCCGGATCCTTTCCCATCCGGTCTTTACGAGCAATATCGATTACATGAATTTTGTATTCGAGATCGGCGGAATATCGCAGCGGCTGCTGAAATATCTATGCATCTACAAAACGCTCCTCGGGGCGCTGAGCACGCAGCATTACAGCTACGAAGAGCTGGACAACGAGATCAATATTTTTACCGGAGGCCTTTATCCCAGCATCGGCACATATGTCAATGCTTCCAGTCCTACCGAATACAGAATGACCTTCGAAGTCTCCGTCAAGGCGATGCATGAAAATGCCAAGAAGGCCATGGAGCTGGTCAGCGAGATGATCCTCCGAACGGATTTTTCCGACCGGGAACGGATCCTGGAGATCCTTGAAGAAGAGCGCGCCGCCATGAAGGCGGAGATGCCTGCCGCAGGCCACGCGACAGCTATGACAAGGGCGCTTTCCTATATCAGTGAGACCTATGCGCTTCTCGATGAGATCAGCGGCGTTTCGGCCTATCAGACGCTCGACGGTGTCTGCGATATGCTCGGCAGTGAAGACGGGGAAGGCAGTTCCTTTGAACAGTTCAAGGCTTTGATGGAGGAGATCACTTCCTACATTTTCTGCAAGCAGAGACTGATCTTTGATATCACAGCCGTGGAAGAGAGCAAGAATTCTCTGCTCCCTGCAGTCCGTGCATTCACGCAGCAGCTGTATGAAAACGTCCCGGATACTTCAGAAGCAGCCTATCATCCGGCCCTGACGAAGAAAAATGAGGGATTCCTTACGGCCGGGCAGGTCAACTATGTCTGCATGGCGGGCAATTTCCTGCACAGGGGGTATCCTTTTACCGGCGCCCTCAGAGTCCTGAAGGTGATCATGGGATACGACTATCTCTGGAACCGGATCCGTGTAAAGGGCGGCGCTTACGGTTGTATGAGCGGCTACGGAAGGGACGGAAATGCTTATTTTGTCACCTATCGCGATCCGCACCTTAATAGTTCGCTGGAGACATTCAGACAGGCGGGTGAATATATCAGGAGTTTCCAGGCCGACGAGCGCACGATGACCAAATATGTGATCGGCGCCGTGAGCGCCATGGACAGGCCGCTGTCCCCGAACCTGTACGGAAGATATTCCATGTCAGGTTATTTCATGAACCTGTCCGATGAACAGATCCAGCGGGAGCGGGACCAGGTCCTGAACGTGAAAGTGGAGGATATAAGGGCACTTGGTGATCTGATCGATGCTTTTATTGCCGACGGTTGTCTGTGCGTTGTGGGCAGCAGTGAGCAGATCCGGGAGAACAAGGAACTCTTCGGGGATATCTGCCAGCTTGTCTGAGTACTGCGTTTCTTTGTGACGACGTCGGCTGGATCAAAGTTTTGAACTGATCTTCATTTTTAAAGGAGGAATAGTATGAAAAAGTTGAGTTGTTACAGAGCAGCAGCATTGACAGCGATCCTGACAGCAGGGCTCATTTTAAGCGCCTGTGGAGCATCTGCAGGTTCATCCGGCAGTACGGCAGCTTTTGATCAGGCTGCCCCTGCCGCCGCGGAAGCCTCGTATAGCAACAGCGCTGTCTATGTGTCAGAATACGCTGAAGAAGCGGCAGTAGAAGCTCCTGCAGAAATGAAAGAGGCAGAGTTTGACACTGAGGCAGCCGACGTGGCAGAGGAGCCACAGGCCCCGGAAGCTTCTTCAGAACAAGAGATACAGAAAAAGGATTCCAGAAAGCTCATCAGGACCATGTATTATGAGGTCGAGACAGAGAACCTGGAGGAACTGGATGCCCAGCTTCAGGCCAAGATCGATTTTCTCGGAGGCTATGTCCAGAATTCCAGTATCGACGGCGGCAGCAGTACTTACTCCGTCTATGACAGATACGGAAATGTGACCGGCAGGAAGACCCGTTCCCGCTATGCCAATTATACGATCCGTATTCCGGCGGAGAGGCTGGACGAGTTTGCGGATGTGATCGCTGAGAGATCTAATGTTCTCAGCCGTTCGCTTTCCGTCGAGGACATTACCCTCCAGTATGTGGATACGGATTCCAGAAGAGAAGCTCTGGAGATCCAGGAGCGCTCGCTCCTTGGAATGATGGAAAAGGCAGAGACTGTCGAAGAGATGATCGAGATCCAGAAAGCTCTCTCCGATGTCCGCTATGAGCTGCAGAATATCAAATCCAGACTCAAGGTCTTCGATAATCAGGTCATGTATGCGACCGTCAATTTGAACGTGCGTGAGGTCGAAAAGTTTACCGAGGTCGATCCTGTCTCCGACAGAGAGCGTCTTGTCAACGGATTTAAAGAGAATCTCGAAGACCTGGTCTATGAAGTCAAGGAAGCTGCCATCGGATTTGTGATCAACCTTCCGCATATCGTCCTGTGGGTGGTGATCCTGATCATCGCATTTGTGATCATCAGGGCGATCGTGCGCAGATCCAGGGCTGGCAGGACGGAGAAGAAGCCCCGCCTGTCCCGCAGGGAACGAAAAGAACTCCGCAGACAGGAGAAAGAGCAGCAGAAAGATTAAGTGAGAATTTTCGCATCATACTATTTAAAGGAGATCATTTTTGGCTAAATCCGGATTTGCAACGATTATCGGCAGGCCTAATGTCGGTAAATCAACCCTGATGAACACACTGATCGGACAGAAGATCGCGATCACTTCCTATAAGCCGCAGACGACGAGAACACAGATCCGAACGATCTATACGGAAGAGCGGGGACAGGTAGTTTTTCTCGATACTCCGGGAATGTTCGGGATCGCCTCCGCGCAAACAGGCAGGTTTGAGGATCCGTTGAATGAATATATGTACCGGGCCGCGGAGAGCACGATGAAAGAAGTGGACCTGATCCTGTGGCTGGTCGAACCCAAGGTACCGCTGACGGATGAAGATAAGGCACTGATGAAGGTCGTGGCCTCGGCATCGTCCAAAACACCGGTCATCCTGGTTATGACCAAGGTCGATTCCTTCAAAAAGGAGAAGATCCTTCCTGCCATCTCTGTCTACGCTGAAGAGTGGAAGACACTGACCGGCAGCGAGCTCTCGGATATCATTCCCGTCAGTTCC
>JAFTFD010000301.1 GCA_017449745.1 Lachnospiraceae bacterium
ATCGGGATTACAAAACTGGATACAGATTCGATCCTAAATGCTGCTAATACTGGTCTTCAGGCAGGTGGTGGAGTCTGCGGTGCCATTTTTGAGGAAGCAGGATACAGAAGGCTCCAGAAGGCGTGTGATGAGATCGGACACTGCAACACGGGATCTGCAGTAGTCACTCCGGGTTTTGACCTGAAGGCGAAATATATTATCCATGCCGTAGGACCGATCTGGAACGGCGGGAGTATGGGTGAAGAAAGGCTGCTTTACAGCGCATATACGGAGTCTTTGAAATTAGCGTCAAAAATCGGCTGTACGTCGATCGGATTTCCGCTGATCTCGGCGGGAATATATGGCTATCCCAAGAGAAAGGCATGGGAGACAGCTATTGCGGCATGCAGTGACTTTATGGAACAGAATCCGGATACTGATATCAGAGTTGTATTTGCCGTTCTAGATGATGAAATAATGAAGATGGGGCAAGGTGTCCTTGAGAAGGCCGTGAAATCACGGATGCCTGTTGTAAAGAAGAGCGACTGGAAAACCCTGGAAATGCCGGAACAGCATACTCAGTTTGTATTGCACCGGCCGTTTACGGAACATCAGATGCAGATCCTGAGGTGCGGGCATATTCCGCAGGAGATGGAGGACAAGTGGTTCTGGTATATGGAGGGCAGCACTCTCTATGCCCACAGGAGCTGGACCGGAGTCTGTGTATTTCGGGTCGACTTCAAGCCAGACAATAATCACCTTGTTACGGTGAACAGGGACCCGGAGCAGTTCGAAAGTACCGACGTAAAAGCGGATGCAGAACGACTGAATGACCTGTTTAATTGGTGGGTCCAGGACAAATATGATTATTACAGTGAGTGGCTTTCGGAGACAGTAAAGGCTTTGGAAAAGGCAGGGACACATAATGACCTTTGAGGATTATATCGGAAAGAAACTTATTGGTTCAGCAGATGAACTGGACGAAGAATTATACGAGGAGGAAGAGAGTTATGGAATATACATCTGCACAGGCAAACAAACTGCTAAAGAAGCTGCAGGAGGAACATGAGGATCTCCTGAATGTAGAGCGCCAGAGCTATTTCTTTGTTGCGGCAACGACAGAGGATATAGAACTGGCAAGACCGGCATATGATTATGCAAAGGTGCAGGAGAAACTGTTGGATCTGGAGAAGCAGATCCGGCATGTGAAGCACTGCATTAATGTTTTCAATACGACAAATATCGTGGAAGGGTTTGATATGACTATAGACCAGATCCTGGTTTATATTCCGCAGTTGACAAGACAGAAAGAAAAGCTTGGATTTATGGCTTCTTCTCTGGAGAAAAAGCGCCTTACTAATACTAACAGGACAAACCTGATCGAGTACCAGTTCGCAAACTATGATCTCAAAAAGGTGCAGGAGGATTACGCTGCCGTCAGTGATGAGCTGACGAGGGCGCAGATCGCCCTGGATCGTATCAATACAACGAAGACAATGGAGATCTGAGTTATTTTCCGTCAGCAGCAGGCTTATGCTTACTCCTTATATGACTGGTGGGTTTAATGATTTTTGTTATGGTTATTCCTTATGTTATCAGTTATTGAAAAGGTTCAATGTCTAAATCCATCTGCTCTTTCAGCAATTTTTGCATAGTCTGCTGCTGAGAAAACTTTATGCGGCGGAAGTTCGGTTATATGCCGCATTTATCAGCTTCTATTTTCGGTCTGGTATTAACCACTCCATCCCTGTTTCCGATGTGATCTTATTGTAGGTTGACAAACTCATGAATAATCAATTGATCAAGAGTATTCTAATTGACTGGGATAAAATAGATCCTGCAAGCTATCTCCGAAACATTGAAGCGATCAGCAGTGTTGCAGAGATAGAATTTAACCACCCGGTCACTTTCTTTGTAGGAGAAAATGGCAGCGGCAAGTCGACGCTTCTTGAGGCTATTGCTATCGCATATGGCTTTAATCCGGAGGGCGGGACCAGAAATTACAATTTCTCAACATATGACTCTCATTCAGAACTGCACAATGCCATAAGGCTTGTCCGGGGTGTCCGCCAGGCTTCCTGGGGGTATTTTCTTCGGGCGGAGAGTTTTTATAACGTTGCCACGAAAGAGGATGAGTACAGCAGGGGACAGGGCGGCATTCCTCAGCATTTTCATGAAAAATCACATGGAGAGAGTTTCCTGGCTCTTGCACAGAACAGTTTCCGGGCAAATGGGTTCTATCTGCTGGATGAGCCGGAAGCGGCTTTGTCTCCGCAAAGGCAGTTAACTTTATTGATGGAGATCCATCGATGCGCCGAAGAGGGGGCGCAGTTTATCATTGTGTCTCATTCACCGATCCTGCTGGGGATGCCGGATGCACAGATCCTCACATTTGATGACGGTCCGATCCATCCCTGCACTTATGAAGAGACGGACAGCTATCAGGTGACCTCCATGTTTGTAAACCACAGGGAGCAGATGCTGCACCGGCTGCTTGATTGATATCATTAAGCATTTAGTACGATAATTTAGAAAAGCAGCCGGAACTTCCAACGAAGTTCCGGCTGTTATGCGTTCTACAGGAATTTCTTTTATCCGTAAGATTTTCTGTATATCCTGTAACATGATATGATAGTAAATGAGCAGATAATACATGTAATTATCATCAGACAGGGGGCTGGCCAGATGAGACTTTTCGTTGCGATCCGGTTGTCGGATGAACTGAAAAAAGAAATAACAGGAACAATGCATGAGCTGAAAAAGCAGGGTATAAAGGGAAGCTATGTGCCGTCGGATAACCTGCACATGACACTTGCCTTTATAGGGGAGACGGCAGAAACAGAAAAAGTAAAGGCTGCGCTGGCAGCTGCCGTCTGGAAGCCGTTCCGCCTGTCCCTTTCAGAGATCGGGAATTTTGATGATATTCTCTGGATCGGTGCAAAGGGGAATCAGGGACTGTCCGGTGCAGCCAGGAGCGTCCGCGAGGCACTGGACAGTGCCGGGATCGATTATGACCACCAGAAATTCGTTCCGCATATCACGATCATCCGGGGTGTTTCCGGAAACTGGAAAAAGGTAAAGGCGCCGAAGAATGAAATGATGGTAAAGAGCATATCCCTCATGAAATCCGAGTTAAAGGACGGCAGGCGGGTCTATACGGAAATCCTATCACTGCCTGTTTAGGCTGGACATGATGCTGGATTGAATAAAGGAAAACGGCATCTATGAATGAACATCTAAAGGAGAGAACCCTGTGGCGATGAATACAGAAATGAACATGCCAGCCAGCGCAGACATTGTCATCGAAGAGCTGTCTCCGGAATTTACAATTTGCAAAGTTCCGGATTATTCCGGGATCGATATGGAGCAGCCCTTTGTTTTTTCAGGCTGTACAGATCTCGAAAAATCTCTCGTATGTCCGATAGAGATGGTTCCCCAAAATGCAGATCACAGAGATGACGGATGGAAAGCTTTTCGAATCTGCGGGGAGCTTGATTTCTCTCTGGTCGGTATTCTGGCGGGAATCACAAATGTTCTGGCTTCTGCCGGGATCGGAATTTTTGCCGTCTCCACATTCAATACGGACTATGTACTTGTAAAAAAAGAGAAACTGAAGGAAGCATTATCCTCTCTGGCAGAAGCGGGATATCAAATCAGATGAATATCATTTTCTAGGACAAGGTCATGAAAAACAATTACGGCTCCACGAAAAACATCATTGAGTCCATCCAGGAGCAGGACCAGAACGAGCTGACCAAATTCGTGTACATCGGCACGGTGGCTGAAACCGGCGACCGGATGCCGCCCATCCACTGGGGCTCTGAGTGTGAGCGAAAAAGCTGGAACTACGGAGCGCGGGCAAAGGTGGATCCGTTCTTTGCGCAGGTATGGGATCCGCTGCATGAACCGGATGAGATGAGGGAATATCCCAAATTGGTATAATATACTAAGTCTGGAGGAGCATAAGCCGATGGGATACAGACTATGGCCGGAGAAGGGTATCCGGGTAAAGAAGATCCGAATTGGAAGGATCCCTGCCCTTATCCTTTTTCCTGAGGTGAGAAAGAAAGACGTTCCTGGGATTCTGTGGATCCATGGCGGCGGATATATGACTGGCATGAAGGAAATGGTATATATGTCCCGCGCTGTTGATCTGGTAAGGGAACATGGTGCAGTCGTCCTGTCACCGGGATACCGCCTTTCCTTTATGGCGCCCTATCCGGCGGCAATAGAGGACTGTTACCAGGCGCTGGTCTATCTGAAGGAGCATGCAGAGGAATTGGGAATCCGGGATGACCAGATCATGGTCGGCGGAGAAAGTGCTGGCGGAGGACTTACAGCAGCCCTCTGTATGATGGCAAGGGATAAGGGAGAAGTGAAGATCGCCTTTCAGATGCCGCTTTACCCCATGATCGACAATTATGATACGGACTCTTCGCGGAACAATCACGGCAGAGTATGGAATACGAGAAGAAATCACCAGGCGTGGAGCGTGTACCTTAGAGGCGATGCCAGGAAAGAGGTTTCCCCCTATGCCTCGGCGGCAAGGCAGACGGACTATCGCGGACTTCCGCCGGCTTATTCATTTGTCGGAGATGGAGAGCCTTTTTACTCGGAGACACTGACATATATCGAAAACCTTAAGAGAGCCGGAGTGCCCGCAAAGGCGGATGTTTATCATACAGACATGCATGCGTTTGACATGATGAGGCCGAACGGGGAGACCAGCCAAAAGGCGATCCGGCGGTTCAAAGAAGAATTCCGGTATGCAAAAGAGCATTATTTTGCCAGACAAGGCAGTTGATAAAAAGGAGGAAAAAATGGCAAGAAAGAATTTTGGAGCAAAAGCATACAGTTATCCGCAGCCGGTATGGATCATCGCGACCTACGATGCGGAGGGAAACCCGAACGCAATGAACGCAGCGTGGGGCGGAATCAGTGAGGAGAACGAGATCTCCGTGTGTCTTTCCGCTAATCATAAGACCTGCGCGAACTTTGCTGTGACAGGGGCGTTTACGATCAGCATGGCGGACGCAGACCATGTGGCCGGATGCGACTATGTCGGAATGGCTTCCGGAACAAAGACAGCGGATAAGTTTGCAAGGGCAGGGTTTACCGCGACAAAGAGCGAACTGGTAAATGCGCCGATCATCAACGAACTGGCTGTGTGCCTGGAGTGCAGAGTAATCGAATACAACAAGGAAACCTGCATCCTGCGAGGTGAGATCGTCAATGTAAGTGTCGATGAGTCCGCGCTCACAGACGGCAAGGTCGATGTCAGCAAGGTGAAGCCGATCAGCTTTGACCCCTTCAATAATGCCTACCATGTGATCGGGGAGAAGGTCGGCGATGCCTGGGGATCCGGAAGGAGCCTGCTGTAATATTTCAGGCTCATTACCTGCAGCCTTACGGATAAGATCCGTCATAAGCTATTCTGTAAATCACAGGATCCTGCTCATCACCGGTCACGGTGATGGAGACATCCTTTTTTCCCCATGTGATAGTGAAGTTGCTGCTGTCAACATGGGCACCGTCATTATAGACAGTAAACGGGCTCTGGCTAATTGTTCGGAGCCCGTTCTTTAATGTGAAGCGGCAGTTTGTCGGTCCGAAGGGGAATTCCGGATTACCCACCTCCGCTATGATCAGGCAGTAGCTGCCATCGTCCGATGCAGCAGTGAGAACTTCCCTGGTTATGTGCTTTGGAAGAACAATAAGCAGCACGATAAACAGGATGGGAATAATAAGGAAAGATTTCCGTTTCATATCAGCCCTATTTCCACACTTCCGTATCATTGAGCCTGATATTCCCTTCCCGGAATACAGGATCCAGGCCTTTTGCCTTCTGTTCTTCGTAATCGCGAAGTGCTGCGAATGCGATCCGCGAGAGCAGCACGATGGCGATGATATTGACGATCGCCTCGAGTCCCATTGTGATATCGGCCAGGCTCCACGCCACGCCGATGCTGGTCTGGGCGCCGATAAACACCATCGCCGCGGCCGCGATCCGGAACACCGCCATAACGACGGGGCTCTTGGTAATAAACCGTATGTTGGACTCCGCGTAATAATAATTTCCTACGATGGAGGTAAATGCGAACATGCATACCGCCAGCGAGACGATGTGGATCGCGAACGGTCCGAACTGCTGCGCAACGGACTGCTGGATCAGCGGAATGCCGGAGAGTGTGGCGTCTTGTCTGTACACCCCGGTCAGCAGCAGGATGAAAACGGTGGTCGAGCAGATCAGCAGCGTATCGATGTAGACCGAGATGGTCTGGGCCAGGCCCTGTTTTACCGGATGCGACACCTCTGCTGAGGCGGAAGCGTTCGGCGCGGAACCCATGCCGGCCTCGTTAGAGAAGAGGCCGCGCTTGATGCCGTAGACCATGCAGGATCCGGTAAACCCGCCGAAGATCGCCTTAAAATCAAAGGCCGAGCGGAATATGGAGGCCAGCATCGCCGGGATCTCGGTGACATGCAAAACGATGATCAGAAGACCCAGAATGATATAAAGCCCCGCCATGATCGGAACCATCACAGACGAAACCACGCTGATTTTTTCCGTCCCGCCGAAAAAGAGGATCAAAGAGATCGCAAACAGAATGATACCGACGATCAGCGGCACCATGCTGTGCTTGAAATTGGGCACATAATACTCAAAAACTGAGACGAAGTTGTACGCCTGCAGCCCGTTAAAGCCAAACGCGAATGTCGCGATCAGGGAGATCGCAAACACGATGCCCATCGGCCGCGAATGCAGTGCCGTCTCGATATAGTAGGCAGGACCTCCTTTAAAGGTATCGCCGTCTTTGCGCTTGTAGATCTGGGCAAGCGTGCTCTCTACAAACGCGGAGGAGGCACCAAGAATAGCCATCAGCCACATCCAGAACGCAGCGCCTGGACCGCCCAGGACGATCGCAGTTGCGACGCCGGCCATATTGCCGGTGCCGACACGCGACGCGGTCGCGATCATCAGCGCCTGAAAGGACGACACACCGCCCTCAGCCTGCTTCTTCTCAAGCATGCATTTCATCGATTCCTTAAAGAGGCGAATCTGGGCAAACCGGGTCTTCACCGTAAAATAAATTCCGGCTCCGGCCAGCAGGTAGATCAGGCACCATGTGTAAAGGATGTCATCGATACGCTCTAATAATTCGGCCATAGTGAGTCTCCTTTTTTGTATTTGATTGATAGTACCATAGGTCCTGTTTTCTTGCACCACTGAACTTTCAAGTTCTGTCAAAAGAGGAGCCTTTCTGAATGCTCCTGTGCTATGATAGGGACATAGGATATTTAAAGGCTTCTCCTGTCTCAGGTTCGAAAAAGAGGGCACTATGGAACAGAGGAACGATTACAAGATCAATTACACGCGCCTGATCGGCCCGGGACTCATCTGGGCAGCGGGCCTTGCGCTTATCATCACATTTGCCCCCAGGACAGTTTATATCAACAGGATGGTAGGGCTTGGATTCCTTGCGCTGTGTATCGGTACTTTCCTGACCCTCTATGTCCTCTACCTGGAGTACGACAAGACAGGAAATGAATGGCCGGCGTTTCTGGAAGGATTCTTTCCGAACTATCCGGTCATAGAGGATAAAAACGAGACGATGCGCAGGCTGAGCGGTTTTCGCAAGAGCTGCAGCGATTATCTTTCCAAAGACCGTGAGGAAGAAAACTCTTCTCTTCAGGACCATGCGACCCAGCTGATGTGGCACAGTATTGCCCTTCAGAAAAAGCGAATGCTGAAACTTGGCCTTACAATGGAGATGGATTCTGAGCGCAGAGCCTATTCC
>JAFTFD010000302.1 GCA_017449745.1 Lachnospiraceae bacterium
ACCGTTACTGCATGCCTTCGATCCGCACGACGGTCGAGCTCAAGAACGCGGCTCTCGGAGATGATTCCATTCTCTACGGCGCGCTGTCGATGATCGAGGGATAAATAAGGGGAAAATACGGGGTAAAAAGGCTTAAACAGGAGTGATTATGAGAACTTGTATCAACTGGAACACAAAGTGGGCATTTACCAAAAACTGCGATGCTGTTCCTGAGAAAATGCCTGAGAGATGGGATTATGTGAATATCCCCCATACCTGGAACGGGATCGACGGCCAGGACGGCGGCGATGACTACTATCGCGGCAATGGCTATTATGTCAAAGAACTGAAAAAGAGCGACCTGCCGGAGGCAGACCGCTATTATCTGGAATTTACGGGAACGAATTCCTCCGCACAGCTCTATTTGAACGGCAAATGCGTCGCGGCTCATGACGGAGGCTATTCCACATGGCGCGCGGATATTACGGATCTGCTGGAAGAGGAAAATCTCGTCACGGTCGTCGTCAACAACGAGCAGAATGACAGAGTCTATCCTCAGAACGCGGACTTTACTTTCTACGGCGGTATGTACCGCGACGTGAACATCCTGGCTGTGACGGAGACACATTTTGATCTGGACAGCTATGGCGGAAACGGCCTCGCCGTCCTGCCGCTGGTCCCTGAGAACGCGATGCCGCAAGGAGAGATCCAGGTCCGCGTCTCCACATGGATCAAAAACCCGAAGGGGACCCTCAGAATCCGTCTGCTGGATGCTGCCGGTGAAGTAATCGCCTGCAAGGATGTTCCGGCAGCAGAGGCAAATGAAGAGCTTCTGACGATCGCTGACGTGCATGCATGGAACGGGACAAAGGATCCCTATCTGTACAAAGCCTGCGCCTGCATTCTCGCAGAAGAGGACGGAGCGGAAACGATCATCGATAATGTCTCCGCAAAATTTGGCGTTCGCAGCTTCCTGATCGACCCGCAGAAGGGCTTCTTCCTCAACGGCGAGTCCTATCCTCTTCGCGGAGTTGCAAGACACCAGGACCGCTGGGAGAAGGGCAACGCACTCTCCAAAGAGGACCAGATTGAGGATATGGACCTGATCTGTGAGATGGGAGCCAATACGATCCGTCTGGCGCATTATCAGCACAATCAGTTCTTCTATGACCTGTGCGATGAGAGAGGCATTATCGTCTGGGCGGAGATCCCTTATATTTCCTCCCATATGCCGGGCGGCAGGGAAAACACCATCACCCAGATGAAGGAACTGATCACGCAGAACTACAATCATCCTTCGATCGTAGTCTGGGGCCTTTCCAACGAGATCACCATGGGCGGCTTCTCCGATGACCTCATGGAAAACCATAAGATCCTCAACGACCTTGTCCACAAAATGGATCCTTCCAGACCGACTGTCATGGCTTATATCGGCAGCTGCGACAAGTCTGAAGACATCGTCTTCCTGCCGGATGTCATCTCCTACAACCTGTACAACGGGTGGTATGAGGGAACACCGGACCAGACGGGACCGATCCTGGACGGCATCCACGAGATGCACCCGGATCAGGGTGTCGGATTGTCTGAGTACGGCTGCGAAGCCCTGAACTGGCATACGAACAATCCCAGAAAGGGCGATTACACGGAAGAGTACCAGACTGTCTATCATGAGTCCCTGATCCGCCAGATCCAGGCAAGACCATACCTTTGGGCAACGCACGTCTGGAACATGTTCGACTTCGGCGCCGACAGACGCGCGGAGGGCGGCAGTAAGGGAAGGAACTGCAAAGGTCTCGTGACCATCGACAGAAAATACAAAAAGGACGCCTACTATGCCTACAAGGCATGGCTCTCCGATGAGCCTTTCGTCCACATCTCCGGAAAGAGATATGTGGAGAGGGACGAAGAGATCACGGAGATCAAGGTCTACTCCAATCAGCCGGCTGTCGAGCTGTTCGTGAACGATGTCAGCGTCGGCGTGAACGATACGGAGAAGGAGTTCTTCCACTTCAAGGTCAAAAACGAGGGCGTGAGCAGGATCACGGCAAAGGCTGGCGAGTGTGTGGACACTGCAGTGATCTGCAAGGTCGATGAGCCGAAAGAAGAGTACAAGATGAAGGATCCGGGAATCGTCCTGAACTGGTTCGATATCACGGAGGTCGAGGGATGCTATTCCCTGAACAGCACGATCAAGGATATCTTCCGCAGCCCCGAGGCAAAGGATGCCCTGTATGACCTGCTCGGCGGAGCTCTTCCTGACAAAAATGATCCCGCACCGGGCGGCATGTTCAACCTGCTGATCACCCTGACTGTCCTGAGACTGGCAAACGCGGAAGCCTCCGGCAGCTTCGGACACAAGACTCCTCTTACCAAGGAGGACCTGCTGGAACTGAACAGCAAGCTGAATGCGATCCCGTTTGTTGAGGCTCCTGAAGAATAAATTATCATTATATGTTTTATAAAGAGTCAGAAGTTGCCCTCCTGACTCTTTTGCAGAATGGAATACCGATTTAAACGCATTATTTACTGTATTGTGTCAGCATACAGGCACCGGATGAAAAAGGCATTACAGGAGATCAGAATGAGCAGATGGATATGGAAATTCGGAGATTTTGAAAAATACCACAACCTGCTTGTGCACACCCGCAGGCAAAATTACGGGTATCTGGAGCCTCCGGTCTGGAAACTGTACAGGCCGGATCCGGCCGTCAGATTCCGGAAAAAAGTGGTTACAGACGGAGGAAAGATCAGGATCTGTGCGCAGGGGGACTATACGGTTTCCCTGCTGGGCAGACAGTTTCCTTCTGGAGAGAGCAAACTCCGGGGAGCGCAGGAGATCGACCTTCCTGCAGGAGAATATGTGATCCAGATCAGAGTCATGGAGACAAAGACCTTCCCGGCGCTTTACGTCAGCGGAGCAGTCGAGTCTGATGGCAGCTGGCTTTCGGATGACTGTTCGGGAGAATGGGCCCAGGCAGGCTCTTCTGTATTGTTCACATCCGAATCTGAATTGCCGTCCGTATTTCCTTTCGAAAATACCAGTGTCAGCCCGGTCTGTGAAGAACATGCCGGCGGAGGCACTTTGTTTGACTTCGGCAGGGAAATGTTCGCTGCGGTCACTTTAAGCGGATTCACGATCCCATCCGGTCCCGTACAGATCC
>JAFTFD010000303.1 GCA_017449745.1 Lachnospiraceae bacterium
ATACCTCCTGTGAAAAATCGACGTAATATAACGTCGATCAGAAGAATATCGTCTATTTCCTAAAGCATCAACGTAATTCAAAAACCTTTTCTATCCCTTACTTTTCTGTATTATCTATAACGTAGATTATTTTTTGGTTTCACGCGCTCCATCATGCCTCCAAAAAATCTCAGTAGTTATACTCGGCAGGTATGGGCATGTCCTTGAGAAAATTGCTGCGGGATGTGATCGGCGGCTCTATGAGCTTGTAGCCCTTCCATTTCATCAGCCGGAACTTGAAGTCCAGAAGCTCCATCGGCACATACAGGTTTGCCGCTGCGGAGAAAAAAGTACCGTCCTGGTTGATCACCTCAAATACATCGTCGTCATCCATCAATAGTTCTGCCGCAAACAGGTTAGCCTGCTGCTCCATTGCCGAGCTCTCATCGAACACTGATACATCATGAAATGTCTGTACACCTAAACCGCAGTGCAACACCGCGTGACCCAGTTCATGCGCGATGATGATCCGCATTATGATATCTGGCAGGTCTGAATTGACTGTGATGACCCTGACTCGTTTGTTTACCATGAAG
Organism: Lachnospiraceae bacterium; assembly: GCA_017449745.1. Lineage (GTDB taxonomy): Bacteria > Bacillota > Clostridia > Lachnospirales > Lachnospiraceae > CAG-791. The sequence continues at coordinate 576 of JAFTFD010000303.1, forward strand.
AAGCCCTTCACAGAGTCTTCCGACGTACCCATCGGCCTCTCAAGAATAAGTATCCCCATTGCCTTGCACAGTTCGAATAAGTCAGTCTCTTTGTATTTTTTCTTCAGTCGGCTGACAGTTTCGCAAATGTAAGAATATGTCAATTACCATGTCCTCCCATCAGTCTGAATTCCCCATTTTGGGTCTTGGCACAAGTGTAGCAAACCACCTGTCCCAAAATACGGACATTGGTATTATTTCTTGTGACCAAATTTTCTCTTGGCTTCTTCCTTACTGGCGACATACGCTGCCATAACTGCTTGGAAGAATACATCCTTCTGATCTTCGGAAAGATCACCACCGGCAAACAGTGCTTTGTTGGCTTCCAGCAGCTGGTCTACGTCATGAGCTCCTGCCGCGCCGTACCGCTCCCTTGCTTCTTCGATGTAGCCGTCTTTCTCGATATCCTCCAGAGGATTCTCACAGTCCGGATCAGACAGGAATTTCGTTGAAACCTTCAGTGCCTTTGCCAGTGCCAGCAGGGTGGACTGCCTTGGACTCTTACGCCCCTTTTCATAATCAGAGATGGTACGCAGGGATACGCCAACCGCTTCTGCCAGCTCGCTCTGTGTCAGCCCCAGCTCCGACCTTGCCCGTAAAACTTTCTCTTCAAACGCTGCCATGATCTTACTCCCTTCTAAGATGGATGTTCTATAAAGTTCCAAAGTTCTATTGACAAGCACCTACTCAAGTGTTATTTTGTTCATGAGCTTTTTGGAACTTATGAGCCGATTATAAGACCATCCTCTTATCTTGTCAACCCCTAAGTTCAAAAAAGTTCATATCAGAAATCCAGAAATTTTATGAACGGATTTGTACCAACAATTCATATTTGAACTATTGATTTTTAACGGTTCATATGATATTGTATCCATGTACCGTTAAGAAAGGAGGGACACCTATATGTCACGACAGTTTGACGAATATATGTCTGACAAGTTTGAGGTCGACGGGGAACTGCACTCTCTGGTTTCCCCATCAAGCCTTAAGGAGCTCACGGAAGCGCTGAACGCAAAGTCCCTGATCGAATACCAGCTTTCATGCCTGATGCACGATGAAGATTCGAGTGGCTGGGAGTCACTGCTTCAAGAGCAGCAGGATCTCATTGATGAGTATATTGACTACTTGGGGAACTTTGACAACCGTAACCTTGCCATCAACATCGCTTACCTGATTCAGAAGTACAACATGAAGGTTGGTGACGTTGAAAGCCTGCTCAAGATCAGCGCTGGATATATCTCCCGAACAGCCAAAGAAGGCTCCGGTAAGAAAATGAGCATCGATATTGCATGGAAGATGGCGAAGCTGTTTGAGGTGAGCCTGCAGGATCTTGTCGAGACGAATATGACGCAGGAAAAAGGAAATACCGGTCTTCTGCTCCAGTTCCTTGATAAGCTGATCAATCAGACGGTTGAAGGCGATGTTGAATGGGAGTTTCTTGGAGGCGTCACTTATGAGCTTGACGATGCCTTTGTAAGACTAGGGCTCATCACCGAAGAGAATGATACCTGCGTATATCATCCGGATCATATGAATGAAAAGATGAAATGGGTTCTCTGCGATGATATCGTTACCTGCAAGGATTTCTCGGGAGGCGCGGATCTGGTAATCATACCCTTCTCCCAAGAAGGAGACGCTAAAGTCAAATACGATTTCCTGCTGTGCTATGATGCATCCGCACATGAGCCAGACGGAACCTGGGAGAAAATGTTCTATACCTCTGATGACCCGTTTGATACTCTTTCCGACAAAGCCGCAGTGCTGTACGAGAAAATCCGTAACACAGAATTTGATGCCAAGGTATCTCCGGATATCCGCAGCCTCATCAAAGGATATTTAGGGGAGGCATGAGCATGGCAACAAAACGAGAAATCCGTAACTGGCGCAGTTCCAGTTCAATCCCGCCCAGACTGTTCGATGTTGTCGTAGACGGGAACCTGGTAGAAATACAGGTGAAGACAAACAAGAACGGCATCTCTTCCATCCCATGGGAGGATGTCGTAACACAGGTCGAGCAGGCCGTACAAGAGAATAAGAAAATGGCGAAGGAACTACCTCAACCCGCCCCGTAACCAACCGAGGAGCCAACCGGGGAGTTACCCGAGCCATAGAAGCTACCGCCAACTGCCCCACATAACGCAAAGGAGCTAAAGCCGGAGTTATCTGAAGGATCCCATCACAAGGGATAACCAGATAGCTCCGGCTTTTTTGTCTTTTCACCGGGCAAACAGCCCACATCTGTCGGAGTACAGATGGAAGGAAAAAATATTTTTCAGAAACACCGAACAAACGCATCCCAACTGAGGTTAGAGGGATAGAAACACAGTTCTGAATATCATTTCAGACTGCCTGCCGCTCGTGGCGGCGCACCGGGTCGCGAACCGGTGTGTGCATGGCCAATACGAGCAGCGCACAGAACATACGTCCAGCTTCATGCACAGCTGGTCATCTGCAAAATGGAGATGACCACATGAGAACAGGACATATTAAAGAGCTTCATAGCGGACTCTCCGTTTTGCCAAAAGCAAAAAGGAGCAAACGCTATGAAAACACCTGAAACTTATCGTAGTGGTGCACAGTACTGCACCGGCAACAACTGCAAGTTTGAACATGTCCTTAAGGAGAACGGCAAGATCAATTTCAGTGCCCCTCCGGAAGGATACCGCTATACCGCAATGCCCATCGATGAAAAAACGATCAGAGACTGGGCGCTTGATCCGATGTTTGTCACGAAACACAGGATCGGAACCAAAGAGATGCTCTGCTACATGGAGCTGGTAGAAACCAAGGCCAGCTTCAAAATCGAGCAGCCTTACAAGAGCCAGAACACCAAAGAGAATCGTCGTCGCCGCTGCCGTATTATCAGCGAGAAAACAGGCCGTGAAATCATGTGCCCGTATGGCAAAGATCACACCTGTATCGGCTGCGAGAATGCCGGGAAGTTCGACACAAGGAACTCCGTGCCGCTTTCCCTCGACGCGCTGTTCCTGTCTGAGGACGGAGCTGAAACCTTTGACGTGCCTGCTCCGGACAACACGGAAGCTGAGGTGGAAGAAGCCCTCACTCGGGAAAGGGTCTTTGCCAGACTTGAGGAGCTCGACAGCAAGAAGCGCGGCAAGAACCAGCGTGCCATGCACGTAGAGATCTACAAGCTCTGGGTTGATGGTTACACCTTCATGGATATCAGCCGTGAGCTGAACATCCCGAAGAGCGGTCTGCATGACGATCTTCTCCGGATCGCCAAAATCGTCAAAGAAGAAATGGAATAACAGCATGAGATCAGGCCAGCATCATCACGGTGCTGGTCTATCTCTGTGTTTAACTACAGACGCGGCACTGAAGGATCGTACTCCTCCGGTGCCGCGTTTTATGCCCCTCCAAATCGTTTCTTAATAAAGCATGGTCGACAGCAATATTTTGCATTTTTGTTCGCCGACATAAAGGTATTTCCACATGATTGACAAATACAAGGATGAGTTTTACTTCTCTTATATTCTTTGGTTGGTGTCTTTTGCCATCCTCTCCTTGGCGAATACCTTTTTACCTCCTGTTTGATGAGCATACCATCGAATGTTTTCGCGGTAAGATAATCACCTGGGCCGACCGTGATGCTCTCAAAGATATACAGCGGTTCATCCCCCTCGACTAAATTATCTGGATTTTCTCGAGAAAGGCCTTTAAGAAACCGCTTAATATCCTCCAGTCTTTCCTCTGAAGGCACATGTCGTTCAATTATCTGGATACATTGAGTTATTGTGCAGTCCCTCTTTTTTGTCAACGAGACCATTATCCTTTTGATGTAGTAATGCAGCGCATAATCATATAGATGAATGTTCTTACATTTGACTTCGCGAATATCTCTTGCCTTACAACTCCAGACATCATCCACGTTGTGCCATATCCTGGTAACATAGAAATTTCCGCAACATCCACATACTAGTTTCCCGGCATATGCCGCTGTCGAAGAATAGCGACGATCCTCTCTGTTCCTTTCGGTTATGATCTCCTGAATGTGATCCCACAACTCAGGTTCAATAATTGCTTCATGGCTCCCGCTCACATAATACTGCGGCAATTCTCCTTTGTTCCTCTTTCGCTTTTTTGTCAGAAAATTAGGAATATATGTCTTTTGAAGTAAAGCATCTCCTTTATATTTTTCATTGGTCAAAACGCCATTAATAGATGAGCTATTCCAATGTTCATTATTTTCGACGGTATAAATTCCTCTCTTCGAGAGTTCATTGCAAATGCTCACTGCTCTAAACCCCTTATAGCAAAGGGCATAAATCAGCCGGACAATCGCAGCTTCCTCTTGATTGATTGTTAGACTCTCTTCATCTCCTTTGTCATAACCAAGAAAGCGTGAATAGCCGACAGTAAACAAGCCCTTTTCCATTTTTCTTCGAATTCCCCAGTTGACGTTTTCCGACAGTGATCTACTTTCCTCTTGAGCAAGAGCAGACATCAAAGACAGTATGAATTCACTCTTTGGATCCATTGACCATATGTTCTCTTTTTCAAACATTACACCAATATTGAGTTCTTTTAGTTCGCGGACAAACCTGATGGTATCCACGGTATTGCGGGCAAAGCGACTGATGGATTTGGTGAGGATCACTGTGATTCTCCCAGCACGGCAATCTTCAATCATCCTGTTAAAACCATCTCTTTGATGGTGGGATGTTCCGCTTAATCCACAGTCTGAATAAATACCGGCAAAGTCCCATTCTATATTTTCATTAATCTTTTTTGTGTAATACTCTGTTTGAGCTTCAAAACTGCCCATCTGTTCATCATGATCCGTAGAAACCCTAACATACGCAGCAACCTTCTGACGCTGAGGAATGGTCGGCTCAGATAATACAATTACTGGTTCGATAGTTGTTACATCAGCCATTTCCATCACCCAGTATCGTTTCAGTCACTTCTTCAAGGCTTCTCGTTGGTGGATCATAAGTTTCAATCAGCTCAGTCCATATAGCTTTTATTTCCTCCGGTAAAAGAAGTCCTTCTTTCTCCATGTTTCTGAGCATCCATTTGATAACCCTGTAATCAACTTCCTGATCTATGTTTCTTAGCATAAAAACACCTCTCTTCTGGCATATTCATTGCTCAAAGAGAGACACATAGCAAGCCGTTCTTGGAAAATAAAAATATAAACTTTTCAGAACGAATTCGATATAAATGCATTAACGATTGCTGTATTGCCTTAACGATTGCTTTTCTATCGTTATAATATTCAAATCGTTAAATGGTACGTATTTAAGCAGATAGTGCTCGTCCTATCAGAAAGGCATGTGGAACAAAAAAAGGCCCTCGAAGTCAGGTTTTCCTGATTTCAAGGATTCTATGCTGTCATTGTAAAATGTCTTTTCATCAAATCCGCGCGTACGCCTTTCCCGCTGAAGTCGTACTTGTCGAAGAAGGTATAGATGATCATCGGGAAAGTGTACCACCACATGGGATAGCCGATGTAGATGCGGTCATACGCAGCGATGTCGATCTCGTTTTTGATCGCAGGCCGCTGATCCTCATCATGCTCTTTCTTTGCAAGCCGTGCCAGTGCGTTATAGTGGTCCCGGTTGCTGTCATAGGGAACAACAGGCTCGATCTCTGCAATATCTGCACCAGTCTGCTTTGCGATCTCTTCGGCCACGATCTTAGCCGTTCCGTAGACAGAGAAGTATACTACCAGTTCTTTCGCCATTGTCTTTCTCCTGTTCGCTCTTTACAGATCCGGCTGCAGTTCCATCTTTGCGTACTGCGCGATCGTCTCCGGCGTTGCGGTATAGTAACGCACGCCCTTATCAACCGCTGCGATCTTTTCCATATCCTCTGCGGAGAGTTCAAAATCAAAGATATTGAAGTTGTCCCGGATATGGTCAGGGTTCTTGGAACCGGGGATTACCACATTTCCGCTCTGGATATGCCAGCGGAGGATGATCTGCGCGTTGGACTTGCCGTATTTTGCGGCAAGCTCGGTAAATACAGGTTCGTTCACAAGGTTCTTGTCACCGTGTCCAAGCGGATACCAGGCCATGAGCCCCATACCGGTTTCCGAGAGGATCTTCTTCAGCTGCGTCTGCGGGAAGTAGGGATGCGCTTCCACCTGTACGACCTGGGGTTTGATCTCCATCGTTTCGATGGCCTTCTTCAGCAGCTCATCGGGGAAGTTGGACAGGCCGATTGCCTTGACTTTACCCTCTTTGTATGCCTTCTCGATGTTCTTATATCCTTCTCTCCAGTTATCCGTGGGCTGGTGCAGGAAGAGGAGGTCAATGTAATCCGTGTCCAGGCGGGCGAGCGTCTCTTCGATGGCAGTCTCTTTCTCATAGACAGTCGGCCAGAGCTTGGTCACAAGGAAAATATCTTCCCTGGCCACGCCGCTCTTTTTGATGCCTCTTCCGGTTCCGGACTCGTTCATATAGCCGTTTGCGGTATCGATGAGACGTACGCCGCTTTTCAGTGCGCTCTCTACAGAAGCCTCTGCCTCCGCCGGGGACATCATGAAAACGCCGATCCCTGCCATGGGCATCTTGATTCCGTTATTCAGTGTGAAGTATTCCATTCTTTTAGCTCCTTTCATGAACAGACTGCATCGCGTCTATGGGTTTCTTTTGATTGTGACCTCATTATAAGCGCTGTTCTCTTGAAGATGAACTGCTTTTCATCTATAATGGTATACGTCACACGAATACAAAAGCGAAAGAGGAATCAGCCATGATAGAGATCTATCTGCTTGAACAGTTTGATGCATTTGCCAGATGCGGGACCCTGCTTGCGGCGTCTGAAGAACTGCATATCACCCAGCCGACACTTTCACGCTCCATGAAGAAGCTGGAGGATGAATTCGGCGTATCTCTTTTTCACAGGGAAAACAGCAAGCTGTCCTTAAATGAAACGGGGAAACTGGCGGCGGAGTATGCCAGAAGAGCGCTGGAAGCCAATCAGGAAATGATCGACAGAGTGGTCATGTTCGATCGGTCATTACGCACGGTAAGCCTCGGTTCCTGCGCACCGTTCCCGGTGAATGAGCTCATGCCCACCCTGCAGGAGCAGCTTCCGGGGAAAACACTTTCCTCTGAGCTCTTAAGTAATGACGAACAGCTGTTGAAAGGCCTCCGGAACCATCTTTACCAGCTCGTGATCCTTCATGAAAACCCAGAGGACAAAACCCTTTATTGTCAGCGCTATCTGGAAGAAAAGCTGTACATCACGGTACCTGAGGATCATCCGCTTGCCATAAAACAGAGCGTCACATTTGATGAACTGAAAGGATTCAGGATCCTGATGACATCGGCCATCGGGTTCTGGATGGGCGTTACGCTGAAGCATCTTTCTGAATCGGATCTGCTGATCCAGACCAGTACAGACGCCCTGGCCGAGCTGATCGATGCATCCAATCTGCCTTTCTTTAATTCCGATCAGATGATGAAGGCAGGAGTGGAGATCCCGGGCAGGATCTCTCTTCCGATCACGGATGGCGACGCCCATGCAACGTTCTGGCTCGCCTGCCTTGCTTCGGAACAGCTGAAATACAGATCTTTGTTCAGCGCGATTCGAGGTACGATGCTGAGAAGTCAGTGATAAAGAAATAAAACCGGGTACCACTGTGATAAGCAGTGATACCCGGTCCCGTCTGATTTAATGCGTTTTTTCTTCCTTTGCTTTCTGTTGTTCCTGTTTTTCCGCTTCGTACAGTGATGCGGAGAGAAAAGAAGAGCAGGAGCGGCAGACCGCCGAAAAGGCCCATTAAATCAAAACCGGGAGAAGTGCAGCCCTTACATCAGGGTTGTGCTTCTCCCATCTTTTTTTATTTCAGGATCTCATATCCGGCTCTGGCAAGGAGCTTGAGCGCCTTGTCAAAATCCTTTTCCTTTGTCAGCACATAGTCCGTGTTGAATGTCGATATGGCAAATATGCCGATATCAAACTCCGCCAGAAGCGATGATAATTCTGCCAGGATGCCGATCAGCGAAAAATCCAGCTCGCCGCAGATCCGGAACATCCGCCAGTTATCTGCCCTCTCGATGGTATTTTCCGGCACAAGGCCGGTCGGGCAAACGAGGGATTTTTCATCGTCCGTTCTTCCGGTAAAGACAAAGGGCTGATCAAGATTGATTCCACTATAGTTCTCCACCTTACAGATACTGAAACTCTCCGGAATCACCTTCAGCTGCAACGGGGATTCTTCATCAAACTCTTCTACATCCCAGTCTATTTCATCCAGATCCCGGGGCTCGAAATCCCCGCTTCCGAGAATCATAACTTTTTCAGAAAATGGAAGCGACGGATCAATGCCCATTTCCTCCCAGGTGGTTCCGTAGGGAGCGCCGCCGGAAGTGTATCCGGCAATATAGGCGAAACGATCATCGCAGGTATCCCCATACAGATCGTCATATAGCTGCTGTTGCTTCCTGGCCTTTTCTTCATGCTTCCTGCGGATCCGTTCCTCTTCATTTCTCCGGATCGTATCCAGCTGCTCCTGCGTATAATTGACACCGAGTGCCTGCAGGTCCTTTGAAGCCGTAATGGCATCTACGTGGAAACGCTCCCGGTAATGCTTCAGCATATGCTTCGGTGTTCCCTGATAAGTCGTGAGCCACTGGGCTCCCTTGCGGAGCCGGGCTTCACGGCGCTGTTCTTTTGTCGGTTTCTTTTTCTTTGGCATACCCGCCTCCAAATAAAGGCATTATCGCTTTTCCATTTTCAATAATGCCATGAAAAGTTCCATAATGCCTTTCAGCTCCCGGTTGAACCTTTCCACGCTCAGCATAGCCGGCGGTGTACCCGGTGCGGTTTCGCTGACATAATCATAATATGGAATATCGATTACAGCCGGAAGTGACAGCGCGGCCGGATCCAATATCAATACATCATCGCCTGCGCCGGTTTTGCCTGCCAGGAAATCGTAATATGCGTGGATCAGCCCGAACAGCTGGGCTCCTTCATAGGTCGCCGACCGATTCTTCACCGCATAGATCAGCGGAATTATGGCCCGGGCTGTTTCCTCGACACAGACAAATTCCACGGTCTCCAGGTCACTCATGCGCGGAATACCATTCTCCTCAAACTCGCCCCGGTACTGCAGCGGGTGTCCAAGTTCGTACTCCAGTTCTTCTGCCATTTCCTCCGGCGAGAGTTCCTCCGCATCCATAAAAGCGCGGATGCTCTGTATGCCGCCTTCCCTGATTCTTTTCAGTTCTGCGGCAACCGCATCCTTCTCTTCCTGAAAGCCTCTCACCGCGCCTTCCCAGTACATATTCCAGAGACTGTATAGCAGATCCGTTTCCATGAGCGGCTCCGCCATTTGCAGGCAGGCGCAGGTTCCCCGGTATCTTGCGATAAACTCATCGTGCAAATGATAGTCCTGGCAGACCTTCACGATGCCCGGTTCCCGCCAGCCGGTTGCTTTCATAAGTTCATCAAAACTGCACAGATGAGAATACTCATGCTGCAGTGTTTCCGCGAATCCGAAGAAAGCCATGAGCTTCAATCCGCGTTTTTCACGCGCCTTCTCCGGCAGGACCACATCCCTTAGGGAGCCGGTGTCTTTCTCCCGGATATACTGTTCCGCTCCGACGGCCATCTTCTCGCTGGCAACGATGGTTATGATCATCGTATCAGTATATTTGTCAGGAGCCAGAAATGCCCCATTATAGATTTTCGGATCTTCGAAATCATCTTTCCCCTGGATCCGGAGCCGCTCCGATTCCAGCGCTTCTTCGGAAGAGCAGAGTATGATTTCAAC
>JAFTFD010000304.1 GCA_017449745.1 Lachnospiraceae bacterium
AGAGCGTCCCGATCCCGCTCTATTACCAGCTGAAGTCCCTGATCCTGGAAGAGATCAAGGACGGTTCTTACAAGCCCGGCGACCTGATCCCCACGGAAGATGAACTCGGAAAAATGTTCGATATCAGCCGCACGACCGTGCGCCAGGCGATCACAGAGCTTGTGAACGAAGGTTATGTCTACCGGGTAAAGAGTAAAGGCACTTTTGTCTCTGAACCCAAGATCAACCGCACGGTTCCCGGCAGCAACTATTCCGAGAACACCGCGACCTTTGAGCATGAGATTCAGACAGCCGGCCATACGCCCAAGACGGTGATCCGGGAAATGAAAGTCATCGATACACCCTCCATCATGATGGAGCAGGGCTATCACTCACCCACCGGAAAAGCGCTCTATATGGTCCGGGTCCGCTACGTCGACGACCAACCGCTGGAGTACATCATCTCCTATATGAACTATGATTTCTTTGCCTCTCTCATGACCAGCAACGAGCTGGAGACCCACTCCATGGGCGAGATCATGGGACGCGATGAGAAGACAAGGATTCGCACAATGGTGCGCACTGTGGAGGCCCTGCTTTCCAGCAAGACAGACATGCAGATCCTGGGCGTAAAGGCCAAGACGGCGATCCAGCTGCTCACCACTGTCCGCAAAAACAAAGACGACGTCCTGCTGGATATCACTCTCGACTATGTAAGGGGCGATCTGGGAAAACTGATCTTTAAAACAGAAATGATGTAACAGATTAGACAGGATGATGCCCTTGTCAAAGGGCAGAAAACAGAATTAAGGCGGTCGATTCCTAATGAATCGGCCGCCTTTTTATTACATATTTTTATTACTCCGCTTTCACTAAAGCCAGAGTGCTGACTTTAGCCTCCCGCTTTCTCTAAATCAGATTGTGGAATATTATTACTCCGCTTTCACAAAAACCAGAGCGCCGGGCGCGACATCGCGGAACACGCTTCCGATCGATGTCAGTGTGCCGTCTGCCTCCACTTTGTAACCGAGGATATCCGGATCCGGTCCGCCGCACAGGTAAAAGCATTTGCCATCCGGTGAGAACGCTGCCGCTCTTCCGCCTTCCGACGCATCGATTCCGGCATTCTGGATAAGAGTCAGTTCTCCGCTTGTCTCATCGACAGAGAAAACACTGATCAGGTTGTCCCTGCGGACCACATTGTAGAGGGTCTTGCAGTCATCAGAGAGGAGCAGTTCAGACTGCATACCGCTCTTGGTGCTGTCCGACAGTCCTTCATCCACCGCAGACGGGAGAACGGAACTGTAATCAGCGATCTTCGTCAGTTTTCCGTTTTCATCGACCGAGATCGCTGTCACGATCCTCTCCGCCTCGTTATTGCAGTAAAGGACCGGGAGGTCTTTATGAAGGGCGCTGTATCTGGGAGCTGCTCCGGGCACCGAGTCCAAGCGGTCATTTAAGACCATTTTTCTATTTTCCCTGTCCAGATAATAGCTGTAATAGCCGTCATTTCCCTTATCACAGACAAAGACATATTTTCCGTCCGGCGTAAAGCGCGCGCTATGCATATGAGGGTTGGTCTGTTCCGGTTTTCCTCCGTGTCCCGTGTGCTTGAAGATATCGCAGACTTCACCGATCGAGCCGTCAGGATTCAGTGCGTAAAGGACACCCGCAGTTTCATCGTATTCGCGGACCAGATGGTACTCTCCGTTTTCATCCTGCACGGTTTTAAGGATCGTGCTGTTCATGGAGTGATTCGTCAGAACCAGGAATTCACCCAAAGGATCCACCGCGACGTAACTGGGCATTTTTCCGTAAGAAGACACGTCGCTGATCTTCTCAAGGTCACCGGTCTTACGATCTACACGAAAAGCGGCCGCTCTTCCTCCCGGGCCTGCTGCCGTCTGCTGACACTCATTGCTGGTGTACAGCACGCCCCTTGTCTCATCATAGGTCAGCATAGAGCAGTTGAGGCTCTCCTCAACGCGCTTTAATGCCGTAAATGCACCGGTCTCAGAATCATATTCCGCGATCGTGATGCCGCGGACCGCATCGGGATATCTCGGAGATACCCAGCTTCCGATATAGGCAAAATATCTGCTCATACTATTTCGACGGATCCAATCCCCTGTGAAGGGACCGCCCCCTCCTCTCTTTTCGGACTCTTTTAAAGCTTATTCCCAGCCTTTACAGTTTATTTTCAGCCACTACATTCAGTTCTGTTATGCCTCTGCACGTCTCTCAAGGCCTTCGATCAGCGGCACACAAAGCGTACTGATGCGGACGCTGTGATAGGGACATTTAGGCGGTCTCGAGGGATCCTCGACCGGCACTTTGCTGCCGTCCGCACTGACACGCCAGTACCATTCCTTTCCTGGCTGCATGATATGTTTCCGAAGGAAAGCGTAAGTGTCCAAAGCCGCTTTAAGAAGCGGCTCTTCTCCGCTCTCCCTGTAGGCATACAGGAGGCCTGTCACGCTCTCCGACTCTTCCCACCACATCTTGTCCGTACTCATGGAGCCGTCCGTATTTTTCCTGTCAAAAACACCGCCGTTGACGGGATCGATGCCTTCCGCCGCCAGATGCCGCATCATATTCACGCAGCTCTTCGTGATGATCGCATCCATCGAAGCATCGCAAATGCGGTCTCGTGCTTCCAGCATCATCCAGCAGCATTCCGCGTCATCCGCGAAGCGGTCTGAGAGATCCTCTGTTGCAGTCCAGTCCGTATGCAGCTCCTGGTACAGGCAACCCTCCGGTCTTAAGAACTTGGTCAGCAGAAGGATCACGATCGTCTGAAGCCTTCCCTTCAGGTATCCGTCGGGATAAGCTTTGTGAAGGTTCGTATAGCACTCCATCAAATGCAGATAAGTATCCAGCTGCAGGACAGTCTCCACCGGAGACCACTCTCTGGTAAATTCCGAGATATATCCGCCGATCTCAGGATCAAAAGCGTGTTCCTCTATTTTCTCAAAAATATCGAGCGCGACAGACAGTGCCTCCGCGTCCATCGATGCCATGTAATACTCAGACATCGCATAGATCAGATAGGACTGCGTGTAGACGCGCTTTGCCGCCTTAAGAGGCGTGCCATCCGCATGGAGCGATTCATAGATCCCGCCATATTCCTGATCGAGATAGTGTTCTGTTATATCCTGGAACGCCTTCTCTGCCATTTCCAGATATTCTTCATGGCCGGTCAGCCTGTACGCAGCGGAATAAGCCCACAGGACCCTGGAGATCAGGATCGCCGAGCGGCGCCCGTCGGCCAACGGCAGGTTGTCGCAGCCTAGTGTCAGAAAGTTCTTATTTTCCGCATCCCAGCTGTTCTCTGTCCAGTACCGCAAGACATCTGCGACATTTTCCAGCAGTTCCTCTTTCATTCTGCTTAGTTCACTCTTCATATCCGTTGCTCTCCCGCGCGCACACGCTGCGCTGTCTCATCCGGTCCATCTTCTTCGTTGATCGGCCGACAGGAATTCTGCCGGCCGCCAAGGTCAATCTACCAGTTCATGGATATGGCGGATCACATGCCCGAATTCGCTCGTCCAGAAGGACCAGTCCTCTATGCCGGGTTCCGCCTCGATCAGGTTCACGCGGTATCCCGCTTCTCTTAAGTACTCCGCAGCGCGGACGCAGGCCTCATAAACCGGTGCGTCTTTGCGGACTGCGATCGCGAGCCCATGAGGTTTCACCTCCGGTCTGGAAGCCAGAACCTTAAGGGAGAATTCGCCCTCTGCCGGGAAGGTATCCGGAAAGACAAACTTTTCCCTGCTGCCGGAGAAGAATCTCTCCGGGGCCTCGAGATCTCCGTCAAAAATACCGACGTGGCCGAATCTGCCGGGATACATCAGGTCATAGTACAGGGCGCCGTAGCCGCCCATTCCGCAGCCGACGATCCAGTGCAGGGCAGGATCCTCGGAAACAGGGAAAGTACGCATGACAAAATTCCACATTTCCTCCATTATGAGGGACCTGTAACGGGAAAACTCCCAGCTGTCGACATAATAATTTACCCTCGCCGTGGGGCAGATAATGAAGGCCTTCAGATTTCTCGCAAGACCCTCGAGATTGCCGAAACGGCACCAGTCATTGGAATCCCCTCCAAAATCATGCAGCAGCCAGATCATAGGGAGCTTCTTGTCCCTGGACATTCCTTCTTCATATTCCGGTGCGATCACCGTAAAGTCGGGCATCTGATGATCGAAGCCGACGTTCATTACAAATTTAGCCATATTATTTTCCTTTCAAAAACAGCTTTTCCGCAGTCGTCTCCTGCTCGGATCGTGAACAGGTTCTTTTTACTCACATTGTGCTGCATTTACGCGCAGGAAAGCGGTTTAATCACCATTTTCTCTTAAAAGCGGCCTCATAAGGGTTGGAGGGCAGATCATATCCGTTATTGACCCACGCAAAATAGTATTTGATCAGCCCGTCACAGGTCTCAAGGTTGTGAGGACCTTTCCCCTGGATCCAGTACCAGTTGTCATTGCCGAGAATATCGTTGAGTTCCGCGATGGCTGTCTTATTGACCGGGAAGCACATATCCGTGTCATCGCCGAAGGATTCAAAATATCTGGGAAGCAGCTCTCCCGCCTCTTTTTTCTGCCGGATCAGGCGCAGCAGGTTATGATCGGTCTTAGCAAGCTCGTCGAGATCATAGAACTCCTGCGGGCGGATGCTGAGGTCTGTAATAATGTCGATCGGAGATGAAAAACTTGCCACCGTGCCAAATGTTTCAGCGTACAGTGTACCGACGCGCCATGCGAAATACCCGCCAAAGGAAAATCCGCCGATCGTAGTCTTTTCTCTGTCTTTGGAAACAGGGAACAGGTACTGAATATATTTCGGCAGTTCCTCTCCCATAAACTCCGTCATGCCGCTGTAGTCCATCGTGCACTGTCTGTCATTGCTGGTGACGGTGACGATCACCGTATTTTCTTCATCCGCATAATGCTGGATCCCGGTCTGCAGAGGCCAGTCCATGTAGTTGGCACCGCCGCCGTTTAACAGGTACAGCACCGGATATTCAAACACTCCATCCGGAACCTTTGCGCCGTGCCTTCTGATCTTTTTGCTGTCTACAGGATCGGGGTAAAACACGATCATATCCTGCGTCCTGTGCATTTTCTGAGAATACATTGTCAGCTTTGAAAATGCCATTTTGTATCTTCCTCCTGTTTATGAATCGTTATGAATCCGCGCAAAATCCGAAATGGCCTGTCTTTCCGCTTGCAGCTCATATTATTCTGTCATTCCGCATGATGCCAGCT
>JAFTFD010000305.1 GCA_017449745.1 Lachnospiraceae bacterium
GATAGAATTCATACTGTTGGGGGCACTGGCCTTATGTTCAGTCCTGGTAATCGGAATAGCGCTGGTCAGACAGCGCCATAAAGAACTCTCGTAGTCTCTAATCACGATGGTGCCGGAAGAGAAGTGTAATGAGAATACCAGTTTAACACAAAAACAAATAATAGCTGATGATACATATCAGTCTTTCACATCCAGAGGGAGGCTGATTTTTTATGCTCAAGAACAGGAGGTAAACGTATATGAGCAATGCATTAAGAATCGGCAACCGCAGCATCAGCTATGAACAGGCAAAGGAAATGCTCTTTCCGGAGCTGATCCCGCAGAAAGGAAACGAGGCCATGCTTTCTACCGTTCCTCATGAGAAGGTAGAGGATATGGCGGTCGTGTTCCGGCTGGATCTTCATTCGGAGAGCGGCATGATGATGTCCACCAGAGTGAACCAGGCGATCCTGGACGGATTCGGCGTGACTGCCGATCAGATCAAGCAGGATGCACTGGAGAATGCGCCGCACACGCATCCGGCATCGCTTCGTTCCATGCAGGAAGTACTCGGTGACATGATGGGAGGCTTCCCTGTGCCGGGACCGGATCCGGGCCAGCCGACGCTCTATGTGGCAACCATGGAGTCCATGAACCGGGGTGCAGGCGTGCTTGCCTATCCGGGATTCCTGGATGAAGCGGCGGAAAAGCTTGGCGGCAGCTTCTTTATCCTGCCGTCTTCGATCCATGAGCTGCTGTTCCTGCAGGATAACGGAACGATGGACAGACATGAGCTGACGGCCATGGTCCGCAGCATCAATGCAGCGGAGGTCAGCCCGGAAGATCAGCTTTCCGATAATGTCTATCACTATGACGGCAAGGACAGAGTGTTTGAACTGGCCGAGAAGTATGATGCCAGAAAAGCAGAACGGCAGACGGAAAGACCGTCCGTCCTGCAGGCACTGAAGGAAAAGAGTGAAGCCGCAAGACCGCAGCCTATGCATGCTCGTGCTGTCAGAGCCGGAAAGGAGGAAGTACTGTAATGATGAGGTTTGAAGAGATGAGAGGTGCCAGAATGCAGGCCTATGCCAATGCACTGGGGATCCGTATGAACAATGGCGAAGACGGGATGCCGGCTTTCAGTACTGCCGGTACGCTTCGGGAAACGATGGACCAGATGGGAGATCAGGAATATATGATCTCCGTTGAGATTGGAGGAAAGGATGAGTTCGACGAGACCGTATAAGCTGGACCGGGTGGCGATCCGCATGGTAAAGGAGCCTCCGCTTTACAGCTCAGAGCCGCTCAGATCTCCGGAGGCTGCCGTAAAAGTCATCGCTGACATGCTGCGGCAGTACGACCGGGAAGCGTTCTGCATCGTGAATCTTCGGAATGATCTTTCCCCGATCAATATGAATATCGTGAGTACAGGGACGCTGAATGTGTCCCTTGCTCATCCCAGGGAGATCCTGAAGAGCGCTGTGCTCTCCAATGCGAGTGCCACGATGCTGTTTCATAATCATCCGTCTGGCAATCTGACGCCTTCGCAGGAAGATGTTGAGATCACGGACCGGATGAGTAAGCTGTTTGCCATGGCGGAGATGCCGCTTCTGGATCACATTATCATCGGCAACGGCGATCAGTATTACTCCTTCAAGGAAAACAGCATTATGCCGATCGGAACACAGATGTTTGCAAGAGATCCGGCGGAGATCAAGTTTGAGAATGTCGCAGAACCGGTCGTTTCCGAGAAGAGAGGGTCCTATCATACGACGCCGGAGCAGCGTCAGGAGAAAATCAAACAGATCACCGATAAGCTGGAGCAGGGCGTGCATCAGATCTTTGAAAGTGATAACTACAGGGCGTATCTTTCCACAATGGCGAAGTTTCACAGCTATTCCCTGAATAATACGATCCTGATCGCCATGCAGAAGCCGGGAGCCACGCTGGTTGCCGGATATACAGCCTGGCAGAAGGATCATGACCGGCATGTAAAGAAGGGTGAAAAGGGCATCCAGATCATCGCACCTTCTCCGTATAAGGTGAAGCAGGAACGGGACGCCCTGGATCCGAAGACCGGAAAGCCGCAGATGGATGCCCAGGGTAATCCACTGAAGGAAATCATTGAAGTGGAGAGGCCTGCCTTTAAGGTCGCAACGGTATTTGATATCAGCCAGACGGAAGGAAAAGAACTCCCGTCCATCGGTGTCAATGAGCTGTCCGGCGGTGTTGAGGGATATGACGCCTTGTTTGATGCGCTGAAGGCAACCTGCCCGGTGCCGATCGCCTTCGAGGATATTCCGTCCGGCGCAAAGGGCTATTACCATACGGAGGATCATCGGATTGCACTGCAGGAAGGCATGAGCCAGATGCAGACAGTCAAGACACTGATCCATGAGATGAGCCATGAACGCATGCACTCTCATGAAAAAGAAAAACCGGTGGAAGAAAGGCTCAGTCGCCGCAGCATGGAAGTGGAGGCAGAGAGCGTAGCCTTTGTGGTAGGAACAGCGCTGTCTGCAGAGCATCCGGAGCTGAAGCTGGATTTCTCGGATTATTCCTTCGGCTATATCGCCGGGTGGTCCTCCGGCAAGGAGACCGCTGAACTGAAGGCGTCTCTTGGAAGGATCCAGGCGACTGCCAGTGAAATGATCTCGGAAATCGAAGGGCATCTGCAGGAGCTGCAGAAGTCAGAACAGCTGCAGGCCATGGATGAGATCGATAAGAAGGCTGCCGCAATGGAGCCGGTGAAGATCTCTGCTGTCGCAGAACCTTCTGTGACCGATAAGCCGTCTATTCTGGGAAATCTTCATAAGGAAATACCGAAGACGCAGAAGCCTGCAGTCAGTAAGGGAAAGGAGGAGTGCTTGTGAGCCGTCTGGTGATCGCAGAGAAGCCGTCAGTGGCGGCTTCTCTGGCAAAGGTATTGAAAGCATCCGCCCGGAAGGACGGATATTTTGAAGGAAACGGCTGGATCGTTAGCTGGTGCGTCGGTCACCTGGTCGAGCTGGAGCCTCCGGAAAGCTATGATGAAAAATATAAGAAATGGCGGAGAGAGGACCTGCCGATCCTTCCGGATCACTGGAGATATGCAGTCTCTGCTTCAACAAAGAAGCAGTTCGGGATCCTGAAGAAGCTGATGGAACGAAGCGATGTGGACCGCCTGTGCTGCGCAACCGATGCCGGAC
Organism: Lachnospiraceae bacterium; assembly: GCA_017449745.1. Classification (GTDB taxonomy): domain Bacteria; phylum Bacillota; class Clostridia; order Lachnospirales; family Lachnospiraceae; genus CAG-791. Next base: position 3,168 of record JAFTFD010000305.1, read on the forward strand.
GAGAGGGCGAACTGATCTTCCGGCTTGTCTATCATCAGGCACATTGCAAAAAACCGTTTGACCGCCTGTGGATCTCTTCCATGGAAGACTCCGCGATTCAGGAAGGCTTTGCCAGTCTAAGACCTTCCAAAGACTATGATGCATTATATGAAGCAGCCTTATGCCGGGAACGTGCTGACTGGATCGTCGGGATGAACGCTACCCGGCTTTATTCCTGCCTGTATGGATCCACCCTGAATGTCGGCAGAGTTATGACACCCACGCTGGCCATGCTGGTGGAGCGGGAACAGTCGATCCGGGACTTTGTGCCGGAAACATTTTATACGGTGCAGCTGCAGTCTGATGGCCTGAAGGCTTCTGGCAGGAAGTATAAGGACAGGATTGAAGCTGAGGAACTGGCCGAGCGCTGCAGGAGTGAGGGACAGATGAGTGTAACGAAGGTTGTGACGAAGGATAAGTCAGAAAAGCCGCCGCTCCTTTATGATCTGACTTCCCTGCAGAGAGATGCCAATAAGATCCTGGGTTATTCGGCGCAGCAGACACTGGACTATTTGCAGAGCCTATATGAAAAGAAGCTGGTCACATATCCAAGGACAGACAGCCGGTATCTGACAGAAGATATGGCTGCAGGACTGCCGCAGCTTGCAAAGACAGCAGCCAGTGCTTTGGAGTATCCGGATCTGGTTTCAGTCAATGCAAAGCAGGTGATCAATAATGCGAAGGTCTCTGATCATCATGCGGTGATTCCGACAAGAGAAGTCAGTATCGCGAAGATCCGTGAACTGCCGAAGGGCGAAGCAGAGATTCTGAAGCTGGTAACAGTCCGGCTTCTATGTGCAGTCGGTCTTCCCTGCCGGTTTACGGAAACAACGGTCACGATCACCTGTGCTGGAGAAACCTTCTCCATCCGAGGGAAGCAGATCCTGGATCCTGGATGGAAGGCCGTTATGAATCATTACTATCCGGCCAAAGAGAAGGAAGAGACAGTTCCGGATGTGCAGGAAGGTCAGGTACTTGCAATCAGTAATACCGAAGTGAAAGAGGGCAAGACAAAACCTGCCCAGCATTATACAGAAGGATCGCTTCTTCGTGCAATGGAAACCGCCGGTGCGGAAGACATCCCTGAGGAGACAGAGCGCAAAGGACTGGGCACTCCGGCCACCAGGGCAGGCACGATCGAGAAGCTGATCCAGAAGGGCTTTGTCATCCGATCCGGAGACAAGAAAACAAAGATCCTGCTTCCGACGGAAAAGGGCACATCCCTGATTGCTGTCATGCCTGAAAAGCTGAAATCTCCGATGATGACAGCAGAGTGGGAACAGAAGCTTCTGGACATGGAGCATCATTCCTATGATTCAGGTCGTTTTATGGGAGAAATCGGCGCTTTTGTGCAGGACCTGATCGATAACCAGAAGGCAGAACAGAATATACCGGGGCTGGCTTCCGGCGGAGAAAAGTTGGGCATTTGCCCGGTCTGCGGTGCAGAGATCATCGAGCGGAAGCAGAGCTATTCCTGCACCAATCGTGACTGCCGGTTTGCCTTATGGAAAGACAACCGGTTCCTGCAGAGCATCGGAAAGAACCTGACCAGGGATCTTGCGGTGAAACTGATTTCCGGAGAAAAGATAAAGCTCAAAAAGTGCGTCTCCAGAAAGAGCGGAAAGACATTTGATGCAGTGATCTCGGTGACGGCGGATGCGGAAGGGAAAGCATCATTTTCGATGGAGCTTCCGCAGAAAGGCGGCAGGAAATGAAGAGATATCGCTATACGCTGTCTGAGCAGGAGACGATCATCAACTGGGACAATGAGCTGGATACCGCCTCGGTCTATACCTTTGACCGCAGGATCGGAAAGAAGCTGAAGGAGCTTTCACAGAAATATCCGGATCAGTTCATATTGCTGGAGAAGGGGCCGCAGCATTCGGTGACTTACCGGATTCCGAAGAAATGCGTCAGCATCCGGCCTCCCTACAGCACGGAAAGACGAAAACAGCAGGCTGAGGACGCCAGGATCCACGGCCTGCCTTTTGATGAAAAGGAGAAGAACGACGATGAAGATTTTTAAATGGGACGAGATCAACGGACAGGATCAGGAAGTGAAGATGGAAGCTTTCCTATCTGCCGTCAACGATACCTATGCGATCCTGCAGCTGAAGGATGAAGAAGAGACCAGACCGATGCACTTTATATCCTACGCCGCTCTTCAGAAAAGCGGGGATACGCCGGATATTGATCACTATGAGGTGGTCTATGTGGCACCGCTTCTTCCCTATAAGGATCAGAACACCTTGCTGGATGAGATCTATGAGAAGTTCAATATCGCGCATCCGGCAGACTTCCATGGACACAGCCTTTCGGTCAGCGACATCGTAGCAATCCGCACCAACGGTCAGGTATCCTGTCATTACGTGGATTCCATCGGGTTTGTCACGCTGCCGGAATTCCTGAAGCCGGAGAATTATCTGAAGAATGCGGAAATGGC
>JAFTFD010000306.1 GCA_017449745.1 Lachnospiraceae bacterium
ATAGCGGGTTGTTGTCAAAGAGCATCTGCGCCGCTTCCATCATCTTATTTTCCTTGAACAGGCGGATGACTTCCGGAATATTGGTCTGAATCGGACATCCCTTGTTCCTGCACATCGGATTCTTGCACTGCAGGCACCTGTTCGCCTCATCAATTACATGTACTGACATTTTCTTCCCCCTTCTCAGATCCCGGTCTCGTATTCCCTACTGAAATACCTGAATAAACAGACATTCCATTTGAGAATCCTGTAACAAAGGATGAGAAAGGTCCTGCGGCCTGTAACAGAGGATGAAAAGGTCCTGAATCTCCTCAATGGGAGACAGCAGATATTTCCGTATCACTCTTAATATTTTCTCACCCCGGGATCAGATAGATCACACACATCAGGAAAGTCAGCCCTGCGAGACAGATTTTTGCCAGCAGACTGCTGTCATCTTTCCTGCTTTTATCAAATTCATCGAAATTATAATCGCTGTCGTCTTTCCACGGCAGTAACACATCCACTTTATACATGACCGGCTCCTTTCCTTCTTTTTCAATGATATTTTGGTGAAAATAGGGCTATACCTTAAGCACCGCGCTTATGCGGGATGCTGTATGAGTCTTTTCTGTTTTCACTTATATCTTACAAAAGAAGCCGTCATGCAAAGCGTCATCCGAGCTGCATTCCCATCACGATCCCGTCGCCGTCGTCATGAAGGACCTGGAAGCCGTTTTTCTTGTAAAAGCGGATCGCCCTCTCATTGTCCGCCGCGACATCGAGGATCAGCCCCCGGATCTTCCTTGCCTTCAGGTGCTCGACAAGAGCCGTGATCAGCTGTGTCCCCACGCCCTGCCCCTGTATGGAGGGCATCAGATCGATATGCAGGTGCGCCGGATACTCATCGGCGTAAGGCTCCAGCGCCTCCACGGAGCCGAATCCCATCATGCGGGCCGGCAGGTTCTGTGAGTCATTCAGGTATCTCTCCTGGAACTCCTCCGACCAGATGCCGAAATCATCCGCACACAGAATATATCCCTGTGCCGTATCCTCGTCGTCCACGGCCACGAATACGTTCTCCGGCTCCTGCTCTGTATAATAATGGGAAAATACGATCGTCAGCGCCTCGACCATCTCGGGCGTCGTCTTGAGGCCTTCCCTTGCTGTCTCGATGCAGATCTCGTCGATCCTGTCGTGATCTTCCGGTTTATATTTTCTTATTTTCATTTCCATTCCTCATGCGAAAACAGTACCCTTTTGGCTCCAGAATCCGGTTCTCGCTTTTTCATAGCACGCTTGACACTACCAAAAACAGTATCCTGTTTTCTGCCCGGATCCGCACTATACGCCGCTTGTACTTTTATCGGATGTGCAGCTCCCCGTTCTCTGCAGCCACATTGAAAAATACAGGCCTTTCCATATATTTGTCATTGGGCGAGTGCAGAGTAAAAATCAGGTTCCCCTGCAGGTCTTTGAAGAACATGCCGTGCCCGCCGTTCTCGGGGTAGAGAGGCGTCTCCTGCTGTCTCCAGGGTCCCGCTATTTTTCCGTTGTCAGAGACTGCTACACCTACCGCGTACCCGTTGGTACTCCAGCTGGAAAAGATCATGTAGAGCTTCTCGTCCTCCAGGCGGATCAGGTTCGCTCCGTCTGAAAAATAGCACTCCTCTTCGATCCCAAACTCAAATTTTGCAAAGGGGATCGGGTGCGCCCATGCGGTCTCGCAGGCCGAAAACATCCTGACGGGATCTGAGACTGCCGTCTTAAGATCTGCAGAAAGCTTCTGCATGCAGTAATCTCCGCGCAGAGTCTCTCCCCTGTCCTCAAAGGAATGAGAATAGACAAGATACGGGGTCCCGTCTTCAAAATAAAGAGTCCCGTCGATACATGTCCAGTCCTCCGGCGTGATCCTGCCGCTGTAAACCTCAAAAGGACCTGTCGGGCTGTCTGCCTTCAGGATATAGACCCCGTTTTTGCATCCGTCCGCGCCTAATGTCGTAACGAGGTAAAAGCTGCCATTATAGCTGTAGCACTCCGGTGCCCAGTAGCAGCGGTTCGCCCAGAAGCCATCCGGTCTGTGGAAGATCTCAAAAGGACCTTCGAAATTTTCGAGGTCTTCACCGACGTAGCAGTCAAAACCGTCCATCTCTCCCCAGCAGCTCTCGCTCCTTGTTCCGTACAAATAATATTTTCCGTCATGCACCAGCACATACGGATCCCTGATATTGATGTCTCCCCTTTTCATTTCTGTCACCCCCATTTCAAGTCTCAGGTGAGATCTTCCTTTACCCACTCTTCCAGCCACTGATCGAGCTTTTTCCCGCCGAAAATGCTCTTTAAGGCGATGCTTCTCTTGAGCTGCTGATAGGTCTTGTGCCTGGCAATGCACTGCTCATGGAGAGCGATCATCTGCTCCCTTGAATACTCAGCATCGACCTCCATGGCCTTTCCGAACATTTCTTCATACTGTGTCCGGAGATCTCTGTAATGATTCTTATCCGCCATAATACTTACTCCTTTTGCTGCAGCTGCGGGCAGTGTGCACATACAGCTGCATACAGTTTATTGAAGTGTCGCAGCCTCGGCTGCCGGCACTTTTCGTGTCTGGCACCGCTGCAAAATGCAGCAGCGCCAGCTGCACATTTTCTCAGATCAGAGCTGCGATGCAGTCCTTGATCGTATTCATGTCGACCGTAGGCTCAAATCTGGCGACGACTTCACCGTTGCGATCAACGACGAACTTTGTGAAGTTCCACTTGATGTCCGGCTTGGATGCCCAGTCGGGATCTGCCTGCGCGAACATGTTCTCGAGCAGGTCCTTATACTGGTGCTCCGTAAATCCCTCGAAGCCCTTCTGCGCCTTCAGATAGGTGTAAAGAGGCAGCTCGTTTTCACCGTTTACATCCGATTTTTTCATCTGCTCGAACGTGGTGTTGTAATGAAGGGTGCAGAACTCATGGATCTCGTCGTCCGTGCCGGGTGTCTGTCCGCCGAACTGGTTGCAGGGAACGTCGATGATCTCAAGGCCCTTGTCATGGAATGCCTCGTAGATATCTTCCAGATCCTTGTAGTGAGGTGTGAAGCCGCAGCCGGTCGCTGTGTTGACGATCAGCAGGACCTTCCCCTTAAGATCTGCAAGCGCGAGCTCGCCGCCCTTAGCCTTCGGTACTGTGTAATCATAAATGCCCATGGTAACCTCCTCTTTTGTATATTGTAGATGCTAACCGCTCTTCTCTGCTGCCATTTTGTCCAGGATCTCATAGAGTTTCAGATACGGTTCCTCAATGACTCCTGTTGTATCGCCGAATTCAAGCAGCTTTGCCGAATCCGTGTTCTGCGGGAAATCCACTCCCGATCCGTCTGCCGGATCCGCATTCTTTGCAAAACTAACCCAGCAGCTGTGCATCTCATTCATCAGCTCCCGGTCTCTCTGGTCAAAGAGCTTTGAATCCTCCGGGATCATGCCGAAGGTGTAGATCATCTCGCCGCTGTGCCAGCTCCCCAGCCGCCCGTTGCTCTTGCTGAAATAGTACTCCCAGGCGGGGATCCCCTCCTGCACGGCCAGCCGGTTCAGGCAATAATGGGAATAGTTAAAAAATACCGCTCCGTAGATCTTCGCCCAGTTCGTATCCGCCTCTTCGTCGCTTGAGGCCGGATAGAGACCGAGCACTTCGTCCGCATAGTCGCCAAAGTAATTCCTTACCTTCTGCTCGTAATCCTTGAGCTTCGCCCTGCTGAAAATAATGAACGGGCCGCTCTCCTCCGCGTTATAGCCATGAAGCAGGGCTTCCTCATTGTGATACCCGCTCATCCGCATTTCATACGGCGTCTGCGGCAGTACATAGCCGTCGACCGTCACATGGTGCTGCGTATTCATCTCATCGACGATCTTCTCTGCAGGCAGAGCCCTCAGCTCATCGACGGAAGCACAGCCATATTTCTCCTTAAGGTTATTTCCGGACTCGATCGCATCCTCAAACAGACGGAAGGAGTGCGGCGGCGCCTGGGATGCCAGCGCGCTGCTCTCCAGGATCGCTCTGCGGAACAGTCCTTTTGCCAGCGGAGAAACACAAAGAGCATCCACACAGACTGCTCCTGCTGACTCTCCTATTATAGTAACATTCCCGGGGTCTCCTCCGAAAGCGGCAATATTGTCCCTGACCCATTCCAGTGCCTTGATCTGGTCCAACAGGCCGTAGTTCCCGGTGGTTCCCTCCTCTTCCAGCAGCTGCTCATCCGCGTAAAAGCCGAAAACGCCGAGACGGTAACCCATATTTACGGTCACGACACCGTCCCTGGCAAACTGCTCGCCGCTGTAGTCCCGGTACCACGGCTGTCCGGTCTGCAGGGAACCTCCGTGGATATAGACCAGGACCGGGAGGTCCTTCTGTTCCCCTGCAGGTTTCCACACATTCAGATACAGGCTGTCCTCGCTTGCAGGCTCCCTGTAATTATCGGAGAGGGAGACCTGAAACTCATGATAGCCGACGATCCTCGTCAGGGAACTCATTACCGGCAGATTCACCATCTGCATGGACATCGGCGCAAAATGATCACACACCAGCGTATCCGTCCAGGGATCGGCATCCACCGGTTTTTTCCAGCGCAGCTCTCCTACCGGAGGCTTTGCGTAAGGGATCCCGGTAAATACCTCCACCGTGCGGTCTTTGCTATACACGCCCTGCACAGGGCCCTTATCCGTCATGACGATCCCAGTTCGCTCCGGATCTTTCTCCGGGACCGCAGGAACTGCCTTGACCGGCGGCCACGACAGGATCACGGTACCCGCCAGGAGCACCAGCAGCACCAGCCAGCAGGCGCCTTTTCCGTACCAGGGAAAGGTACGGATCTTTGCCCTGTAAGCAATGGCGTACAGGACCATCAGTACCACAAACACGACCCATCCGAGCAGGGTGTTTTTATTCAGTTCCAGGAATAAAGCAAACAGGATCAGTATGAGACAATAGCCCAGCCAGAACATGGTATACTCCTATTGATCAGAGAACCTCCACCAGCTCAATGGCAAAATTGAGTTCCTTGCCTGCCATCTCGTGGTTGGCGTCAAAAGTGATCGTTCCGTTTTCTTTTGCCGTTACAGTGACAGGGAAATGCTGTCCGTACATGTTCTGGAGATAGATTCTCTCGCCGACGGAGAGCTCTTCCGCGCCCGGCATCTGGTCGATCGGGACCGTGATGAAAGCCTCGGGATCCACTGCGCCGTAGGCCTCTTCCGGCATCAGGTGCACGTTGATCGTCTCGCCTACTTCCATGTTGGCGACGGCTTTATCAAATCCCTTGATCATCTGGCCGGCGCCGCAGACGAACTCGAGCGGCTGTCCTCTGTCATAGGACGAGTCAAACTGCGTTCCGTCATTAAAGGTTCCGCGGTAATGCGTGCGGCATGTCTTGCCGACATTTTTGCCCTCGATCGCCGGTTTTGCGTGGCAGCCGCCCTCTCCGCAGCTCTCCTCAGAATCGTGGCAGCCGCAGTGGCCCTCTTCATCGTGATGTCCGCAGTGGCCGTCTTCATGGTCGCCGCAGGAATGCCCCTCTCCATGGTGATGATGATCGCAGTTAGCGCCGGTGTTGACCAGTTCTCCGCGAAGATACGCCTCGACAGCCGCATCAGCATCTCCGGAAGCGCCCGCGCAGAGCTCAATTCCCCTCTCCTGAAGCGCTGCCTGTGCTCCGCCGCCGATTCCGCCGCAGATCAGCACATCCACCGCGTTTTCACCGAGGAGTCCTGCCAGTGCGCCGTGCCCGGTTCCGTTGGATCCGAAGATCTCGGAAGAGACAACCTTCCCGTCCTCCACCTCATAGACCTTAAAGGTCTCGGTGTGGCCGAAATGCTGGAAAACTTCACCATTGTCATAAGTAACTGCAATTCTCATGTAAATAAAACCTCCAAAAATACTATTTCTGTATTTATCAGATCCCAAGGCTATACGGAAGTATTGACCCGGGAAATCTGTCACAGTTTCTTCATTGCCTCAACCAGTTGTTTCTGGTAAACAGCTTCTTCTTCGGCGACCTGCGCCTGGACGGCATGGATCCGCTCGTTCGGCAGGATCTCGGAGCCAAGCCACCTTAGTTTGCCGGCCGCTGCCTCTGTTTTTAAGACGATCTGCCTGTATTCCGGTCCGACCATCAGAAGGCACAGGGACTGCTCCCTTCCCAAAAGGCCGCTGGAAATAATGCCCATCGTATCATAGATCGTATCATTGGCGATCGGCCCGATGACCACATCGATGTCTGGCAGGGAATCCTTTTTGCCAGCCCGGTTGTCCAGAATGTAATCCGCCCACTCCTGGCTGCGCTCAAACCGGTGGATCTTCAGTCCTTCCGTGTCCAGCTCATAATGATTGACGTACACCGTCACATCTTTGCCGGCTCTGGCCCACCTGGAAGCGAATTCATACTCGGCAGTCATATAGAAGCCCTGTCCGAAGTCCGCATTTTTCCTGCCGTAATGGACGTCCGGCTCTTTGATCTCCTGATATCCTGTGTGAAACAGTTTCATCTGCTGGCTCCTTCCGCTTTGATCCGGAATGCTTTTATGCCGTTTGACCTCAGCATCTGTTTACTGATCCGTGGTCAGGTTCCGCACCCATTTGTACTTGTAGAAACGGGCCATGACCCACGGGATCTTGCCGACCTCATCGAGGCAGGTACACGCATAAACCAGCAGTACCGGCCAGTGAAAAACAAAAGCGCCGAGCATCGCCAGAGGGATCGCGATCCCCCACATGCAGACAGCGAGACTGTACATATCAAAAAGTGTATCTCCGCCTCCGTCCAGGACTCCGTTGATCGTAACGGTATTGACGCATCGCCCGATCATATAGACAGCCATGATGATCATCATCCCTGTCAGATAGCTGTGCGCCTCCTCGGTCAGGATCACCATGCGGGTGACGATCGGGGTGACCGCAAGGACCAGTGCCGTGGACGCAAATCCGATCACATAGGACAGCTTCATGAGCTTGGTACCATAAGCCTTGCCCATATCCAGCTTTCCTGCACCGAGCTCATTGCCGACGATAATGCCGGCTGCACTGCCGATACCGTTGCATGCGCAGCAGACAAGATCTCGGACCACAGCTGCAACGGAATTTGCTGCCGCAGCATCCGCACCCATGTGACCGATGATTGCCGTGTAGGATGTGAAACCGACGCCCCAGAACAGGGAACCGCCCATGAGAGGCAGGCACTGCTTCATGAAATCGCCCCAAAGGCTCCTGCCTGCACTGAATATCTTGTTGAGTGCCGGACGGATATAGTCAGCCCTTGAGGAAATAATCAGGCAAAGTGCCAGCTCGATGATTCGGGAAAGCGTCGTAGCAAGCGCAGCGCCTCTTGCCTGCATGGCAGGCGCCCCAAGAAGGCCAAAGATAAAGATGGCGTTGAGCACGATGTTCATGATAACAGCACTGGAGCTGATCCACGCGCTCGGTGCCACATGGTCGGAGACCTTCATCACCGCCAGGTAGCACTGCGAAATACCGGTGATCAGGTATGACCAGCCGGCGATCCTGAGGTAAGAGCTGCCGATGGCAATCAGCGGAGCATCCGCTGTAAAGATCATCATAAGGGCGCCAGGGATCAGCTCACAGGCCGCAAAGAAAAGGATCGAGATAAAGCCGGCTGTCACGAGCATGATATGAAAGATCTTCTGAACAGTCTTCTTATCTCCCTTTCCCCAGTACTGCGCGCCAAGTATGGAGCCGGCACCAGTCGCCGCCATTAAAAACATGTTCTGGACGAACTGGATCTGTGATGCCAGCGAGACCGCCGTCATCTGCTCCTGTGCGACCCGCCCCAGCATCAGGGCGTCGCCGGCCGCGACGGAAGCGAGCATCAGGCTCTGCAGCGCGATCGGCGTAGCGATCCTGGCAAGCTTGCTGTAAAAAACCTTGTTGTCTATAGTCAGTGTCTGCGACATTTTTCTCCTTGAACCATGTTAGCAAAAACATGATGTAGTTAATATGTCAGCAGGACGGCAGATGTCCGCAGTTATATGCGGATTCATCAAGCACATCCGCCAGCTTTATTCAGCAAAATACAGTCCTTCGATCAGGGCAAGTGCTGTCAACGACTGACCGTATGCCATGGGCATGATCATGATGTTCTTATAGTGGTCTGCATCATAGCCGGCGCTTGTTCCTGCGGATACGCCGAGGACTGTGCCGTCCTTGTCGATCTGTCCGAGAAGCCCTTCCACTGCCTTCATGCCGGCTTCCGCATAGCACTCGTCTAACAGGCCGCTGCGTACGCCAAGAAGGATTCCTGCCGCGATCGCGCCGGACCCGGAGGATTCCAGATAGCTGCTCTCATCATCCAGGACAGTGTGCCAGAGGCCTTCCGGGGACTGGAGTTTCAGGAGCGCGTCGACCTGATGCTTCCAGGCCGTGTGGATAAAGCGGCGGTCACAGTCAGAAATGCTGTTTCCGACAGCCGCAAGGAAAGCAGGCGCTCCGTAGGTGAACCAGGAGTTACCTCTGCACCAGAAAATACCGCCGAAGTTTCCGTTTTCCAGGAAGTTCCAGCCGTGGTATACGAGACCTGTCCGCTTTTCATAGAGGTACTCGATGTGCAGCAGATACTGATGCACTGCCTCATTGAGCCATACAGGATTATTGTATTTTGCTCCCATTTTGCCGAGGAACAGCACTGCCATGAAGAGGGTGTCCACCCACAGCTGTTCCGGATGACGGCCGACGCCGTTGCGGTCACCGATGGCACTTGTCATATGCTCAAAGCCGCCGTCTGTAGTCCTGGGCAGTTCATAGACCAGCCAGTTAGCGTGCTCGACGCACATCTGCTCCAGTTCCGGCAGGTCATACCTGCAGATCAGGTCGAACAGCGTCAGGAAAGGCGCGGAAGTATTAATATTCTTGGAGGGCAGACCGAACTCGCGGTTTCTCTTGATCCAATTCATCAGGAATTCATCGTAATCTGTATTCTTTCTGGCCTTCTGCAGTTCCAGGAAGCCATACAGGCCGACGCCCTGGGGCCAGTCCCACTCCTCAATTCCGAAATCTCTTGCGATCAGTCCCTTCTCGTGATCCTCATGGGAAGTTCCTTTGTCCATAGATGCGTCCGGAGCTTCCAGATGCATCAGCTTGTAAAAAACCAGATCCAGTGCTTTGTCTAAAGTTGCCTTGTTCATCATCGTCCTCCATGTTTGGTATAAACTACAGCTTTTAACACTTACCGGATATCAGTTTCGGGCACAAGCCCGCAATAACCCATAATCTCATATCTTAGTATTATAAAGCGGCATCGCAGAGAAAGAAAGTGCGATGTTTTTAATGAGATTTTAATTTTGACAGCAACAACCATTCACAATTCACGATTATACTTTATTATAACTTTCCCAACCGGTGAGACTATATAAAAGCCTATAGTTTTCACCGAAATGAGCCTTTTACCAACTCGGACAGTTGAATCAGCCGCCGAA
>JAFTFD010000307.1 GCA_017449745.1 Lachnospiraceae bacterium
AAAATGGAACTCTATTGCTGTCGCCGGCCTCTTCACCATCTTTAAGAAGGTGCGCATAGGTCAGCAATTCCTCCGACAGGGCGGATCCGCCTTTGGACGATGTCGCAGTCCAGTATGCTTCATACCCGAAATTCCGAAGTGTCTGCTGCGTCTTTTTGCTTAATGTAGGCATATAGCAGGTGAGCGACCTGGTGCCATTCACCATCGCCGCATCGCGCGGCAGTGTGTCGTCATCCGCTGTCAGGACAGCAGGAAACGCACTATCCTCCGCTTCCATTTGACTTTTTTCATACTGCTGCATCAGCCGCATGTACGCCTGCTCATTCATCTGCCGCACGGCATAATTCTGCGGCAGGAAAATAAACAGGAACAGGCACGCTCCTGCACAAAGCGCTGTGATCAGCTGCAGTATTCTGTTTTTCCACGCAAAAAGCCCCGCAGCGAAAAGAAGCCCCAGAATCCCGAAAACGAGCAGCGTCTCCTTCCTGCAGCTTGTCAGCACCAAGGAAGAGAACGCCTGTGTGATCCTGTCCGCAAAATGCACGGCTGCCCAGAGCCCGGCAGCGTTCAGACAAAAGACACCGATCCATTGCAGGGTATGCAGGATTTTATGATTATTCCGGGTATTGTCCTGCGAGACATTTACAGACCATATCCCGCTCTTTTCGACCCTATCCGTCTGCGCGGCCAGGCAGATCATCGAGAAAAGAATCATATAGGCATACCTGACCGGGAAACACATATAGCTCCCCATATGCCACAGCAGGTTTGCCGGCTGCAGGAGGACCGTCATCCACAGGAACAGGTTCCAGAAGAAAAGGACCTTCTCTGCCGGATCCGCTCTTCTGTGCGAACGGATTCTCCTGATCCATGAAGCGGCGGGATAAGCCAGCAGCACCGGATGCGCGATCTGAAAAACGCGGTCGGCGATATCCGAAGCACCTGTCTGTTTCATCAGCTCCACATAGGAAAACAGTTCTCCTGACCGCGCGGAATCCAACAGGATCATTGCACTTGGCGCCAGTACCGCGCCAGCAAGAAGAATGCCGGCAAAAGTCGCTGTTCCCAGATGAAAAAGGACCTGGCGAAGATTCCTTCCCGAGGTATTTTTCCCCCTTTTATCTGCGCCTTGCAAACGCAGGTTCATCCCCGCGGTACTTTTTTCTGCTGTATCTGTGCCCTGCAGACGAAGGTACCACATATAAAAAGCGCTGCCGAAAAAGACAAACAGCAAAGTCATAAAACCGAGCTGAATACTGAGAACAAGCTGATAGGCGAGCAGAACGGCGTACCATCCGCCTTTTTTCTCTGCCATGAGTCTGCGGAAAGAGACCATAAAAAGAGGAAAAAGGACCGGAAAATACATCCACTTAATGATCTGATAATTATAGGCTATATAGCCCGAACATCCGTAGCAGACAGCAAGGATCACGTAGAGCCAGTGCAGACCGCTTCTAATCTTCTTACGTGAAGGATCGCTTATATTATCATCTGCCCCGGAATAAGTATCCGCGTATGGATCATCGGATGAATTCCCAAATTGACCGGGGAACAGGATCTGCAGGGACAGATCCGCCGATGCCGTGGCTGCGGCAGCATAGCAAATGAGCAGGAGATTTACGCTCTGCCAGATCCGCTGCCTTCCAAACAGGAGCAGAATATAGTTGAAAGGATTCAGGACCTCATTGATCGTATCCGCATACAGATTCACGCCTCCTCCGATCGCCGGATCCATGAACAGGTTTTTATTCCCTGTCACAACATCATAAAAACGATAAAGAAGGGGAAGATACTGCGAATAAAGATCAGTGAGTGCTATGGATCCGTTCCCAAAAGGGTAAAATCCGCGGATATAAAACAGCACGAACAGAAGTCCTGCCGCCAGCAGCGCCGAAAGCAGGATCTCAATGACCGATATCCGGATCTTGTTTTTCGCATTGTTTTCTGTCATACACTAATTCTGCAGGACAAATGCCTTTTGACCTTATCATCATTTTATAAAGCACCAGACAATCGTCATTAAGAAGGATGCTGCACAAAAGAGGGCCAAAAGAACACCGGCTGCCCGGCTTATAAAACTCTGCAGTCTGTTGTTCCACTTGCAATCAGGCTGGACAATTACCGCCCCCAGTGCCAGTGCAGGCGTCACGAGCGTCACCGTGATATACCGGAAATTCATACTGCATTCCTGGGGATAATCATAGGCAAATCTCAGATAGAAAACCATGTTGACCAGATAAACCAGGAGCAGGAATACCCATATTTTTCTGCAAACATATGCTCTGCCCATACTGCGGATTTCCTTTATGTTTTCCTTGACTGATCCATAACTGCCTTCCGCAGCTTTTTCTTTACTAAAGACTACACGGAACAATACTGCAATCATACACAGGAACGCAGTCACTCCCAGTACGGCTCCCAGGAGCATGAGCACGACAGCCAGAAGCTTGATCCATTTCGCTGTCCCTGCCATATCCCATTCTCCGAGAACAGAGGTCCGGAAGATCTGCATCCACACGTTATATCCGCAGCCGATCTGGAAATGGCGGATATTGTCCATCAAGTCGGAGGGCTTCGGCATTAGAAAGCGGTACTGTACCGGAACGTTACCGACATATTGCCAGGAGTCCTCAGGAAGTGTGTAGACCCAGACGAGCGGCATTCTGTACCGGATATAATTCCTTATATAAAACCACATTGCCGCAGGTATGGAGATCAGCAGGAAGATCGCGTACTGCGCAAGCAGCAGTCCTGTGGAACGAAACCTGCCGCCCCTGACGGTATTTGTTATCATCTCCGGCTTGCTTTGTCCTGCCGGTTCCTCATGTCTGCTCTCCGCTCTGCACTCCTCATAAACAGTTCTGAAGAATTCTGCGGCAAAAATAATCCCTATTGGAAATGCCAGTTCTGCCACGCTCTGCTTGGTCATGATGCCAAAACCCAGATACACAGCCAGCAGGACGATATGTTTCCATGACTGTCTTTTTCCGGACGTTTTATCATTGCCTGCCAGCTGTCCGCTGCCGCCATTATATGCCGCTTCCTGTGACCATGCCTTTATCCATGCAATCATCTCATAAATGCACAGTACAGTGAACAGAAGCCCCATCCCGTCATTATTTACGCTGCCAGAGAGCAGGATCAAAGAGGGATGAAATGCAAAAACGCTTAGCGCGATCCTCCCCCCTCTTCCACGCAGCCCGCACTGCCGGACGATTTTCAGCAGAACGGTCAGCACTGCCAGGGAGCAGATCAACGGAATCACCTGCAGACTCTCCTCAAGCGCCCGCGGCTCCCTGATAAAAACAGAAGCCAGACGGAGCCACACAGCACTTACTATATAATGAAAAGGAGGATGATGGAACTGATAAACCGTAGTGGGGTCGACATCCGGCAGATGACCGTTCTGGTACAGATACTGGATGTAGGCCAGATGCCCTCCGCTGACCGTATGCTCTGCGGTAAGATCGATCGCGCCGATGTCATATTGCCGCTCATAGATCGTGGAAAAAAGGACATACAAAAAGCGCAGGAGAAACCCTGCTGCAAGGATCAGACGTTCGTTTATTTTCCATCTGCCTTCCTCTAGTGTCATTCTCATCCGTTTCCTTTTTATGGCGTATTTTTACATTTACAAATCCGGGCCATGTAAATCATTCAAAAAATCTCATATCCAGTTTTTCGCCCAGAACCGGATCATATACCAGTATCCCCAGTCCGTTCAACTCCAGAAAAATCCGCTCACGGTCAAACAGCACGATCTGCTCTCCGTCCGCTGTTTTCTCTGCATGAATCGTATGAAAGCAATCAAGATCCAAGCTGATGGAAGCATTCTTCTGTTTGTCAGTGTTGTCAAGATAAGCAAGCACTTCCCTGTTTTTGACTATGCAGGTTCCTCCAGACTGTGCCAGTTCCTGAGGTGCTCCCAAAATATCCAATGCATGCAGAACACCGTCGGAAATATCCCCTGGCAATCCCTGTGCCGGTACCGTCAGTATTGTCTCAACGTCCGGAATGGCACCGATTGCCGAAGCATAAGAGACCGGATCTCCGGTCACGGGAAGCATCTCCCACAGTGCCAGGTGCCCCTGATAGGCCGCACTCTCATCCCACATACGGTAGGAAGGGTCTCCCCTGTGATCAGCAAGATCATATCGTTCCGCAAGATACATACCAAGCCATGTTGACAGTTTTTCGGCGCCAAATATATTGAGATGCCCGTGATCCATGAAATCAGCTGTATAATCCAATCCTGTATCGATCGCCGGGGCATACGCGCTGCCTGAAGAAGCATTGAAATTAAGGCATTCTATTCCCTTCGCAGCGGCATACTCAAATATACCGTTGTAGATCACCTGATCCTCTGCCTTCATCTGGTACGGCAGGATCATCAGGACAAGTGAAAAATCCTGTTCTTCCGCGAGTTTAACAAGATCATCCACAAAAGTCTTGTTGGTCTCAGAGATTGGAACAGCATCGCCGGCCAGTCCTGCCTCAATGCCAGGGTCGATCATCCCGATACTGTACCTTGAGCAAAATCCCCTTCCGTATTCGCTGAACGGAAACTGAACGAAATCATAAGGCTCAAGCTCCCTGTAGCGGGTGTGGACGATCGGCCATTTCAGAATGTAGTCCATATCATATTTTTCAAAATAATCGTGGACTAGTCCGACAGAATTCGGCGACAGATCCATGGAAAGCATGTTGCGGTATACGTTGCCTTGAACCGCACCCTTTTCATAAGTGGCAGAAAAAATATCGACGAAAACGACCTTAGGACTCTGCGTCTTGAGCGCTTCTTTCAGAAATCTCACCGCCGACTGCTTGTCCTGTCCGGAACAGGCGAGGTCAAAAGACGCTATGCCCCGCTGCTGCCACAAAACATCAGGATTGATACCTCCGTAAACATGGCTGCTGCCGACGAAGAAAACGTCAATTTTCTTGTCTTCCGTTGCGTACAGCTGCTGCACATTCGAAAGGTGCGGTCCCATCGTATCTTTCCAGGACAGAACATGATAGACCCCGGCTATAGCAACACCCGCCTAAAAGCTGAATAAAATCAGCTTGATCCAGTTTTTTGATGAAACTTTCTTCATATCTCAGTCTTACCGGTGCAATAAATTGACCCCCGGAAACGTTCCCGAAGTCAATTTATATATCCGCTGCATCATATATGCTGCAGCGATGGAGACGCAAAGGAATGCTGCCAGCATGACTGCCGGCATAGGACTCCAAATCAGGTCATAAGAAACCCAGAGATTCAAAAACAGCCAATGGTACAGGAATATTTCATAGGTGATATCTCTTTTCACCCGCACTGCCGGAAGCGTAAAAGCCGCCAGAATTGCTGCAGCCGCCGCACACAGTCCTTCTCCGATCCCGCAGTAGTAGCCGTACGACCATATATCGGGAAACAAACGGCCTGCTGCCGCCTGCATCAGCACCGTGCCGGTCAGGCACAGCCATCCGTATTTTCTGCAGAACGGGATCACGGTATCTCTGAACCGAAAACAGAATACGCCGGTGAAATACCACAGGGCATAGGGCAGAAACAGGCGCTCAACGACTTTGCCAACGACACTGTTATGGCTGTTCAGAATAGTTACAGCGCTTACGAAAATCACGGGCATCCGGCTCTGCGCGGAAGCTGCTGCGGAAAGAATATCTCCAGCCTCTGCGGCTGCGAGCGCGGAACGGCAGAGCAGATTGCAGACTCCGCATATCGTCAGGAAGATCAGCCATCCGGCCGGCTTAAGCCGCTCCAGCCGCTTTCCGAATACCGCCAGCAGAACATACATCTGCACCAGCACAAAAATCATCCAGAGCACACCGTTCATGCTGCCTGTTGCATAGTTCTTCAGACAGGAAGGCGTATAGGCGATCCCAAACACCTGCGCGGCTGCCCATTTCAGCATACTCCTATCGAGCAGACCGGGGGCTGTGACCAGCAGCACAGCCAGATAGATCAAGCTGCTCAGCCATAATTCCGGGTATATCCTTAAAAAACGCTTTTTCAAAAATGCCGCAGCACTTTCTGCATCTCTGTTTTCCGGATGCACTTCCGCTTTCAGCGCACCGCTGCCAGACCCGCTGTGCGCACGCATTTCTGTTCCCAATGCAGTGCCGCTTCCCTGCCTGCTTCTTTCAAGCGATGCTGCAGTAAGAAACCCGCTCACGACAAAAAACAGGATCACCGGTTCAAAAAACTCCGCCGTCACGAGGATCCGCTGAAACACTTTAAGTGTCCCTGCGTTCTGGTCCTGCACCGGCGCAGGAAGCTTTTCGAACAGCACCTGCGAAAAGCGGATGTAATGCTTGAGCATCACGGATATAGCCGCCCAGATCTTAATAATATCAAATGCATTTTTCCTGTAATCAGAATTCTTCGCTCTCACGCTACTCCGCAGTTGTCAGCACTACCGACTGTTTCTGATAATACCGCGCGACACCGCGGTTCTGCCAGTCTTCAGGGTCTTCCGTAATATCCGAATAAAACAGGACATCCGGACGGACACTGAACGGTCTTAATTCCGCATCTGTCACTGCCGGATCTGTCAGTACGTCTCTTCTGGCTGCATTTTCCGCTCTGTACAGAGCCGCCTCGCCGCTCAGCAGATCCTGTTCTGCAGACGTAAAGGTATAATAATCAGGATCGACTTTAATACACATTGCAGACCCGAACAGGAAGATTGCAAGGAGCATCAGACAATAACGCTCCTGAAGAGGCATCCGGCCCCCATCCTGCTCTTCACGAGCCAGCAGACCGCCGGCGTTCCACTCCGGAACGCGCTTTACGATCCAGCCTACCCAGTAAAACTCCGTTAACGTCAGCAGCAGCAGATACTGTACCCAGAACAGCGCCTGCAGACGCCCCGCTTCAAGATTTCCCAGCGCAAAAAGCGGCGGGCAGATATTCGCTGCCGCGAGGCCATACATAAACGCAGTAAAAATCAACGGATAAGAAAAGGAAAACCTGCTCTGTCTTGCCATCAGCACAAGGAAAGGAAGCATCAGCAGCATCAGCATGACAACTTCCCAGCGGTTCCATTCTCCGAGACAGTACCGAAGCACATAGTACAGCGAGATCATGACCGTCTTTACGGCACCAAAACCCTCTACCGAAGAACCGCGCACATTATTTCCGGGTGCCAGGCAGCTGCAGACAAATCCTGCAAGCATCAGCAGGCACGGTGCAAGGATTCTGCGAGGGAGATATACAGGACGTTCTCCCGGCATGAATCTCCTCAGTTTCTCGATGCGGCATAAACCTGCTGCCGCCATCAGGAGCACGCCGATAATCGCACAGCTGAGCGCTGTCATATAATTGCCGCCGCCGATCCAGAAGCTGAGCAATAACAGGAGGATATAACGAACTCCGATGGAACTGTTCGTCCTTCTTTTATTTGTCACGCAGCCATCTTTCTGCTGTTCATACTGCGGATCCGCGCTCTCGTTTGACTCTCCGGATGTTGCCCCGTTTTCCGCCTCAAATTTGTTCGCAGGATCGAAAGCACTGATCTCGGGCCACATTCCGCGGATGGTCTCTGTCAGCAGCATTCCCAGCCAGATCATTCCCAGGGAAAGTGTAAGAAAATAATTTGCTCCGCTGCAATACCAGTAAAACGACTCCACCCTTGCCATCCCCTGAGGCATGCACTGCACAGACAGAAACAGCAGAATCGCCGTGACCGCGGCTGCCGGAGCTTTTCCGCATCCGAAGATCCTGACAAAAATAACATGCATCAGATATGCCGCCGCGAGGGTGAAAATACCGACAAGGATCACTGTGGAGAGGGCATAGTATTTTTCCCCGAACACATTGGGCGGCAGCGACATCAGCACGGTTGAAGTAAAATAGCCCATCCAGTTCTGATAATCATACCACCCCATGTAGACGGCAGCTTTCATTGCGGCAAGGGGACCGCCCTCCAGATAAGCCAGATGTGCCGGTGCACCCATTGAAAAATCATCGGCACTGGGATAGTTGTAAAGCCCCGCGATCAACAGCGGCACCAGAGACAGCAGATACAGAATCCAGGCATATACCGCTGCCCGGCGTTCCCATTTTCCATTACTGTTTGTGTGGCTATTCCGCATATTCACTGTCTCTCTTTCTCATCTTGTCAATCATAAACGCATGGTTTAAGATGAACCATATGAAAAATATAATCCTAAAATATAAAAAATCTGCCATCGTCTTAGGCAGCATCATTGTAGTCTTCCTGTTAAGCTGTACGCCGGCCTATGCGTCTTATATTGCAAGGGACCGCTCCATCAGCTGTGAACGGGCGCGGTTTCATATCATCGACATTTATCTGTTTGGACCGGACAGTCCCTGGCAAGGTCCAGGCTCTTCCGACCCTGCTGAAGCAGAGAGGGATTACGACCGGCTGGAAAGCATAATCCGTTCCGAATACGGGGAATACATTTACCGTCACTCGGATCTGGAACCCGGCGATCCTGTTCTCGACGAAAAGCACCAGATACGCGGTCTTTGTCCGGCTGACGGTATCATGACTGTTGAGTTCGGTAATACCTACCGCTCACTGCGGATCACCTGCAGCTGTCCGGAACATGCCGCTGTGGACGGCAGCGCCCCCGATTTCATCGATCATTCTCATTAAAGCGGGACAAAGAGGACAGACCCTTTATCCCGCTTTTTCGGTATGAGACAAGGGGTCTGTCCCCTTTGTCCCACCTGTCTCACTGTTTGGTAGCAAGCCATGCTCCATCCGCAGGATTCACACCAGGCTCAATGGAATATCCCATCAGACGGATAATGATCCTGCCGAGCATCTGCGCATAAATCTCCCTGCCCTGTCTGTTATAGTGCACGCCATCCAGCAGATAGTCGTGCGCTGTCAGTCCATTTACCCCAAGTACATAGTAAGCATCCATAAGAGTTACTTCGTTCGGATTGTAACTGGTCTGGACGTGGTTGATGCAGCTGTCCGCATAGGACATCAGGGTCCCGACGCCGTTGCTCATCATATTGCCGTCACCAAGATAAGCACCGTTGCTGAAGAACTGGGCATACCCTGGTGCGCAGACAACGATCTTTGCCTCCGGATAACGCTGCCGAAGAGTCTTAACGATGAAATCGATGGATTCACGATAGGAGCATATCGCGGGATAATTTGTTCCGTAATTGGTGATTGGCACCTTGGCAAAGAAATCATTGACGCCATATTCCACGACGAAGACATCGATATCATCAAAATCGCAGATCTGGAACAGTGTATGCACATAGGGATACATTTCCAGGAAACCGATCTCTGTCTGCCCCGTTACTGCCATAGCCATTCCGACACCGGTGACATTTTCTCCGACTTTACCTGTAGGCGTACCTTCGCCCAGGGCAACGGCTGCCTGCGTGCCGCCAATGGCAAAATTGTAGACGTCCGCCCTGCAGTACTGGGACAAGAGGAATCCCATGCCGTCATAATCCTTGAAGTTGCCGAACTGAGAATCTCCCAGAATCGCGATCTTCATCACTTCGTCGTCGATCAGTGTAGGAGCGATGTTGCTGCCTTCGTTGCCTGCGATATAATCCTGCAGCAGTGCGGGGTCGACTTCTTTGGCAACTTCATCGGGCACCACATCTCCCACCTGGTCATAAATACTCGTCTCGGCTTCGAGCTCATGCTCGGTGTCTGTTTCAAAAGAATGCAGTTTTTCCAGCAGTTCTTCCTTCTCATCGACAGGAGTGACCTCCAGGACCACGGAGCCGTCTGCCGTCTCCGTGCTGTTACCCGAGACCGACTGCTCATCAGATGATCCCGCACTGTTTCCGGAAATAGACGCATCCTCTGAATCGTCACTGCCGTTTTCACCAGCCTGCTCAGCCGAATCGCTGCCGGTGCCATCAGAATCTGATGCCTGGTCTTCGGATGCATTCACTGCCGTATCAGTTTCCGCTGCATCCGCGCCGCTATTTTCGTCCTCTGAAGAACTGCCGGTATTTTCACTGCTCTCTTCCTGCTCCGCAAAGTTGGTCCCGCCGGAACTCATCCCGCAGCCTGCCAGGTTTCCGATGACGAGCGCGGCAGTCAGGAGAACAGCTGCTGTCTTGCTATAACTGAACTTTTTCATAAGGTCCTCCGTAATACATTCCATTCATTCAATAAACAGAATTATTATACCAAATCCCATTTCCATAAAATGGCCACATGCTAATATATTATATCACTGCAAAAAACATCCGTCTTCTCTTAAATATTTGACCCCAGGGACGTTTCCCGGGGTCAATTCAAAAAAGGCCCCGGGAACATCTCCCAGGGCCATTTAAGCAAATAAAAAATGCGGAAGATGGGACTCGAACCCACACGGGATAACTCCCACTAGATCCTTAGTCTAGGTCGTCTACCAATTCCGACACTTCCGCATTTTAATATGGAGTTTTGCATCTCCTTATCGGCTGCCGCTCCGCTCTGAAGACCGGGCTGCTTCTCTAATAAAGAGATGCAGGAGATGGGACTTGAACCCACACGTCCTTGCGGACACAGGCACCTGAAGCCTGCGCGTCTACCAATTCCACCACTCCTGCACGCAAGGGATATAATACCCCAATCACCCCAAAAATGCAACAACATTTTTCAAGTTGGAAAATGATTTAATATTCTGAAAATTTAAAAATTGCCTGACACCATGAAATTCGAAGCAACCGGCAGTTTGCTGGAAAGATGAGGAAAGCGAAGGAGGGATCATTCCTGCTTCGCTTTAATATCGGATGTGTTACAAAACAAATGCTGCCCCACCATGTAGTAAAGCAGCACTGCTTAATCTATATCTATCTTAATCCGGCAAAAGAATATTCTTTCTAAATATCTCTACTAACCTATCTGCATCCTCTTCCGCAATCACGGCGTCTTTGAACGGTCCGTCCGGTGAACAATATCCTACAGGTATTCCATAGATCCGCTCCATGAGGAGTTTGATGCCTGGCAGGTTGCCGATTTTCTTATCAGCATAAGCCTCAGACACTTCATTAGCCCGGTACTGAAGCTCCCGTGCTTCTTTTATCTTACCTTCATTTACAAGGCGGAACATTTCCTGATAATGATACAGTGTTACCGCCTGCAGGGCACCGATATTGCCATCCGCTCCCATAAGCTGAGAGCAAAATGCAAGTTCATCAGCTCCTGTCAGGATGTTAAGCTCAGGAGCATGCTTTTTAAACCGCTCCAGCGTATAGAAGTTAGTGTCTGTGAATTTTATTCCCGCGAATGTAGGAACAGCTTTCATTGCCTCCAGGATCTCTGTCGGCTGAAGAGGTCTTCCCCCTGTCAGCGTAGTTCCCTGCATGACCCAATAGATATAAAACGGAATATTGGGTGCTGCTTCAGAAATTCTTTTGAAATACTGTATATTGTCATCAAGTGTCGCTTTGGTTGAGATTCCAACAGAAGAAACAGCATCCGCGCCATGCGCTGCAGCGTGAGCTGCAAGTTCCACCGAATCATCCAGGTTTTCATTGTATCCTACATGAACGAATACAGGGATGCGGCCTTTTGCAACAGCCAGGACTGCTTCTGCCCAGGTCTTCCGCTTCTCCACCGAAAGATGTGCCCCTTCTCCTGTCCAGCCGAGCATATACACACCGGCAGCTTTCTGCCTGACATACAGATCAATGAGCTCCTGCGCAAGCTCAGTTTTGACATTTCCGTCCCTGTCCAATGGTGTCAATAATGCCG
>JAFTFD010000308.1 GCA_017449745.1 Lachnospiraceae bacterium
GATACGGGTAACTGTATCTTAGTAGGAGAAACGGTAACGGCTGTTTCAGCCGCAGGCCGAAGGACGTAAGTCCATCTATTCCAAAGAAGGGAGGCATCAGCATGGTTGCTGTTGTTGGTAATAGCGGCATCAGGCTGATGCCGACTACCGAAGCAAGGGCCCGGAAGCTGTTAAAGTCCGGACGGGCCGTCATCCATAAACATGTGCCATTCACGATCCGCCTGCTGGACCGTGAGACAGGAAAAACACAGCCCGTGGAATACAAAACAGACACGGGATACGAGCATGTGGGCGTTTCCATATGCTCCGAAAAGCATGAGTATGTCAGCGCACAGTACGACCTTCTGCATGACGAGACGGAAAAGCACAACGACTGCCGTAAGTACAGACGTGCCAGAAGGAACCGCAGGCGCTATAGAGCCCCGAGGTTCGATAACCGCAGGGCAAGCAAAAAATCAGGCTGGCTTGCGCCTTCCATCCGGAACCGGATGGAGACACAGGTGAAGCTGTTCCTTATGTATACGCAGGTATATCCCATCACAAACGCTGTGTTCGAGATGGGGAAGTTTGACACACAGCTCCTGAAAGCCATAGCGGAAGGCAGGACTGCACCGCAGGGTGTGGATTACCAGCACGGTGAGCGGTATCTGTCAGAGACGCTGCGGCAGGCTGTATTCTCCCGGGATGGTTATACATGCCGCATATGCGGGCGCGGTATCAGCGACCACGCGATACTGCATGAACACCACATCGGATACTGGAAAGGCGACAGGACAGACCGCATGGCGAACCTTATGACGGTCTGTGAGAAGTGCCATACGCCAGGGAACCACAAACCGTCCGGGAAACTGTATGGCCTGGATCCGAAGCTGCCTGCTTTCAAGGGCGCGACATTCATGACGATGGTACGGTGGCAGATGTATGGCATCCTGCGGGAAATAGCCGAAGATATTGACATCCATATCACGTATGGAGCCATGACCAAGCTGAAGCGCCAGGACCTGCATATCAGGAAAAGCCACGTCAATGATGCCTATGCGACCGGCACGTTCCATCCCGCACACAGGGCCGATACGCTTTACCGCAGGAAACGCCGCCGGAACAACCGCGTGCTGGAGAAGTTCTATGACGCGAAGCTTATCGATATCCGTGACGGAAAGAAAAAGCCCGGTTCGTCTCTTGGCTGCAACAGGACCAACAGGCGTGAGCCCCGTATGTCAGACAAGAACGAGTGCATTTTCCGCGGGCCTAAGGTCAGCGCAGGGAAACGGGTGATCAGGCGGACGCATTACCATATACAGCCAGGAACGATCCTGCAGGCCGGCAGGCAAAGACACTTGGCAAAGGGGGTACATTGCGGCGGATCACGGGTCATACTTGATAACGGAAAGAGTGTGGCTATCCATACAGTAAAAGTAGTGAGCTATCCAGGTGCCTGGATCGCTGTATCACCATAGGAGGAGGATGGCCAATTCCTCCCGCCACCTGTAGAGGTGGGGGTATCCTTGGCCATAACTTGATGAAGACTCTCATTGTTTACTATTCCCTGGAGGGAAATACGGAATACGCCGCAACCAAAATCGCGGAGGTCTGCGAATTTGATGCACTTCGGCTGGTGCCGGTCAAAGAGTATCCGGCCAGCGGCTTTAAGAAGTTCTTCTGGGGCGGGAAAAGTGCCGTAATGGCAGAGACTCCGGAACTGGAGCCATATACGTTTGACGCCGACAGTTATGACCGGATCGTTTTCGGCTTCCCTGTATGGGCGGGCAATGTGACGCCGCCGATCCGAACCTTTGTCAAAGACAATGATCTGAAGGGAAAACGAATCGCCGCCTTTGCATGCCAGAGCGGGGCCGGGGCAGAGAAGGCATTTGCCAAACTGAAAGAAGCCATTGGAATTAATCAGTTGGAAGCGGAGCTGGTGCTGATCGACCCGAAGGTTAGACAGAACGCAGAGAATGATCGTAAGATCAATGACTTCTGCGCGAAACTGCGTGAGAATACATGAATTATGTCCTCTTATTTCAAAGATTGATGTATTTCAAATACTATTTATAAGGAGTAAAACTATGGGACCAATAGAATACACAGTAGAATCCATAGACGGCGATTACGCCTATCTCAGAAATGAGACACAGCAGACAGATGAGCTTAAATGTGTAGCGAGAGCACTCCTTCCGCAGGAAATATGTGAGGGAGCCAGGCTGATCTATGAATTGTTTGAATACAGGATAGTAAAATAACCTTTCTATTATGATGTTCATGTGCATAAAGGCGCGGTTTGAGTGCCTGTGCAGGAAATTCGGCATGGAAGGAGAAGATGGAACATGAAATCACTGCTGATCAAGGATACAACAAAGGAAGAGCGGGAACAGATCGTAGCAGAATCGCTTGGAAATATCAATGGATCCTGTGACGGCTGCGCGTCAGGCCTTGCGGATATGTATCAGGATTACGTTGAAGGCAGACGTGAACTTAAAGAAATCAATATGTCGTTCCGGAGAGGCTATGTCTCTGGTGATGAAGGACCGCAGAAGAAGGAATGCGGGTTTTAAAAAAGAATCAGCATGAATGAGGTCGTCACTCCGAATGTAGGGGCGGTAAAAGAGTTAGTATAATGGACAAAGAACAGCCGGAGCTTTCAACGAAGATCCGGCTGTAATAGTTTCTGTATGACGTTTCGTATCTTCTGTGTATAACAGAAGGATCAAAGGAAGAGCAATCCTTAACACCTGTATAGGCCATCATGCCTTTCAGCTCTGCCGTCATCTCACTGATTCTGTCAGCCACATCATCTGCAGTTCCGTTCTGAATCACAGGTATAAGATGTGTACCAACACTTACGCCATCCGCGCCCAAAGCCATGGCCTTATAAGCATCGTATCCTGACTCGATTCCGCAGTCCACAATGATCGTCATCAGGCTCCCAACTTCCCTGATGATATCAGGGAGCACCTGGACAGGGGCGGCGGCATAAGGGATCCGTCCTCCATGGTGAGAGACAACTATGGCAGAGGCTCCTATTTCGGCACACTTGACTGCATCATGGACAGACAGAACGCCTTTGATGACGAAAGGAAGCTTTGCAATTTTGCTGTACTCCAAGAGCTGCCAGGAAGACTTTACCGCCATTTCTTCGCCGATAACAACATCTATGTTGCCAGTTTTCGTGAAGGTATGATCGATGTCCATTCCGACGGCAACCGCTCCGAGCTCTCCTGCCTGCTCAAGCTGAGAGATGATCTTATCCTCATCTTTGTATGGTTTAACGATGCGGACTGTCTTCGCGCCGATCTTCATGATCTGTTCGAACTGATCATTTTCGATCATCCCGACCCAATGCAGAACATTGGCTTTTAAGGCTGCCTCGGCATATTTCTCCATGGGGCCGTCCCAGTCAGGATGGAACGTACCAAGGTGGGACAAAGCGGCATTCATTATAGGAGACGAGAATTTGCATCCAAAGAATTCCGCTTCCGTAGAGGGCTCAACGCTATCCATGAGCCTCATTTCGACAAGCAAGGTATCAAAATAGTCCCGAACTATTCTTTTGCTGTCAGCTGCAGGATTTTCCGGAGGAGCTGAAGCTTTTCTCATCTTCCCTGAAACTGTTTTAACGATCTCTTCGACAGATGCATTTTCTGATATCCCTTTGGCGGCATCAGACAGCATAGGCAGGATCAATTGAGGGGAGAATCCCTCCGGCAGCATGGAGAACAGCTTTTTCATAGCTTCCAGAGGGAGCTTATTATCCATCTTGTTTTGCAATTCTTGAATTTCTTCAATTGTCAGATTCATGCTATCTCCTTTTTAGCCATTAGGCGGCATATAGTTTTCACTAACAACGAGATCACTCAAGAATATTTTGCCATATTTTTTGTGAATTTGATATAGCGGTTATCGAAATCGAAAAATCAGCCAAAAGTTGTAAGTTAAATGATTTTTTTTACTAGATTAGAAGAATAATCTGAGGCATAATTACTTCCTGATTATTGAAAGGGAAGAAAGAATCTTGCGGTTGTATTGATAAGAATTATAAAAGAAGGGAATGAATGGATAAGAGAAAAGTTGCACGTTTCTATGAACTGCTTACTCACAAATGCTGGAATCGTATTGTGAACAGAATACGAGACACAAAAAAATGGCTGGCTTTATTGCAGCTTGCTGCTTACAACATCATATACATTATGGTAATGTGCGGAGTCCTATACCTGATATTTCAGCATCATTCGGAGGAGCTATTTACTATTGATCTGGTATCGGCTCTCCTGCTTGTAGGGCAAAGCCTGTTTAGCATTTCTTTTGTTTCGCTATTTGTTATAGGCACAGAAGAAGCTATTATAAGAGCTATGCTTTCACGGAACAATCCCCACTTGTTTGACGAACTGTTTGATACGCAGAAAGATATCCAGAACTTGCTGATGGGGCTGCTGTCTGTATTGGCAATACTGGCGGCGGTGTTCACATCTATTTCAGACCAGCTGAATCGAGGTCTGCTGTTCTGCGGAATCATTTTGTTTGCCTATATTATCGTCACATGGCTATATGAGCGGTTATTTCTCAGAGCACATGTTATTGAGGGCATACTGGAAGAGATGAAGGATGAGTAGGCTGCCTTGATAATTCAATAACGCAGCTGCGCACTATACATTAGTGATACTGTTTATCGACCTCATCAAGATAGCGCTGCGCCTCTTCAACTGTTACGCTTAAGACATAGGGAATCTCTTCTGGCTTTATGTCCGGTATAGTTTCAATTAATCTGAAAACCATTTCTTCCATAGTAAGAACCTCCTTATTTGCGATGTGAGTTTCTCTTAGCATATCTGCAGGATCTACATTGAGAGCTTTGCAAACGGTGAAGAATGTATCCATTCTTGGATCATTATCTTTAAACAGCATAGCTCTGATAGTATTGCGTGCCAGATCAGTTCTGCGAGTAAGCTCACAAATGGTGATTTTGTTTGTTGTAATCTCATTTAGTAAGTTTTGTTTATAAGCTTTCATGATGAGCCCCATAGCTTGTTTGTGCTTATATTTATAGCACGTATTTTTATAAGGCATAATGGTCAATTTTCTGACCAGTTGATTTGTCAACTCCGGGTTGACCTGCAAGGAGGTATGTTTTGCTAAGATATGATCGTGACAGAGATGAGTATTGATATGACCAGTGACAGGTCAGGGAGGGAGGCCAAAGTTATGGTGAATATTTGGATGAATGGAATTATGGGTGTGGTTGTAGGCGATGCGCTGGGACTTCCCGTCCAATTTGCTCCCCGTGAGGAGAGAGACGCGGATCCGGTAACAGATATGAGGGGACACGGAGTATTCGATATGCCGGCGGGCTCCTGGTCTGATGACAGCAGCCTTACACTGGCAGCACTGGATGCTCTGAATAACTATGGATATGATCCTGACAGGATCATGCAGAACTTTGTTTCATGGCTCAAAGAAGGCAAGTACACCCCGCTTGGGTTTTCCTATGATATAGGTGGCGCGTGTTTTGATTCTATTACTGAGTATTCCCGGACACATAACTGGAAGACTTGCGGAAGGACCGGAGAGAATGAAAATGGAAACGGATCTCTTATGCGGATCATGCCGTTTTGCCTGTACTGCTATTGTGAGCAGAAAGCCGGCAGGATGACGGACACAGAAGCTATTGAGCTGATCCGGGAAGCATCGGCATTTACTCATGCCCATGAGCGGAGCAGGATCGCATGTGTTCTTTATTATTTTATTGTCAGGTCTGTTTTGGATGGAAAAATGAGCTCAAATAAATGCCTGCAGAGAGGTCTGGATGATGGATTCAGACTGTACGCAGAGAATGGCGGGGATATGGATGAGCTCGCGTATTTTAACAGGCTCAGGGATCTGTCCCTGTTTAAGGATGTACCGAGGGATGAGATCAGCGGAAGCGGTTATGTTCTGCATTCCTTGGAGGCGGCTGTTTGGTGCCTGTTGAATACAAATAATTATGCTGACGCAGTTTTATTGGCAGTGAACCTGGGACTGGACACTGATACTACAGCGGCGATTACAGGCGGCCTTGCGGGGCTGATCTATGGGGAGATTAGTATTCCCAAGAGATGGAGAGACCAGATCCTGAAGAAGGAGATGATCGAAGAGATGTGCCACATGGCAGCTTCAAAATATAACTATTGAGCGGTTTCTGGAGAATGCCTTTCAGAAAATGCTAGATCCTGCACA
>JAFTFD010000309.1 GCA_017449745.1 Lachnospiraceae bacterium
CCTGGAAGGACAGAAAGCCTATTTTCACAATATGCTCGAGACGGGAGAGGTGATCCAGTTCATTGTCTGTGAACTGGAAAATGACAGGCCTGTTGGCTGTACGATCCTGAATGATTTCGATTATGGGAACGGCCATGCGGAGTATGGAATGTTTCTGGGTGAGAGAACAGCGGCGGGCAAAGGGTATAGCAGCGAAATGGTGAGGCTGACGCTTCACTATGCGTTTGCCGATTTAAGGCTCAAACGCGTCGTCTGCAGGATCTTTACGGATAATATCCCTTCCATAAAGGGATGTGAAAGGGGCGGATTCCGGATCGCGGATACTATGCCGGACGTGGAATGTTCAGATGGAACAGTGAAGGATATGTATCTGCTGGAAGCTCACAGCAGGGATTTCCTCGCATCACAAGAGGAAAGCGCAGAATAAGATCCATAAGACCAGGGCGGCTATGACAGGATAACAGGCCGAATGGCGCCCTTTCAAGAAAGGCTTTTCATGAACAGCAAAAAGGTCAGTTTTATTATCCCCTGCTATCATTCTCAGGAGACACTGGAGAAGGTCGTCCTTGAGATCGATGAGGCCATGCGGGAACTGCCCGCCTATGAGACGCAGATCATTATGGTCAATGACAGCGGGGAAGGCGCAAAGGATCCCACGTGGGAAGTGAT
Organism: Lachnospiraceae bacterium; assembly: GCA_017449745.1. GTDB lineage: Bacteria > Bacillota > Clostridia > Lachnospirales > Lachnospiraceae > CAG-791. The sequence goes on from JAFTFD010000309.1 coordinate 670, forward strand.
CTGCCGGTTATGCCGGGAGGGGTCCGGCAGGGAAGGAATCAACTTTTCCAGAAATTTCGGACAGCATGCGGCACTTATGGCGGGGATCCGCGCAGCGGACGGCGATATTCTGGTCTGCCTGGACGACGACGGCCAGACGCCTGCAAATGAGGCGGGGGCTCTCCTGAAGGCAATCGAGGACGGAGCGGATGTCGCGTATGCCAGTTATTCGCAGAAACATCATTCCGCCTTTCGCAATTTCGGGACCTGGATGAATGAAAAGATGCTGGAGATCATGTTGGGAAAACCAGCTGATCTGAATATCACCAGTTATTTTGCAATGCGCCGCTTTATCGCGGAGGAGGTGATCCGGTACGAGAATTCCTATCCTTATCTTGTCGGGCTCGTACTGCGCTCGACCAGGAGCATAGTCAATGTACCTGTCCGCCACAGGTCGCGCGAAGTCGGCAGGAGCGGATATACGCTCGGAAAACTGATCGCTCTCTGGATGAATGGCTTTACAGCTTTTTCTATTAAGCCGCTGCGGATCACGACAACGATCGGCGCTGTATTCGCATTTCTGGGATTCCTTTATGGGATATATACAGTCATCAAGAAGATTACAAATCCTGCGGTCCCTGTTGGCTTTTCTGCCATGATGACTGCGATCATTTTCTTCGGGGGGATGATCATGCTGATGCTGGGACTGGCCGGAGAGTATATCGGCAGAACTTATATAAGCGTTAATGCTGCGCCGCAGTATGTGATTCGGGAAACAACAGGAGAAGAGACGTCAGTTTGAAAATCAAAAAGAAAACGGCATTTATATACGTGATCCTTATCAGCGCGCTGTTGTTTGGCAGTACGTTCTTTCCTTTGCGCCTCTATCATGAAAATGTCCTGATCGCCGGATCGGGAGAGATCGCGCAGGTAAGTGATGTGATTGACGCCGGGAGGGATGCCGGAGACTATTTCCTGGCCCAGAGATCCCATCTGCAATATATGGAGATCCGGATCGAGGAGGTACTGAACGGGGAGAAGATGATCGTGCAGCTCTTCGGCCATGCAAAGAGCGGCGGATTTGAGCTTCTTGCGGAAGAAAAAATACCATTTCCGGAGAGCGGGAATGGATTTGTACGCGTGCCGATCGACGTAGACCTGACGGAGGGGGAGGAATATGTATTCACGCTCCGGGGATATGAGGACGCGGAATTCAGGACCGCTTATGAAGTCGTAGATCTGTCCGGTAATCCCGCGGTTCCTGCTTACAGGCTGGGGTTTTACCAGGATACCGGAATCGCTGGAGTCGCTGTTATTACAAAGTTTGGCTACAGGGTCCCCTTAGGGAACAGGAAAACTGCAGCGGCTGCCGGAGCGATCCTGCTGCTGGCAGGAGTCCTGCTCGCTGCGGTGGTTCTGTACTATAAAAACAGGCCGGAGAAAAATGTTCAGATCACTGTGCACAGGGTACTCCAGTGTACGTTAACGCCCGCTGTCATCCTTGCGGGAGCTGTTGCTGCAGCCGCTGTCTGGCCGATGCAGCTTTTTGATGACAGGCTCGCAGATATAATCACATATGAGACAGGGATCGCTGTCTTCGTATTTACATGCCTGTATGCCCTCTGGCATAAGCAGGGAGAAGAGGAAGCCGGGATCAGGAAGACTGACTTAGCCGCCCTTATGCCTCATCTGGCCATCATTGTTATGATCGCCTGCATTTTTGACCAGTGCGCTAAATATATGAATGCTCTGAATGATTTTGAGCATCATCGCAGCGAGGCGATGATCATCAGTTTGATCAGTGCGATCATTCTGGTGATGGGATGGAGACGGGAAAACTTAGATCACAGCAGCGCAGGGCGCATTGGACTGGACAGTATGGCGCAGATGAAAAGAACGGCGGAATGGACGCGGATCTTACTCAACATCTGTCCACTGCTTGTTATTGCTGCAGGCGCTCCCGTCGGGAGAAACTATTATATTGCGCAGAGGACAGGCACGGAAGATCCTCAGTTTGAGATCATTAACGAAGTGCTCCGATATCAAATCGTCTCCAGAGTGATGCTGGCAGCAGCAGTCTTCTGCATATTGGCAGCGGCTGTCAGGGCAGCAATTCATTATAAAAGGAGCGGAGCTGCAAAAAAGACCGGAAAGAGGGATCTGTTTCAGTGGATCCTATATATTATCACGGTGGTCTTCTTTGTAATGCTGTATATAAACAGTTACGGCCGACAGTGGATCACGGAATTGATCGTGATGTACGCACTGCTGTTCTGCGCATATCTGCTCTGGGAGGAGAGAGAGCAATGGCTGAGAGACCTTAGCGCAGGAATCATTCTCAATTTCCTTTGCATGGCAGTGTATTCCATGCTGCACCGTTATTATTTTGCCTATTATTACAGCCGGTTTTCCATGCATTTTCACACTGTGACGGTGACTGCCTATTATCTGCTGCTGCCTGAGGCAGCGGCACTGACCCTCCTGCTGCTCAAATGGAGAGAACTTGACAGAGAAGCCGGACTTACAGGTTTTGCAAAAATGCGTACACTCTGGAAAGAGCTGCTGCTGTTCGGCATTGTGACAAGCTATCTGCTGATGTCGCTCTCAAGGGCCGGGATCTTTATCGCATTCCTGTTGATCGTTGCCAGTGCGTTTTTTGTCTTCTCGGTCGGAAAAGGCGGACTTGTGAGACCGGTGATCCGTCTCTTTGCCATGGCGCTTGCATTACTGATCGTCTTTCCGATGATCTTTACTGGACAGCGGATCATCTCGACAGTGGTCCGACAGCCGGAGCGGTTTGAGGCCCTCGAGCCATATCCGGATGCAATACTGCGTAATCCGTCATGGGATTCCAGATGGTTTATGAGCATCGAAGTATTTACGGAGATGCTGCTGGATCGTGTGATCGGAGGACCGGCTTCTGCTCTTTCTGAAAAAATAAAAAGCGGTAATGACGGACAGTGGGTGGAGAATGACCCTAAGCTAAGCGGGGAGTACGGCGCACTGTTCCCTTCCGGCGAGGGCGGGAATGCTGATACACAGACCGGGAAAAGGAAAAACAGCCTGCTATTTGCAAGAGCGAACAGGATTCCTGCAAAAGGCTCGCGTCTGTTGGCAGCAGATCCCGGATGGGAAATGAGCGGTCTGGAGGAAGGAGACTATTCCAACGGCCGGCTGGAGCTTTACAGGGCTTATTTGGATGAGATCGAAATGACGGGGCACTCCTATATGGGGGCAACGCTTCCAAATGGCGATCTTGCGGTTCATGCGCATAATATTTTTCTGCAGACAGCGTTCGACAGCGGAATTCCGACGGGAATCATGCTGCTGGTATTCGGCCTGGTATTGCTGGCCGGCGCGCTCCGCTATTATTTTACCAGAGTCGGAAAAGGGGACAGATATTGCCTGCTGCCGGTCCTGGTCGTTACCGGCTTCGGACTGACCGGAATGGTGGAGTGGATCTTCCACTTCTGCAACCCCTTTACGGTGATGCTGATGATGTCGATCCTGCCCGTGCTGGATCTGCACTCTTTCAGGGAACAAAGCAAAGCAGATGAATAAGAAACATACCGGATTCTATGAACGATATATCAAGAGGCCGCAGGACTTTTTCCTCGCTCTTGCTGCGCTCGTGCTGCTCAGCCCGGTGATCGGTATTACGGCACTGCTGGTCAGATGGAAGCTCGGCAGCCCTGTGATCTTTACACAGGAACGTCCGGGCAAAGACGGCAGGATCTTCCGGCTCTGCAAATTCCGCAGCATGAGTGATGCAAAGGATGCGGAAGGCAATCTGCTGCCGGACTCCGTCAGGCTGACGGCTTTCGGAAAAAAACTCAGGGCTACCAGCCTCGACGAGCTTCCTGAGCTCGTCAATATTCTCAAAGGAGATATGGCGATCGTGGGCCCGAGACCGCTGCTGGTCGAGTATCTGCCCAGATATAATGCCCATCAGGCCAGACGTCACGAGGTGAGGCCCGGATTCACCGGGTATGCTCAGGTTCACGGGCGCAACAGTATTACCTGGGAAGAGAAATTTGATTATGACGTCTATTACGTCGATCATATTACATTTGCGGGAGACTGGAAGATCATTTTCCAGACAGTCGGAACGGTATTGAAAAGAGAAGGGATCAGCTCCGCATCCAGCGCAACCATGGAAAAGTTCATGGGAACACCTCCGGAGAGGAATTAATAATGGGGACAATACTTATTCTTTGCAACTATTCGCAGGGATTATACGACTTCAGAAATGAACTGGTGGTCGAACTGCTGAAGAACCACCGTGTTATCATCAGCCTTCCGGACAAGGTAAAAACGGATCTGTTCATTCAGGAAGGCGCTGAGGTGGTCGAAACACCCATGAACCGGCGCGGCGTAAATCCTGTGCAGGATCTGCAGCTTCTGCACAATTATCAGAAACTGCTGAAAGTGTACAAGCCGGATCTGGTATTAACATATACGATCAAGCCGAATGTTTACGGTGGGTACGCATGTGCAAAAGCAGGGATTCCCTATCTGGCGACCGTGACCGGACTGGGCAGCGGATTTGAAAAAACCGGACCTTTGCTGGAGATCATCAGGACCCTGTACAGAAACGGACTGTCAAAAGCCTCCTGTGTATTTTTTCAGAACAGGGAAAACATGGAGGCATTCCGTTCCATGCATCTGGTCAGCGGTCCGTATCGCCTTGTCAACGGTTCCGGTGTGAATCTGAAAAAGTGGAGGGCGCTTCCATACCCGCCGCAGGGAAATACGCAGTTCCTGTTTGTCGGACGCATGATGAAGGAGAAAGGCATCGATGAGTTTCTGGAAGCAGCCAGGGTCCTTCATGGGAACAATATTCAATTCATGCTGGCCGGATTCTGCGATGAAGATTATCAGGAGCAGCTGGACGCCTGTGAAAAAGAGGGAATCATTACGCAGCTGGGGTACCAGATGGATATGCATCCTCTCTATGAGCGCTGTTCGGCAGTCGTCATGCCAACCTATCACGAAGGAATGTCGAATGTCCTGATGGAGGCATCCGCCTGCGCGCGCCCTGTGATCGCTTCAAATATCAGCGGCTGCAGGGAAATATTTGAAGACGGTGTGACCGGCTTTGGCTTTGCGCCAAAGAGCTCACAGGCTCTGATCGATGCCCTGAAGGAATTCCTGACTCTTTCCCAGGCAGACAGGGCAGCCATGGGTCGTGCTGCCAGATATAAAATGCAGGAGGAGTTCGACCGGAGAAGAGTGATCGCCAGCTATCTGCAGGAGATCAATAAGATCCTGAATAACAAGGAACAGAAAAACGGCGAAACATAACGAATCAAGCGGCAGAATACGAGGTTACACGGATTTTTCATAAGTCGCATAGTGAAGTCATGCCGACATGGACAGGAACATGAAGCAGAAAACAGATAAGAAGCATATTGCGTTATATCTGGGCGGACTCAGAAAGGGCGGAGCTGAGCGAGTCATGGTTACCCTGGCGGATCATCTCTATGAAGCCGGCTGGGATGTGACCTTTGTGACTACATATTTTACGCCGCCCGAGTTTTATCCTGCGCATGCTTCCTGGGATCCGAAGACCGGGGAGGACATTCCGCAGAAGGAGGGGATCCACAGGATCTACTCGGATCCATCATCCAATCTCCTCTCAGAAAACCGGATCCGCAATTTTCATGTCCGCTTTGCAGTGCTGCGCTCGATCTGGAAGACAATATCTCCGGATCTCATCCTTTCATTCATCGGAATCAACAATATTATGGCGATCCTGACATCCGCAGGACTTAAGATCCCTGTCGCTGTTTCGGTCAGAGCCAATCCACCGGAGGAGTATAACAGTAAAAAACTCCTGATCCCGGCAAAGATCCTGTTTCCAATCGCTGCCGGTGTCATTCTACAGACAGGACCGGCAGCGGAATTCTTTCCCAAAGCTGTACAGAAAAAGGCCGTGATACTGCCGAATCCGCTGAATCCTGATTTCATTCGTCCTCTGTGGCGGGGAGAGAGGGATCGCAGCATCATCAGTATCGGCAGGCTGGATGAGAACAAAAACCAGAAAATGCTGCTGGAGGCTTTTTCCATGCTCAGAAACAGCAAGGATGCGAACGAAAGGCAGGTCTCGGAGGGCTGGAGTATTCACCTGTACGGGGACGGACCGCTTCGGGAGACCCTGGAACAGCAGGCGAAGCAGGAAGGAATCATCGATCAGGTATGCTTTGAGGGGATAGTCACAGATGTGGCAGACCGGATCATGAAGGCATCGATCTATGTGCTGACCTCCTATACGGAAGGGATGCCGAATGCATTAATGGAATCCATGGCATTGGGGCTCTCCTGTATTGCGTCCGACTGTCCGTGCGGCGGTGCAGCCGAACTGATCCGGAATGGAGAAAACGGATTTCTGGTACCGGTAGGAAGCGCAGAGAAACTGAAAGAAAAACTGTATCTGATGATGTCCGACAAGGAACTGGCACAGAACCTGGGGACAGAGGCCTCGAAGGTACAGGCGAATTATAATGCCGGCACGGTAAGCAGAAAATGGGAGAACTATCTGGAAAAACTGCTGCGATAACAGCAAAAAAGTGGTATCAGCTGTATATAGGAATTCTGGCGGCCCTGCTGGTTATGATCGGAGCAGTGGTCGTTATTCTGGACCCCTTTTTCCACTATCACGCGCCATTGCAGGGATTCTACTACCGTCTGTCTGAACAGCGCTATCAGAACGATGGGATCACGAAGCATTTTGAGTATGATTCAGTGATCACGGGCACCAGCATGGTGGAGAATTTCCGTACCAGTCAGTTTGACGGACTATTTGAGGCACACTCCATCAAAGTCCCTTACCCCGGGGCGACCTACAGAGAGATCAACGATAATCTGGAGAAAGCTTTTGCGACACACGACAGGATCCGCTTTGTGGTGAGAGCTCTGGATTATTCGCATCTGATCGAGGATAAAGATCTGCTTCGCTCCGATATGGGGGAATATCCTGACTATCTGTATGACAGAAATATCCTGAATGACGTGAAATATCTGTATAACGGTACCGTAGTGGGCGGCTATGTGGCACCTATGCTGCTCGGAAGACTGAGTGGATCGGTCCTTCCGGGGGTAGAGAGTTTCGATGCCTATGGGATGAGTACAGATACAGCATACAGTCCGGAAAATGCCCTGGAAGGGAAGACATGGTTCTGGCGGAATGACAGGGACGGTCAGAGTATCAGCCTGACGGAAGCAGACAGAATGATGCTGATCCAAAACGTCGAGCAGAACGTCACAGCATTGGCAAAACGGCATCCGGAGACGGTCTTTTATTATTTTTTTCCGCCGTACAGTGCGGTGTGGTTCGGCAGCCTGATCGAAGAAGGCTCATTTGAAAAGCAGCTGGAGGCGGAGAGGATCGCTTCCGAAATGATGCTGGAGTGCGGCAATATCCGGGTCTTTTCCTTCAGTGCTGACAGAGAGATCACCTGTGATCTGAACAATTATAAAGACGCAGGGCATTATGGCCCCTGGGTCAATGAGTATATTCTGGAATGCCTTCGAAGCGGCAAATACGAAGTGACATCGGAAAACCTGGAAGCGCATCTGGAGGAGCAGAGGGACTTATACTACGGGATGGACTTCAACAGTCTGCTGCCTTAAACGGCAGGCATCTGGATTATATTGCCCTTTCATGGTATATTGTTAATTTGAGTGTGCCGGTTTTCGTTCATTGATCTTGACGAACTGGCTTTTAGAGTTTTCATCATGATTCCCCTGCGCTGGGGGAGATACAGGAGGCGCAATTTGGATCTTTATAATCGTTTGGTAGAAAAGAAGGAAAAGCTTGCATTGGTCGGTCTCGGCTATGTCGGGATGCCGATCGCTGTAGCATTTGCAAAAAAAATAGATGTGATCGGTTTCGACTTTAATGAAGCAAAGATCGAGCTGTATAAAAAAGGAATCGATCCGACAAATGAGGTCGGCAATGAGGCGATCAGAGAGACAAGTGTCGAATTTACTGCGGACCCGTCCAGACTTAAAGAGGCTAAGTTTATTATCGTTGCGGTACCTACTCCGGTCAACGACGATCATACGCCGGATCTGACACCTGTAGAAGGCGCGAGCCGTTTTGTAGGCCAGAATCTTACGAAAGGTTCCGTAGTTGTTTTCGAATCCACGGTTTATCCCGGAGTAACAGAAGAGATCTGCATTCCGATCATTGAAAAGGAGTCCGGACTCAAGTGCGGCACAGACTGGAAGATAGGCTATTCCCCCGAGAGGATCAACCCCGGTGATAAGGTCCATCGCCTTGAGACGATCAAAAAGATCGTTTCCGGAATGGATGAGGAAAGCCTTGATACGATCGCAAAGGTGTATGAGCTGGTCGTGCAGGCCGGTGTGCACAGAGCGGAGTCGATCAAGGTCGCAGAGGCGGCAAAAGTCATCGAGAACAGTCAGCGCGATATCAATATCGCTTTTATGAATGAGCTTTCCATTATTTTCAATAAAATGGGAATCGACACAAAATCTGTTCTGGAGGCGGCCGGAACGAAGTGGAATTTCCTTAATTTCCGCCCCGGACTTGTCGGCGGACACTGCATCGGCGTAGATCCCTATTATCTGACCTATAGGGCAGAGCAATTCGGGTATCATTCCCAGATCATCCTTTCCGGGCGCCGGATCAATGATGATATGGGAAAATATGTCGCCGAGAATCTTGTCAAGCTTCTGATCAAGAGTGACATACCGGTCAAGCACGCCAGAGTTGCGATCCTGGGCTTTACCTTTAAGGAGAACTGCCCGGACACCAGAAACACCAAGGTGATCGATATCTATAAAGAACTGCAGGAATATGGAATCACCCCTCTGGTCGTCGATCCGCAGGCGGATGCCGACGAGGCAAAGCGTTTATACGGAATCGAATTCGGCACATTAGAGGATATTAAAGAGATGGACGCGGTTCTCATCGCAGTCTGCCATGAAGAGTTCAAGTCCATGACACCGGATCAGATCGCTGCATATTTCCGTGAAGGAAACGCCGCCAAAGTCCTGATCGACCTGAAAGGCATGTTTGACAGAAAGGCTTATCCTGCTCCGGAGTGGGAGTACTGGAGACTCTGATGAAACAGAACGCGTGGATCCGCATCTGCGGAGAGCACTACGTAGATGGGCAGTGGATGGAACCGGTCATCACCGAGACAAGGGGCAGGTATATCTTCCGGAACGGGGCTCATTATCTGCAGTACAGCGAATCCGGGGCGCAGGAGGAAGACGCAGCTGAGTCGCTGATCCGGTTTACGGATTCTATGCTGAGGGTGAATAAAAAAGGATCTGTTCTTTCAGAGCTGCTCTTTATACCCGGAAAAACCACGGCAGGCAGTTTTGGCGGCGGCACAGGAGTGCTGACCATGGAAATGCGGACGGACCAGCTGGTCCTCGTGGAGAAAGAAGAACTTATAGAAATCTCGGCAGAATATGCCATGCTGGCCGGCGGTTCTGAGGCGCAGAAAAGCCGGGTCAGGATAACGGTCATCCCGGAAGGAGGAACGGAATGGGAACACTCTGTATGATTCTTGGTGCCCTGTCACTGGTCATGTCGTCTACGGTCGTCGGGATCGTATTCGGCATAGCAGCGCTTATCCTTTATTTTATAATAAAGAGTAAGGGAAGCGAAAAAGATAAACGCTGGGCCCGGGTCGGCATGGTCGGTGCCGCCTTTGGCCTTACCAGCTCACTCATGACGATCGTTCTCAGTATTGTCGGAGCACAATATGTCGGCTGAGTCTGACTGAGTGCCCGGAGTGCTGCTTTCCGCATTACTGATCGACAAAACAGAATTTTTGGATCGCTGCGGCGACCCCATCATGTTCATTATCATCCGTGACCCAGCAAGAGAGGTCACGGATCTTTTTTTCTGCGTTGGCCATAGCGACAGGGAGTCCTGCCGCTTCCATAAAGCCAAGGTCATTGCCGCTGTCCCCGATGGCCATGATCTCTTCTTTTGAGATCTGCAGCATATCCGCCAGTTCCGTCATGGCCAGCCCTTTGTCCGCAGCAGGTCCTCCGATCTCAAAATCCGTCGAAGTTGTGCAGACCATCCGGATATCATAAAGGGAGCTGATTTCGCTGACTTCCCCGTACATGCGGTCCCGTTCCTGCGTCGAGTCGGCAAGGATCCAGATATTCTCAATGCCTTCCGTATTTTCTCTGAAAAAGGCGCCTATGTCGTCGACAGGGCGTTTGCTCCACGCGACATAATCGCGATAGGGCGTATCCGCGAATTTATCACAGATTATCTCGTGCGTGCGGCGGTCCGCGTAACCGTAGCCTCCGGCAAAAACGTTGTAGATCATGCCCTCCCGCATGGAAATGCGCGCGATCTCTTCAGCGGCCGTTCGATCCACGAAAGAGCAGCGGATATTGCGCCCAAGCTTAAGATCACGTGTCACAGCGCCGTTGGACGATATGACGTAGCGTATCCCCGGAATAGAAAGCAGTTCGGCGGGAACTCCGCCCAAAGGTCTCCCAGTCACATAGACGACCTGTATGCCCGCAGACAAAGCCTTTTCGATCGCAAGACGAGTCAGCGGAGTCACCTGCTTGCCATGTGTCAGGACGGTTCCGTCCAGGTCCAGCCCTATAAATCTGATTTCCGCCATGATCTACCTCTGAAGAATACAATAAAGAATGTAGTTAAATAAAAGAACGAGCCAAGAACCGGCCGCCAAAGAGCATTTCCAGCCGGATGCGCCTGGCGGCTATATAACAGTATTTGTATTTTACAGCATTTCAGGCATATTCCTCAATATCAGGGTCAACATCCCAGACATCCCCGAAACATCCCCGAAACGGCCTCTTTTTGGGGCCTGTTTCCCCGGATAGCGGAAATGGCAGGAAGATGCTATAATGACATGATATGAATTCAGAGTTATTGAAATAACAAAGGAGCAATACACCTATGGGTTTTAAGCATTTGACCTTTCCTGAAGACAGCGTCTTTCTGGTGACCGGCGGAGCAGGATTTATCGGTTCTAATATCGTGGAAGCCTTGCTGGATATGGGATATACCGTGCGATGCCTCGATAATCTGTCTACAGGGCATATTGAAAACATTCAGCAGCATATGGATAATCCCCGCTTTACCTTCCTTAAAGAAGATATTCGGGACCTGGATGCCTGTATGAGAGCAACAGAAGGCGTTGATTACGTGATGAACGAGGCGGCGTGGGGAAGTGTGCCCCGCAGTATCGAGATGCCGCTTTTATATGAAGAGATCAACATCCGCGGGACGCTGAACATGATGGAGGCCTCAAGACAGAACGGTGTTAAGAAGTTTGTTTATGCCTCCAGTTCTTCCGTTTACGGCGACTCAACGGTACTGCCCAAAAAGGAGGGCGGGGAAGGAGAAGTGCTCTCCCCTTATGCCCTGACGAAGCGCACGGATGAAGAGTATGGCAAACTCTATAAGAAGCTGTACGGACTGGATACATACGGACTGCGCTATTTTAATGTCTTTGGCAGGAGACAGGATCCGAACGGCGCATATGCAGCTGTTATTCCGAAATTCCTCCGCCAGCTGATGAGCGGAGAGAGACCGACGATCAACGGGGACGGAAGACAGAGCAGGGACTTCACATATATCGATAACGTGATCGAAGGAAATCTTCGCGCCTGCCTGGCGTCTTCCGAGGCGGCGGGAACCGCTTATAATATTGGCGCCGGAGGCAGAGAGTACCTGATCGACGTCTATCATCACCTCTGCGAAGCACTGGAGATGGATGTGGAGCCCATATTCGGACCTCCCAGAAAGGGAGACATCAGGGATTCCAATGCCGATATCAGCAAGGCCAGGGAGAATCTCGGGTACGATCCGTCCTATGATTTTAAGGCCGGGATCACACTGGCAATCGACTGGTACAAAGAGAACCTTTGAGGAATGGATCAGCATGAAGATCGCGATCAGGCTGGATGATATTACGCCCGGAATGGACTGGAAAAAGTTTGAGCGTTTCCGGGAACTGCTGGATAGTTATGATGTTCAGCCGCTAATAGGCGTTGTTCCGGACTGCCGGGATCCAAAACTGGATATAGACCCGCCGCGGGAGGATTTCTGGGAGTATATACATGCCCTGGAGGACTCCGGGTGGGTCATTGCCATGCACGGATGTCATCATTTGTATACAACGTCGGAGGGAGGATTGTTCCCCCTGAACCGCAAGTCGGAATTCGCGGGACTCTCCTATGAGGAGCAGCTGGCCCTGCTCCGGCATGGAAGAGAGATCTTTACGGCGAAGGGGATCCGGACAGACCTTTTTATGGCGCCGTCACATTCCTATGATCTGAATACGCTCAGAGCCCTGAAGGAGACCGGCTTCCACAGAATAACGGATGGCTTCGGAAGCTCGCCGTATCAGTGGGAGGGTATGATCTTTTATCCTATCTCCTTTGATAAAAACAGGGCAGTCCGTATGGAGAAGTCCGATCCCGCGAGGGCAACGGGAATGCATCGGGCTTCGCCGGCCTATGCGCCGGATGCAGCCGTGACGATCGTGACGCACACAAATGTGATGTCTGATGGAGAATTCGGTTTTTTCGAGCGGCTGCTGAAGAACAACACTGAGAATGTGATCTCCTACAGGGAGATGCTTAAGATGCCTGCAAAACCGGCCTCAAGGGCGGACAGGCTCAAAGAGTACTGGATGGCTGCAGGGAAGAGAATGATCGTCAGCGGGCTGGCGAAACTGCATGCAGGAGCATGAGAGAAAGTAAAAAACGTGGATAATACTCCCGAAGCGAGAGAAAACTGCATAAGAGTACTGCACGTTCTCGGGACGCTGGATATGGGCGGTGCCGAAAGCCGGGTGATGGATCTCTACAGGCATATGGACAAAGACCGGGTCCAGTTTGATTTTCTGATCCATGATCAGACGCCTCCGGGCGGCAGTTCAAGACCCAAGGGCTATTATGAGGACGAGGTGACTTCCATGGGCGGCAGGATCTATATTCTGCCGAGGTTCAGGGGCAGCAATTATCTGGAATACAGGAATGCTGTCCGCACTTTTTTTGCAGCGCATCACGAATGGGCGGTCGTGGAAGGACATATGACGAGTACGGCCTCTATTTATCTGCCGGAGGCAAAAAAGGCGGGAATCAGGGTCACGGCCGCACATGCGAGAAGTGCCGGGACAGACAGCGGGCTGCACGGCATGGCGATCCGTCTGCTGCGCAGCAGCCTGCCGGGGAAATGCGATTATATGATGTCCTGCTCGTCATTGGCATCGGAGGCTGTATTCGGGAAAAAAGCAGCTGAAAGCGGTGCCGTCATGATCGTTCCCAACGCTGTGGACACAAAGAATTTCAGCTTTGATGAGGAAAAGCGCAGCGTTATCCGAAAGGAATTCGGCATCCCGGAATCCGCCTTTGTAATCGGACATGTCGGGCGCTTTGACGCCATGAAGAATCAGGGCTATCTTGCAGAAGTCGGCCGGATCCTGCGTGAAATAGCGCCGGACAGGCAGATCCGCTTTCTTTTTGTCGGGACCAATGCAAAAGAGGCGGGCGACTGGATGGCCAAAGTGCAGGAGAATTTTGATGCCGCAGGTCTTTCCGGAGCGCCGGTATTTGCCGGGCGCTGCGACAGAGAGCGGACGGTAGCGATGTATCAGGCTTTCGATGCATTTGCCTTTCCTTCTCTGTATGAAGGACTGCCCGGGACAGTGATCGAGGCGCAGGCGGCGGGCCTGCCATGCTATATTGCTGACACCGTCACAGAGGAGGTATGTGTCACTTCCCTCGCCAGAAGACTCTCGCTGGAGGATCCGGCGGCCTGGGCGGAAGAGATCGCACAGAACCTTACGAATACGGAAAGCGCTTATAATGATTTTGGCGTGAGGCGAGAGCGCAGCTCACGCGCACTGGCAGACCTTGCGCAGGCGGGATACGACGCTGCCGTATCAGCAAAGAGAATGCAGCAGTGGTATCTGGAAAAAGCAGGGCGGTAAACAAGAGGACAGATCTATGTGCGGAATTTGCGGTTTTATCGGACATAAAGAGATCTCCGGTGAAGAACTTCGCATAATGAATGATACGATGTATCACAGGGGACCCGATGATGCCGGGGTGGAGATCTTCACCGAGAAGAACGGATATCATGCCGGCATGGCTCAAAGGCGCCTGTCTATTCTGGACCTCTCAGCCCTGGGGCATCAGCCGATGCATTCGCCGGACAGCAGGATCACGGTCGTATATAACGGTGAGATCTATAATTACAGGGAACTGAAAAAAGAACTGACGGACTATTCATTCCGCTCAGGTACAGATACGGAAGTGATCATCGCTGCCTATCTCGAATGGGGGATCTCCTGCGTAGAGAGATTTAACGGAATGTTTGCTTTTGCCCTCTACGACAGGGAGACGCAGGAGCTGTTTCTGGTTCGGGACAGGGCGGGGCAGAAACCGCTCTATTACTGGATCGATGCGGACAGAGAGATCGCAGATCCTCATGAGATCACGGGGATGCAGGGTCTCGTCTACGCCTCGGAGCTGAAGCCTTTGATGGCATGCCCCTGCTTTAAAGCGGAGATCCGCACAGATATTCTGCCAAGATTTTTATACCAGCAATATATAAATGCGCCGGAGACGATCTTCCGCAACGTCTTTAAACTGGAGCCGGGAATGATCCTGAGGTTTCATGACGGGGAGATAAGACTCCAGAAATATTGGGAACCAAGCAGCGTCTATTCGCAGCTTGTCCTGGATCCTGTACAGGACTACGAAACGGCGAAACAGGAACTCAGGGAAAAGATCAGGGATGCCGTGCGGATGAGACTGATCGCAGACGTGCCGCTGGGAGCATTTCTCTCCGGCGGATATGATTCTTCCCTGATCTCTGCTGTGGCACAGGAGATTCTAGGAAGCCGGCCGCTGAAGACCTTTTCTATCGGATTTAAAGATGAGCGCTACGATGAATCCGGTTATGCCCGGAAGGTGGCGGAGGCACTGGGCACGGATCATACCCAGATGGTGATCGGGGAAGAGGATATGCTCTCCCTGGTGGAGAGTATCCCGGCCTATTTCGATGAGCCGATGGCGGATTCCTCCCAGATCCCCACGATGCTGGTCTCCAAACTCGCCAGGGAACATGTTACGGTAGCACTCTCCGGCGATGCAGGTGATGAGTTTTTCTGCGGATATAATGTTTACGACATGATCGCGAAAGCGCAGCAGCTGGACAGACTCGGCGGAATAGCTTACAGGGCGGGCAGTGCGCTCGGAATCTACGATAAACTGCCCCTTAAAGTCAGGATCATCGCGGGCAACAGGGACCCGGAGACGAAGTCCCAGTTTGGCATGGGATCTTACGCGCAGACAGCACTGGGATTCATGGCCGACAGCGAGAGGCTTGTCCCGGTAAATTACCCCTGGGAGAGCAAGTATCCGTCACATAACTGGCAGGTCCGGCGAATGCTGCTGGATATGGAAACTTATCTGCCCGGAGATATCCTGGCCAAGGTAGACCGGGCGTCCATGAAGTATTCCCTGGAGAACAGATGTCCGCTGCTGGATAAGGAAGTGATGGAATATTCTTTCCGTATTCCGCACGAGTTTAAATATAAGGGAGGGTCTAAGAAGGCGATCCTGAAGGATATCGTCTATGACTATCTCCCGAAAGACCTGATGGAACGGCCTAAAAAAGGTTTTTCGGTGCCTCTGGATACCTGGCTTCGGGGACCTCTCAGGGACCAGCTGCTGGCGCTGACCGACAGGGATTACCTGATCAGGCAGGGAATCTTCAATGCACAGGCAGTTCAGGATTTTGTCATGCAATATATGAAAACAGGAGATGCGGGACCGGGGACAGGACGCAATTATTCCGGCCTGTGCTGGAGCCTGTTCATCTTCCAGCAGTGGTATGAGCATTTCCGGAGTGAAGTCTTCGGCTGATATTGCCGGATGAAGGATCAAACATGATAATCATGCAGATGTCGGGCGGGCTCGGCAATCAGATGTTTCAATATGCTCTCGGGCGAAAGCTGGAGACGCTCGGGCGTCAGGTCGTCTGGGATGAGGACACAGAATACAGACCGGCCGGCAACCAGCCTGAGAGCGGTGTGACGGAATCCGGTGCTGTGCTGCGGCCGAAAATGCTGGAGCAGACCTTTGGGATCCGATGCCGAAAAGCGTCGGAGGCGGATCTGACAGCTATGAAGGACGCGGATCTGCACCTTGTCAGCCGTGTCCGGCGCAAGCTCTTCGGAAGGCATTCCCTCGAGGTTCGGGACAAGGATTTTTGTTTCGATCCCGCCTTTCTCGAAAGAGAGGACGGGTACTATACCGGCTGTTTCCAGAGTGCCAGATATTTTGAGGGGGCGGAGGAACAGATCAGAGCAGCATTTCAGTTCAGGGAGGACATCCTGGAGAACCGGTCTGAGGCACTGGCCCTTTCGAAGCAGATCTTAAAAGAGAAGAATTCCGTTGCGGTCCACCTGCGCTTTGGCGATTACATCGCCAAGGCAGAGGTGTATGGAGGGATCTGCACGGCTGAGTATTATGAAGCGGCTGTCCGCCTTGTGAGCAGGCTTTGCCCCGGAGCAGTCTTCTATGTTTTCTCCAATGATGAGAAACTGGCGGCGGAGTGGATCCGCACCATGGAAGAAAAACAGGCGATTTCAGAGAGTCTGCAGTTTGTTCCCGTCTGCGGACAGGATGAAGACCACGGAGATATCGATCTGTATCTGATGCATCTCTGCAGACATTTTATCATTGCCAATTCCAGTTTCTCCTGGTGGGGAGCGTGGCTTGGCAAAAACAGAGAAGGAATCAGCGCTCCGCCTAAAGAACATCTGGTCATTGCGCCATCCCTTTGGATCCGCTTTAAAGACGGAAGCGAACCGGGCAGAACGGATATATTTACAGAAGATATGATCAGGATTAATCCGGCAGGGCAGGTCGTGACTGTGCCGGAGGCGCTGCGTTCAGAGGAGGTATGCAGGGAAGAGACGCCTCTGATCACAGTGATCGTCGCCGCCTACAATATTGACCGGTATATAGGAAGGGCGTTGGATTCCCTGCTGCAGCAGTCCTGGAGGAATCTGGAGATCCTTGTAGTGGACGACGGATCGACGGATACCACGCCTCAGATCTGTGACGATTATGCAAAAAGGGACGGCCGTATCCGTGTGATCCATAAAACAAACGGCGGACTTTCTGATGCGAGAAATGCAGGACTCGCCGCGGCGTCTGGGCAGTACATCGGGTATCTGGACGGAGATGACTGGGCGGATCCGGAGATGTTTGAGATCATGATAAGGAGCTGCCTGGGTGCGGATGCCGAGATGGCGCTTGTCTCTTATCGGAGCGCCAGTGCGTCGGACGATCCGAAGGCGGATCCCGAACCCGGCCGTGTTGAGAGGGCGTTAAGAGCAGCAAAGCTGCTGAATAATGAAAATGCGCTGAGAGCTTATATTCTCTCCGGAATCTCCGAGGATCTGACGGATACCCCGTTTTATAATTCCGTCTGGAGCAAGCTGTTTAAAGCAGAGACCGTTAAGGATATGCAGTTCCCGACAGGAAAGAATTCAGAGGATATTCTCTATACTTCGGAGGCATTGATCCGCAGCAGAAAATGCTGCTATATACCGGAACCGCTGTACAATTATGTAGAGGACCGCGCCGGCAGCATCATGAATCAGAAGCTGGGAGAGCGCAGATGCAGCGACGAGATGCCGTTCTGGCAGGAGCAGATCCGAATGCTTGAAAATACATATCCGGATCTGGCGGATCTGGCTGCGTTTGCATATTACAGGAGGCTCCTGTATTATGAGGATGAGATGAGAGCGGATCCCGGAATGCAGGGATTTGCGGATGCAATGCAGGAACTGCTGCTGAAGGATAAAGACAGGGCAGAGGAGCTGATCCGCTGCGGAAAATACGGGAGAAAAGGCGACCGGGCCAGACTTGCGCTGTTTCTGCGCTCCCCGAAATGGTATAGAAGAGCAACGGCATTATATAAAAAGCTGATCGAGGTCAGAACGGCCGGAGATCGGAAGGGTACAACACTTGGCTGAATATAAAAACGGAAAACTGCAGCTTCCAAATGTAACTCTGGCGGCGATGACAAGCGTCAATGTCAGGGCGACGATCAAAGCGCTGCAATACAGTATGCGGGGAATCGATTTCGGTGAGGTGACGCTGATCACACACCGGAAACCGGCGTTTCTGCCCAAAGAGATCACGTATCAGCATATAGACCGCCTGGATGACATCAACAAGTTTAATTATGACATGGTCTATGAACTGTACAGATACGTTCATAAAGATTATTGCCTGACAGTGCATGCGGACGGTTTTATCGTCAATCCGGAGATGTGGAGAGACGAGTTTCTGGACTATGATTATATAGGCTCTCCGTGGCCGCTTCCCAAAGATGATTTCTCCTACAGAGATATTCACGGCGAGATCATCCGGGTGGGAAACAGCGTCGGGATCCGTTCAAAACGTCTGCTGGAATTCCCTGTGAAAGAAAAGATCCCTTTTGAAGCAGATCACGGATTCTTTAACGAAGACGGATTCATTTGTGTAAAGAACAGGCATCTGTTTACTGCGGCAGGAATGACGTATGCGCCGCTGGAAGTAGCCGTCTATTTCGGGCATGAGCATATGATCCCGGAAGAGGAAGGGATCAGACCCTTCCTGTTTCACAAATGGGAAGGAACGAATGCGGAGTATCCCAAGTGGATCAAGGATCAGCCGGGGATCCCGCAGAGAGCGGTACGCAAGCTGCGGCGTATGATATCCGGAAAAGGACAGAACTGAAAATAGGAATTCTATATGGTTTACGACAGTTTCCAGTTTTTTAATGAATTAGATATTCTGCTGATGCGCATGCATATCTTAAGCGACGTGGTCGACAGATTTGTGATCAGTGAGTCTACGGTGACTTTTTCCGGAGACCCCAAGCCGCTTTATTATGAAGAAAACAAGGAGATGTTCCGGGAATTTGAGGATCGGATCATCCATGTAGTAGTGCGGGACACGCCGATGGACTGCGATGCCTTCACAAGGGATCATCACCAGAAATGCGCCGTTGCAAGAGGACTTCAGGGCTGCACCGATGATGATATCGTCATCTTCAGTGATGTAGATGAGATCCCGGACCCGGAGACACTCAAAAGGCTTCTGCCGACAGTAGAGCATGGCAGGATCTATATGCTGGCGCAGAGGCTTTTTTACTGTTATCTCAACATGGAGGACGTTTCCGGAAACAATCTTTCCATGACCGGAGAATTCGAGGGCGCAGAGCCTAAACTGTGGCTAGGGACCAAGATCTGCAGGTACAGCCTTCTGCAAAAATATACAACGGAAGAGCTGCGCAACAAAGAGCAGAAAGCGATCGGCGTGAGAGTCCCGAACGGGGGGTGGCACTTCTCCTATATGGGAGGCGGCAGGAACCAGAGCGTCGAGGAGCGGGTGCGCTATAAAATCAAGAGTGCCGCCCATCAGGAATACAACAATCGCAGGACTCTCTTCGAAGTTGGCAAGAAACTGCGCAGAAAAGAAGATTTTATGGGCAGAAGGTCGCAGATCCGCATCACGCAGATCGATGAGACATACCCGCAGTGGTTAAGAGAACACATCAGCGACTATGAATACCTTCTCTATAAAGAACCGCACTGGTATGAGAAGCTGCTGGATGCACTGACGGATGCGGCACTCAAGGCAAGAGCTGCACTCAGGAAAAGCCTTCGCAACGGATAACAGATATGATCGGTACTGAATTAATGCAGGGGCAGGGGCTGGGAAACCGGCTTTTCTGCTATATCACAGCGCGGTGCGTGGCTGCTGACCGGAATGCTGTTTTCGGGACGGCAGGGCAGCAGTATCTGAAGCTGGATTATATGGATCTGGATCTGGGAGCCAGGATCGATGATCCTTCTCTTTTTGCGCGCTACGACGAAAAAGAGCAGAGACTCTATCTGAAAACGTCGCCGCATGATATGGTGCACGGCTGCTATGTGGCAGGACCGGATGAGGGAGTGAAGAAGATTCCGGACGGAACGCTGCTCTATGGGAACCTGCAGGCGGAAGAGTATTTTGCGGGACACCGGGATGAGATCCGCCAATGGCTGAAAGTAAAAGAGGAGTATGACTCGTATGAATATACGGCAGATGACCTCTGCATCCTGAATATGCGCGGCGGGGAGTACGCAGACGATCCCGCCCTCTTTTTGAGAAAACGGTACTGGACAGATGCAATGCAGCTGATGAGAAAAGAGCACCCCGGTATGCGCTTTATGATCGTAACGGATGATACTGCAGCAGCAGGCAAAATGTTTCCGGACCTGCCGGCGCATCATTTTACACCGGAGAAGGATTATGTCACGGTCAAAAATGCAAGGTATCTCATCATGTCCAACTCCTCGTTCGCCTTCTTTCCGGCGTACACATCAAATACGCTGAAGAGGATCATTGCGCCGAAATACTGGGCAAGGCACAACGTATCTGACGGATACTGGGCAAGTGCACAGAATATATATAATGATTTCCTGTATCTTGGCAGGGACGGAAAGCTCTATACCCCGGAGGAATGCAGAAAAGAGCTGGAAGATTATCGTGTGCCTGAGACATCGCCATGGGCGGAGAACAGCCCGGAAGTCGATGCCGTCAGAAAAAGAAATGAGAGACGCAGGCTGTTTACGCTTGGCGCCATGAAGATCAGGAGAATGCTGCATGTCTAAGGTTTCCATCTGTATTCCGGCATATGAAAATCCGGAAGGGGTTTCCAGGCTCCTGAGGTCTGCTGAACAGCAGACTATGAAGGACTATGAGATCATAATTACAGACGATTCCAGGGGAGATGCTGTCGAGAAGGTCGTGCGCGGCTTTAGCGGAGCGGTCCGCTACATCAGGAACCCGGAACCCGCCGGAGCTGTTGCAAACTGGAACAAAGCGATCAAGCTGGCTGAAGGGGAGTATATCCATCTGCTGCATCACGATGACTGGTACTCGGAGCCGGATTCCCTGGAGAAATTCATTCTTCTGCTGGAAAACAATAATGAAGCGGATCTGGCATTCTGCGGGACCTTTCAGGTCGACCTCTCACAGATGCCGGACATCCGGGACGGCCAGACGGCTGCAGGCTGCCGCAGTGCAAGAGCGATCCGCGCGGAAGAGGAACAGCTTCTGAGGGAAGACTATCGCAATCTGTTTCTGGGGAATACGATCGGCGCCCCGAGTGCCGTGCTGGTGCGCGCATCAGCGATCATGAGGGGAGGACTGTCATACGACACGAATCTTACCTGGCTGGTGGATTCGGAATACTATATGCAGCTCCTGTCTCAGAATCCCGTTTTTGTTTGCACAAAGGAACCACTGATCTGCATCGGCCTCTCAGGAGGCCAGTTAACAAACAGGGTCGGCACAGATGCGGAGATCCTGCGGAATGAATACGGGTATGTCTACAGGAAACATCACCTGGGAGCAAAATCAGTTTTCCGGCAGCGGCTCTCAGATGTGCTGACAGGAACAGGTCTGCGGTATTCGGATATACCGGCGGAATATGGCATTACGAGAAAAGAATTCAGAATATCCCGCAGGAAAGAAAGAAATGCATACTGTGGGAGACTGCGCGATACGGCGGAATATCTGTATCAGAAATGGGCGGGAAAGCTGGACAGGCTTTTGGGAAAGCCGGCTTCTGCCTTGTTCTATCTGGGACTTTTTATTGAGATCGGGATCGTGGTGATCGATAAGAGCAGCCTGCTGAATCCTTTCGAGGGACAGCTCTTCAGGGTGACCTTCCTGCTCTTTGCGGTGAAAATGCTTACGACCTGCTATCAGCCTGCAGAGAGAAACTGGCTCTTCTTTTATCTGGCTCTGGGGGTTCTCTCCTGGAGGATCACCGGCCGAAATGAGATCCTGAGGATCACGGTATTTATAGCGGCGATGGTCCATATGAACGTGCGCCGGATCATGAAGACGACGCTCTGGGCGACTCTGGCGGGGTGTCTTGTGCTCGTCTGCCTTTCCCTGACGGGCCATCTCGGGACAGTCAGCCTCACACAGGATTTTGGCAAAGGAATCGAGACCAGGTATTGCCTGGGCCTGGGACATCCGAACGCACTGCACTGTATGGCGATGATGCTCCTTCTGCTGTTTCTCTATCTGTATGAGAGCGGACTGAAGCTGTATGTTTTTGCGGCGCTGGCGGCCGGAAACGGGATCCTATACTGTCTCACACGATCCAATACCGCTTTTCTCATAGGAACGGCCGGTATTGCGCTGACAGTCCTGATGCACTATTCCCGGAAATGCAGGGAAGGAAATACGGTGTATATTCTGGGGGAAGCAGGCTTTGCTGCCGGACTTGTATTCAGTGCAGCGGCAGCAGTTATGAATCCGTGGAAGCATCCTTTGCTGCAGAAGATCGACACACTTCTGACCGGCAGGGCAGCTTCTCTTTGGGATACGACTTTTCATGAGGGGACTCTTTCGACCTGGTACTGGTTTTCATCCGCAGCAAACCAGACCTTTTTTGATCTCGGATGGGTCAGGGTGATCTACTGGTATGGAATCATTCCGGGGATCCTGTGTCTTGTCCTTGTCTTTTCACTGCTGGAAAAAATGCGGAGCAGAAAAGACGCAGCGGCCTGGATCCTGTTGATCCTGTGCTGCATTTATACCGTACCGGAAGCTCATCTGATCTCCGAGTATCTGGCGCGCAATTACTGCTTCATGCTGGGAGCAGCTTATGTTCCGGTCCTTCTGCAAGGGCAGGGAACAGAAAAATGACAGAGCGTATATTATGAATCAGAGATATAGAATTTTTCAAACATATTTCTTATGGTTTATTGACATGGTCTGTATCGCCTTGAGTTATTTCATTGCGACGCAGATCCGCTTTGCTGCCACCAACGATTATGGCAACAAAACGCTCCACTATATGGTGCTGGTGGTGATGCTGCTGCTCTGTACGGTCTATAATTATTTTACAGACTGGAACAGAGGGATCATGAGGAGAGGATATTTTCAGGAGATCGCCGCGATCGTGCAGTTCCATGTGGTCATGATCACGATCTCCATGGCATTTGTTTTCTTTCTGCGCTGGGCATATATACTCTCGCGTGCCGTTGTGCTCTATTTCTCATGGATCAGCGTTCTGCTCATGTATGCGGCGCATCTTCTGTATAAAAAAGTGATCCACCACATGTTCTCCAATGATCTTCTGGTGGCAAAGGTTCTTGTTGTGTCACGAAGAGCGGACATGGACATAGTCGTTGAATGCCTGCATAAAGAACTTGATTCCACTTACCAGATCGTAGGTGTCCTGTCGGTAGACGATCTTAACAGCGACGCCGATTACAGGAAAGCGACGGAGAGAATGACGCAGATCCCTTTTGACGAGGTATTTATTTATACTCCGGGGATCGCGCAGACGAAACTGGAACCGCTGATCAGCGGATTTGACGAGATGGGCGTCTCCTGCCATTATTCTCTCGAGCTGCCCTCGATCGCATCGGGTGCAGGAACCGTGGGAGTATTCGGCGGGTATAATGTCATCACCTATTCCCGTTTCCGCATCAGTTATAAAAAACTGCTGATCAAGCGCGCATTTGATATTATCGGCGGAATCGTGGGACTGCTGTTAACGGCTGTTATTACCGTATTTCTCGCCCCGGCGATCAAGCTGGATTCTGAAGGCCCGGTCTTTTTCTCGCAGACCCGTGTCGGTAAGAACGGAAGGAGATTCCGGATCTATAAATTCCGCTCCATGTATATAGATGCGGAGGAGCGCCTCGCGGAGCTGCAGGAGAAAAACGAAGTCAAGGGACTCATGTTCAAGATGGAAAACGACCCGAGGATCACCAGGGTCGGCGCTTTTATCCGCAAGACGAGCCTTGATGAATTCCCGCAGTTCTGGAACGTGCTGAAAGGGGATATGAGCCTTGTGGGCACCAGGCCTCCTACAGAGGCGGAGTTTGAACAATACACCGAGCATTACCGCAGAAGGATCTCCATGACGCCGGGACTGACCGGGATGTGGCAGGTGAGCGGCCGCAGTAACATTGATGATTTCGATGAGGTCGTAAAGCTGGATCTTAAATATATTGATAACTGGTCTCTGACGCTGGACTGCAAGATCCTGCTGCAGACGATCGGTGTCGTGCTGTTTCACCAGGGAGCCAAATAAGCAGGACAGCGACCGGGACAGCCGTTTTTGACGGAACGGATAAAAGTGAGTATGACACAGGACAGAAAAAAACTGCATATTTGCATGATCGTTCCGCAGTCAGACGTCCACGGGGGGATCGCCTCAGTGGTAAACGGATACAGGAACTCGGATCTGGAGAAAAGGCACAGGATCACTTACGTGGAATCCTACTGTGATGGCAGCAAGTGGAAAAAGCTTAAGAAAGCGCTTACCGCCTACATCACGTTCTTAAGAGTCCTGAGAAAAGAGAAAGTGGATGTGATCCACATTCACTCCTCCTTCGGTCCGAGCTTTTACAGAAAAATGCCATTTATTTTCTGGGGAAAACGGGCAGGGATCCCGGTCATCAATCATATTCACGGATCGGCCCTGGATGATCTGTACACCAATGCCGGAAGATGGAAAAAACGGCTGGTTGAGAAGAATTATCAGGCGTGTGATAAACTGATCGTGCTCTCGGAGTACTGGAGAAACGAATTCTCCCTGATCGTCCCTGAGGAAAAGATCTGCGTCCTTGCCAATGCAGCAGCAGTCCATACAGAGACAACGGCCCCCGCCTTCAGGGATAATAGATTCCGCTCCAGGAAGATCGCCTTCTTAGGCGTGATCACCAGAGAAAAAGGCGTCTACACTTTCCCGAAGATCATGAAAAGGGTGTCAGAGGAGTTTCCGGATGCCCAGCTGACAGTTGCGGGCGTCGGGGAGATCGAACAGTTAAAGAGTGTTACGGATGAAAAAACGGCGGAGCATATCGACTACCCCGGATGGGTCAGCGGAGAGCAGAAAGAAAAACTCCTGAGAGAGAGCGCGCTTCTCCTCTTTCCATCCCATATGGAGTCCTTCGGGATGTCCATTATAGAGGCCATGGGATATGGAATGCCGGTCGTTTCCTGCCGCACAGGGAGTATTCCTTCCATCGTCAGAGAAGGAGAGAACGGTTTTCTCCTGGAAGTGGATGACAGTGAGGGGATGACGGAGGCGGTACTCAGGCTTTTCCGGGACAGGCAGCTGTGGGAGAAAATGTCAGACAGGAGTCTGGAACTGACACAGGAGAATTACAGCCTTGAGAGCCATCTGGAGCGTCTTAGCGGACTGTACGAAGAATTGGCAGGAACTTCCTCGTTAAGCCAATGAGATAAGCAGATATAAAGAGATAAACAATGAGTGAGAAAACAGTTGCTGTCATAGTTCCCGTATACAACAGCGAATCAGCGCTGATAAGATGCATAGATTCCGTACTTGGACAGACGGATCCGGATCTGCAGCTGATCCTGCTGGACGACGGATCCACGGACCGGAGCGGAGAATTATGTGACCACGCAGCGCAAAAGGACAGCAGGGTCAAAGTGATCCATAAAGATAATGAAGGCCTGTTAGCCACATGGATAAGGGGCGTCAGGGAGACGGACGCGCCTTACCTATGTTTTCTTGACAGCGACGATTATCTGGAAACGGAAATGCTGGCTGCCATGAAAGCCCGTTTGTCCGGGAAAAAGGAGATCATCTGCTGCAGTTATACCATTGACCGGGAGTGGAACGGGACACAAGAGAAGAAAAGACACGGCGCAGCCCCCGGAGAATACGTCGGGGCGGATCTGGAGGAGAAGATCAAAAACAGGATCCTGGGAAATGAGATCAGAACCGTGATCTCTTCCAGATGCATGAAACTCTTCTCCAGGGCACTGATCGAAGAGAATATCAGCTACTGCGATAAGAGGATCCCGATCGGGGAAGATATGGTCATTACGACTCCGGCGATCCTGGATGCGGAGCGGATCGTGATCATGCCGGATGCGTATTTCTACCACTATACATTTGTCAGAGAATCCATGGTGCACAGCTACAATCCGCGCCTGCTGGAGAATATGCGGCTGCTCCGGGATAAGCTTAGCAGGATCCTGACCGATAAGGGAATCGCTGATGCAGATCAGATGGCCAAAAGAGAATACCTGTTTCTGTTTTTCCAGGAAATGAAAAATGAGCTGAGAAGGACGGGGGAGAATGCGAAAGGCGCTGTAAAGGATATCCAAAAGATCTGTCTTGAAGAAAGATCAGATCAGCTTGCGGCCTTGTACCCGGAGAAACTGACGGATCCGTCCTACCGGCTGATCCTCTGGATGATGCGCCGTCCTTCTGTTTTGAGGATCATGGTCATTAGAGCAGTATTTCTGCTGCAGCAGGGAATCAAGTGAAAATGAAACAGCAGCCTTTGATCAGCGTTATCATACCTGTATATAAAGCGGAGAAAACGATCCGGCGTGCGGCTGAGAGCGCCCTTAACCAGACCTGGAAAAACCTGGAGGTATTGCTGGTCGTCGACGGGTCGCCTGACGGCAGCGGCAGGATCTGCGATGCTCTTGCCGGAGAGGACAGCAGGGTCCGCGTTTTTTACATGGAGGACCGCGGGGTCTCCGCGGCAAGAAACCGCGGCCTTGAGGAGATGAGGGGAGAATACCACACCTTTGTGGATTCAGACGATGCGATCGCCCCTCAGATGCTCTCTGCGCTTTACAGGGCGATCTGCGAGGAAAAGGCGGATATAGCGGGCTGTATGTTTTCCAGGTGCACGGAGGAAGCGGACTTTCAAAGACTCCTGCAGGAAAAAGAGCAGGTTAAGAACAGCAGTGCCGCTGTGCTGACCGGACAGCAGATCGTTTCGCAGGGGATATTAAACGGAGATTCCAGGTGCTGGAGCAAACTCTACGGCCCGAACTGCAGAAATGTCAGGTTTAAAGAAGGCCTGACGATCGGTGAGGATATGCTGTATTTTCTGCAATGCCTGGGACCCGCGACGCGCTATGCAGCCCTGCAGGAGCCGCTGTACGCGTACTATATTAATCCGCAGGGCGCCATGGAGAGACCTTTTGCGCCGAATCATATGGACCAGCTAAGATGCTGGAAGCTTGCCCAGGACGAGATCTCAGAACGTTTTCCGGAAATTCTGTCGGAGAGTGAGAGCGCCGCTAAGCTTGCCGCGATCCGTGCAGTGTATGCGGTGCTGACAGCGGGAAAAATCGCCCGGCTCCCTGGCGCGCAGGCACGGAGTTTTTCGTCGGAATATGGCCGCTGCAGGGAACAGCTGAGGGAAGTGCTGGCAGTGCGCGGCTGCTTCGGAGCGCTGTCCAACGGGTACAAAATAAAGGCAGTGCTGCTGCAGCTCTGCCCGGGAATCTATCAGAAACTGTATGGAGCGCTGACAGGGAAGCGCTGATACATTGCAGAGGTAATAATGAACAATAAACTGGCGTTTTATATGCATGCCGGGAGCGGCAATCACGGGTGTGAAGCGATCGTGGACAGTCTCGTGCGTATGCTGTTCGGACAGACAGGCACAGAGGGGGATCCTGCCGAATCCTCCGTGATCACGCTGATGACGAATTCGGCACAGGAGGACGAGCAGTACCTGCCGCAGGATGTGAAGAACCATCTGGAGATCCGGGAAGAGCAGCATATCGAGCAGCATTTCGCCGACCATGTGTTATATTATGTGTACAGAAAGATCACCAGGGACAGGGAGTCTTTTCTTCGCTACAGGCTTCGTCCACTCTGTGAAAAGGGCAGCAGGCCTGAGCTGGCCGTTTCGATAGGGGGAGATAATTACTGCTATCCCTCCATGGTGGAAGACCTGATGCTCGCGAACAGCATGCTCAAGAGACAGGGGACGAAGACGATGCTCCTGGGCTGTTCGATCGAGCCGGATCTGCTCACAAAGTGGGACGGCAGAAAGAAGCTGATCGCGGATATGAACCGCTATGACAGGATCGTCGCCAGGGAGAGCATTACGTTTCAGGCACTGCTGGACGCCGGTATCCCGGAGGACAAGGTGATCCTTTGTCCCGATCCCGCCTTCACTCTGCCGGTCGACGAATCAGCGCTGCCGGAAGGCTTTCAATGCGGGAATACCGTCGGGATCAACTTAAGCCCGATGATCGAGGATTACGCCAAGGATAAGAGTATTGCGCTCCAGAGCTATGAGACCCTGATCGGGCATATTCTGGCCACGACAGACATGGATGTGGTGCTGATCCCGCACGTTGTCTGGGACCGGAACAACGACAGGATCCCTCTCGGAAAGCTCTACGAAAATTGGCAGGAGGAGCCCAGGGTCCGCATGCTGGATGATCTTCCGGCGGAAAAGATCAAGGGTGTCATTGCCAATTGCAGATTCTTCATCGGGGCGCGCACACATGCGACAATAGCGGCGTATTCGACCCTGATCCCGACCCTGGTCATCGGCTATTCCGTAAAAGCGCGCGGGATTGCAAGAGATCTGTTCGGTACGGAAGAAAACTATGTGCTCCCGGTACAGACTCTGACAGATCCACAGCAGCTGATCCAGGCATGGGACTGGTTGTTAAGACACGAAGACGAGATGCATTATACACTTGCAGGATCTGTCTCAAAATGCCGCAAACTGGCGATGGAAAACGGGACAGAGATCCGGAAGATGCTCTCCTGAAGAAGAAAACAGAACAGCAGACTGATCGATGGGCAGAGTTAAATTCGCGGAAAAGAATATCGCATTCGGATATATAGGACAGATGGCGACAGCACTGATGTCCTTTGTTTTGCGTACGATCTTCATAGCACATCTGTCTAAAGAACTGCTTGGCATCAACAGCACATATACCAATGTGCTGTCCATCCTGTCCATGGCGGAACTGGGGATCGGAACAGCACTGAATTTTGCTCTCTATGCGCCCGTAGCCCAGAATAATACCGGCAAGATCAAATCGTACATGCAGATGTACCGCAAGGCGTATACAGTGATCGCGCTGATCGTCGCCGCGATCGGCCTGGCGCTCGTGCCGTTTCTGCCGCGTCTTGTCAAAAACCCCGGCGTCACAAACAGTGAACTGACGCTCTATTACCTGATCTTTCTGTTCAACACCGTCAGCACCTATTTTGTGTCTTATAAATACAGTCTCTGTAATGCGGAGCAGCGCAATTACATCCAGACGAATATCAATACGCTGACAAAGATCATAACGGTCGCGATCCAGATACTCGTTATTCTGATCACGGAGAACTTCCTGCTGTATCTGATGACGGATGCTGCGGTGCAGCTCCTGCAGAAATTTTTCGTCAGCCGCTATCTGGATAAGCGCTATCCGCTGTTGACAGAGAAGGACGTGGAGCCCCTTTCACCGGAGGAAACGGGAGAAATATGGCGGAAAACCCGCGCCCTGGTCATGCATAAAGTCGGTGATGTCGCGAGACTCCAGACAGATTCGCTGATCATTTCTTCCTTTATTCAGGTTTCTGTATCAGGTCTGGTGGACAACTATGTTCTCGTCATGGGAACAGTGACTAATTTCGTTAATATCATTTTCAATTCCGTGATTTCCAGCTTCGGCAATCTGATCGCGACGGAATCCAGGCAGCGCCAGTATGAGCTGTTCAGGGTCTACCGCTTTTTTGCCTCCTGGATCTATGGATTTGCGGTAACAGGTTTCTTTATCCTGCTGAGCCCTCTGATTCAGCTCTGGCTTGGGGACCAGTGGCTGCTGCCGGCCTCCGCAGTCAATTGCATATTGATCGATCTGTATTTTAAAGGGGACAGGATCGTGCTCTCCAATTTCAAGACAGCAGCGGGCGTCTTTGAACAGGACAAATACCTGGCCCTGATCCAGGGTGCTGTCAACCTTGTTCTCTCGATCGTTCTGGTACAGAAGATAGGCCTGACCGGTATCTATATCGGCACGGTCGTCTCCGGCCTCATCGCGAATATCACCAAGCCTGTGATCATTTACAGAGTCTGCTTTGACAGATCGGCCGCCTCCTATTTTGTGGAAACGCTCAAATATATGGCCAGCATGATCGCGGTTCTCCTGATCTGCGGACTGATCAGCGGAAAAGTGATCGCGAATCTCAACTTTTTTACCTTTATTGTGATGGCAGTGATCATTACGGTCGTCTTTAATGGATGCTATCTGCTCCTCTATGGGAGAACGGAAGAATTCCAGTATCTCCGTAGGCTTGTCGTTCAGAAGCTTGGGAAGATTATGCGGAGATAATGGAAAATATAATGGAAATCATAATGGAAATCATAATGGTAAACATAATGGGATAAAACCGGAATATAAGATATAGATTGTCAGGAGAAAAAATGTCAGAATTTGTAGAGGAGAAGATCATACAGGAACTGGCGGACGAAGCGGTCCGGGAACTCTTTGCCTACCGGGAGGCGAACAGGAAGGGGCAGCTCAAAGAGCTGGCCAAAAAAGCTCTTGGAAGAGGTTCGCACCGCCGGGACGATATCTTTTGGCCGGCGGGACTCCTGATGCTGGGACTTATGGAGAGCGGCAGGATCCAGGAAATTGAGCAGTATCTGCAGACCTGGCTCAATCAGAAAACGCGGGCTGTCTATGTGGACGATGCCGTCGCCGGTTATGTGTTTCTTCATCTTTACGAAAAAACAGCGAGGCTTGAGTATAAAGAGGCTGCTGATGCGATAGCGGCGTTCCTTCTGAATGCGCGAAGGGATAAAGTGGGCAGTATCATTTATAATCAGGAGCGCACCAAGAATTATATTTTTGCGGACGGAGCGGGACAGACGAGCCTTTTTCTTGCCCGGTATGGAGCTATTTTTGAAAAGAAAGAAGCGGCTGATCTCGCCAGGACCCAGATCATCAATTTCCTCCAGTATGGAATGGATGCGTTTACAGGACTCCCGTACCATGGCTACGATGCAGAGACAGGGATCAAGTATGGGATCGTCGGCTGGGGAAGAGCGGTCGGATGGCTGATGATGGGGATCGCAGGATACTGCGAGGCCTTCCCGGAAGATAGAGAGATGGCACAGGTATTTGCCTCCATGACGAGACATGTGCTGCAGTACTGGAGAAAAGATCATCTGTTTTCCTGGCAGCTGCCTGCCTTGGACGGTCCTGTAGATACATCAGCGGCGGGCATGATCCTGTGGTCTGTCAGAGCGGCCAAAGTGGATGCGGCAGATGTCTACAGCACGAGAACGCGGGCTGTCGGTGAGTATGATCCGGAAAGAGATGATTTTGCGGCTGATACAGCGGCAGCACTGAGAGGATATATCAACGGCGGGAAGGTATACGGCGCTTCGGCAGAGTGCATCGATTTTTCCATGTACCGGCAGCAGTACGGGAATTTTCCCTGGGGACAGGGAGCAGTGCTGGCGTTTCTTGCCTGTAAGAGATAAATAAATGGATCTGTCGAAGCTGAATACAGTCAGGGCTCCGGAAATCGCAGCTGAAAGCTGAACTTGCACCGGTGCAGGAAAGACATATTCAAATATCTGCTTCAGATTGCTTTTCGTGGTTCGTATCCATACGCTGAAAAAGGAATGTAGCTCGGATGATCATTGTAAAAGTTCAGGGTGGTCTGGGAAACCAGATGCAGCAGTACGCCCTTTATCGAAAACTGAAAAAACAGGGGAAGAACGTGAAGCTCGATATCTCCTGGTTTGAAGATGCTAAGCTGCAGGAACGGATCGCTGCGCCAAGGCAGCTGGAACTGCGGTATTTTCAGGACCTGCCGATGGACCTGTGTACAGAGGCCGAGGCAAAAAAACTGACAGGGGGAGATTCCCTCTTTGCAAAGGTCAAAAAGAAACTGGCCGGGAACAGTAAAGTGTTCGAAGAGAGCCGGATGTACCACCCGGAGATCTTTGACATGGAGGAGAAATACCTGACCGGCTATTTTGCCTGTAACAAGTATTATGCGGATATCCTGCCGGAGCTTAAGGAACTGTTCCGCTTCCCTGTGAGCTCGGACGCGGAAGGGCGCAGGAAAAATGAGCTCACGATCCAGGAAATGGAACGAAGCGATGAGATCTCCGTGAGCATCCACCTTCGCCGGGGGGATTATCTGGATGCGATCAATGCGGATATTCTGGGCGGAATATGCACGCCGGACTATTACGCCGGTGCAGTCAGGTATCTGGAGGAAAATGCAGCTTCTTCGCTTGGCCTGGATGCTGCTGTGCCGCTGCATTTCTATGTATTTTCCGATGACCCTGAATATGCCCGTTCCCTGTCTTTTGGAAGCCGCGGGGAGCAGATGACGGTCTGCGACTGGAACACCGGCTCGGACAATCTGTTGGATATGGAACTGATGGCGCACTGCCGCTGCTGTATCACGGCAAATTCAACTTTCAGTTTCTGGGGAGCAAGGCTTAACCGGCATGACAACGCGGTCCTCATCCGCCCGCTCTATCACCGGAACAACCAGAAACCGGACCCGGAACAGATACATGATTATTGGAAAGGGTACGTTCTGGTGGACAGGGACGGGAGCATCGCGTAAGATAAATCATGGGCAGTACGTGGCCGGAGTACTGAGCAGGCACGGAGCCTGACCGGAGTACTGAGCAAGCGCGGAGCCAGACCGGAGTACTGAGCAAGCGCGGAGCCAGACCGGAACATCTTGTAAGCAGAATTGCAACTGGCAAACGGCGGGCAGGAATATTATAATAGTGGCACGATGTTAAATCACAGCCGGCGTCAGAATTGAAATTCTGCGTCTTGGAAAAAGACATATTAAAAGAACAAACAGGAGGAAGCACCAGATGATGAGTTATGAGCAGGCTTTGGAGAAGCTGAAGAGCGCGGGACAGGAACATGTCCTTACCAATTTTGACAAATTAAAGGAAGATGAGCAGGCAGCTCTGCTGGCACAGATCGAGGATATGGATTTTTCCATGCTGCATTATGTGCATGACCGCGATCAGCTTCCGCCCCGCGGCGTGATCACTCCTCTTGGCGCCATGGAACTCTCTGAGATCGAAAAGAGAAAAGAAGAATTCCGTGAAATCGGCTTAAAGGCAATTCGAGAGAGAAAGGTCGGCGCAGTTCTGCTTGCGGGCGGCATGGGAACCAGACTCGGCTCTGACAACCCCAAGTGCATGTATGATATCGGCATTACAAAGCATGTCTACATCATGCAGAGACTGATCGAAAACCTGATGGATGTTGTCAATGCGGCCGGCGGCGTCTATGTTCCGCTGTTTATCATGACCAGTGACAAGAACCATGAGGCGACAACTTCTTTCATGAAAGAGCATAACTATTTTGGTTATGATCCCAAGTGCGTGTGGTTCTTCCGCCAGGATATGGCTCCGGCGACGGATTACGAGGGCAAGGTCTACATGGAAGAGCCTTACAGGATCGCATCTTCCCCGAACGGCAACGGCGGCTGGTTTATTTCTATGAAGAAAGCCGGCCTGTTCGATACCCTTCACGAGCTTGGAATCGAATGGCTCAACTGCTTTGCTGTGGATAACGTCCTGCAGCGGATCGCGGATCCCGTTTATGTCGGTGCCGTGATCGACTCCGGATGCACCAGCGGCGCCAAGGTCGTCCGCAAGGTGACTCCTGATGAGAAGGTCGGCGCTATGTGCCTGGAGGACGGCCGTCCTTCGATCGTCGAGTACTACGATATGACACCGGAGCTGCTGGAAGCCAAGGATGAAAAGGGCGAGCCGGCTTACAACTTCGGCGTCATCCTGAACTATCTGTTCAAGGAAGAGGAACTCGAGAGGATCGTCAACGACAGGCTGACACTTCACATCGTAGAGAAGAAGATCCCCTACATGAATGCAGAAGGGGAACACATCAGCCCGAAGGAGCCCAACGGCTTTAAGTTTGAGACGCTGATCCTGGATATGATCCATGAGCTCGACACATGTCTGCCCTTTGAGGTCGACCGCACCAGGGAGTTCGCTCCGATCAAAAATAAGACCGGTATTGACTCCGTAGAGTCCGCCCGTGAGCTCTGCAAGCTCAATGGCATCGAGCTGTAATAGAGAGCGTTATGGTTGTAATGAGTCTTTTAAGACTGAAAGAGTTTTGAAATAGTTTTGGAAGAGTTTTGAAAGCGCTTTGGAAGAGTTAATAGACAAGAGAGGTTAGTTATGAGAATTCTTGTTACCGGCGGTGCCGGATTTATCGGAAGCCACACAGTTGTAGAGCTGCAGGAAGCGGGACATGAGCCTTTCGTGCTGGATAATCTTTACAACGCCAGCGAAAAGGTGATCGGACGTGTAGAAGCGATCACCGGAAAGAAAGTGCCTTTTTACAAGGTCGATATCCGCGACAGAGAAGGACTGAACCGCGTTTTTGACGAGGTGAAGCCGGAGGCAGTGATCCATTTCGCGGGCCTTAAGGCAGTCGGCGAGTCTGTGAGAATGCCCTGGGAGTACTATGAGAATAATATCGGCGGTACCCTGACGCTGGTCGATGTCATGCGCCAGCACGGCTGCAAGAATATTATTTTCTCCTCCTCCGCAACGGTATACGGCGATCCTGCCTTTATTCCGATTACGGAAGAGTGCCCCAAGGGACAGTGCACGAACCCCTACGGCTGGACGAAATCCATGCTGGAGCAGATCCTCTCTGACATTCAGAAGGCTGATCAGGAGTGGAACGTAGTTCTGCTTCGCTATTTCAATCCGATCGGCGCACACAAGAGCGGCACGATCGGCGAGAACCCCAACGGTATTCCGAACAACCTGATGCCCTATATTACACAGGTCGCTGTCGGCAAGCTCGAGAAGCTTCACGTATTCGGCAACGACTATGACACGCCCGACGGAACCGGCGTGCGCGACTATATCCACGTAGTGGATCTCGCAAAAGGCCATGTCTGCGCGCTCAAGAAGTTGACTCCCGGAAGCGGGCTTTCCATCTACAACCTCGGGACAGGCGTTGGTTACAGCGTTCTCGATATCGTCAAGAACTTTGAGGCAGCTACCGGCATTACCATCCCTTACGTGATCGATCCCAGACGTGCCGGCGACATCGCAACCTGCTATTCTTCTGCGGACAAGGCACATGAGGACCTCGGCTGGAAGGCGGAGAATGGAATCCGCGAGATGTGCGAGGATGCCTGGAGATGGCAGAGCAGCAATCCGAACGGGTACGACGACTGATATGGTAATCTGGGCAAGACTGTGGAAACACAATCATCTCCTGAGGGAGACGACAATAGAAGATTTCTCAGAGGAGACAAGAACGCACAAAGTGTTCCATGCCCTTGATGAAGTATGCCTGCAGTTTGATCTGGCGCAGCCCATGTGGCTGGACCAGACGGTCCGGGAATTTCAGCGGCACGCAAAATGCCGGTTCACACAGGATGCATTTGTGGAACCGGTCGATTTTGACTATATGGAATTTCAGATATTGGAAGAAGACTGGTGATCTGTCAGGTTATTCTGTCAGGTTGTTCCGCCAGATTATTCTGTCGGGTTATTCTGTCAAATTATTCCTTGTCTTCGTTAACAGAATAGCGTTTTAAATCTTTGAGATCCGCCTGGCTGAGTGTCAGGCGGATTTTTACGCCTTCAGGAAGATATTCCGTCTCATCGATCACGTACTTGGCCTGCAGTTCGTGGAGCTTTGCTCCCTGATCATAGGGGAGCAGCAGAACTGCTTCCTGGTGATCTGCGGAGAGAGCCTCGTCGATCAAGGACAGCAGCTCCTCAAGACCGATCGCATATTTGGCGGACATATAGATACGCTCATCGTGGACCCTGGGGATCTGCAGCTGCGGGTCGCGATCTGCTTTGTTGTATACGTAAAGAACCGGGATATCCGAGGCGCCGATCTCCGCGAGCGTGTCGCGGGTGATCTTAACCTGCTGCTCATAGGCGGGATCAGAGTAATCAATGATCTCGAGCAGGAGATCCGCATATTTTGCCTCCTCCAGTGTGGAACGGAAGGCTTTGACAAGGGGCGTCGGCAGATCACTGATAAAACCGACCGTGTCGGAGAGAAGGAAAGGACGGTGCCCCGGGGCATCGATCCGGCGGATCGTCGTATCCAGAGTCGCGAAGAGCATATCCTCTTCAAAGACCTTCCTCTCGGGATGTCCCTGCTCGCCGTAATGCTCGAGAAGGGTATTCATCATTGTAGATTTTCCAGCATTTGTGTATCCTACCAGGGAGACACGGGGAAGTCCTGAATTCAGCCTTCTGGCGCGCTGTGTCTGCCGCTCGGTTTCGATATTTTTGAGCTGCTTCTGGAGCTCAGCGATGCGGTGTTCGATATGCCTGCGGTCGAGCTCGAGCTGTTCCTCACCGGCACCCTTATTGGAGAGCCTGCCGCTGCCGCCGCCCTGACGGCTTAAGTTCTTTCTCATGCCGATCAGCCTCGGCAGCATATATTGAAGACGGGCGGATTCTACCTGAAGCCTGGCTTCCCGTGTCCTTGCCCTTTCTGAAAAGATCTGCAGAATAATGCCCGTCCGATCCAGCACTTCCGTGTCCAGAATTTCCTCCAGATTCCTTACCTGCATGGGAGAGAGCGTCTCATTAAAGACGACGATATCGGCATCGCATTCTTCGATCATGCGGCGCAGCTCCTCCACCTTTCCGCTGCCGATATAGGTACGGTGCGTCACAGCCTGCGCGCTTTGGATCAGGACCCCGGCCGCTTCGAGCCCGCAGGCCTTCACCAGTTCCTCCAGCTCATGCATGGAAATATCATACTCTTCGCGGGGCGTGTTCAGGTTCAGCCCGGCGACGATCGCACGGGCGCGGGCATTGAAGAGGCCCAGGTCACCGCTATTGTCGTCCTGGCCAAAGGACCTGGGCTTACGGAGACCATCAGCACGCAGCCCGTCAGTCTCTATATCAATTTTGCTTCCCCATTGTGTCATAGAGGGCGCCTTTCGTTATTTGGAAATTGCTTAGGTGTTGCGATTATAAGAGGGATTTAGTTCAGATGTCTGTGCCTTTGTTTTATGAATTAATGCGGGGTTTAATGTAGTAACTGCGGTCAAGAGGGAGACAGGAGACGGAAGGAGACGTAGAACCATCCCTGTCTCTCCCGCATGGCGTATATTTCTCTCGGAATTCATAATTCCTTCGCCAGTGAAAATCAACTGATTTCGTTAACCCTATATAACCAGGATCAATCAAACATATATTTATCTTGCCAGTTTCAGCATCCTCAATCGCTGAATTTAAAATCCTATATCTCAGAGAGTATATTATAACAGATATGCCATAAATTCGCAGGAAAGACAAAGTTTGAACACAATTTGAACACAATTCACCGTTATACTGCAGAGTATCGAATGGAACAGGAATGACTTCATCAAGTCCATGATGCCGCGGTACCACGGCAGGGATGAAATTCAAAGGAAGCATTGCCTGATTCGGAAATGAAAGGAGTAAGATCATGGAAGACAACAGATTTGATCATGAGTCGAACGAATATATGAACGAGCAGGCTGATACTGCGAAGGAGTCTTATACAGAGAACGCAGCGACCGGCGCTGAGAATTACGGGACAAGCGGCAGTTCTACAGCTGATGCAGCTAACAATTCCTATACGGCCGATAATTCCTATACAGCCGGCAGCGCTTATACAGCTGACAGCACCGGCAGCAATGCGGGATCGGCAGGTTACGGCAGCTATCAGTATACAAACCAGAATGACAATACAGGCAGATCGACTTACCAGAGTGCTTACCAGGGCGATTACAGAAGCTCTGCATCCGGCGGCAATGGCTCCCGGAAGTCTAAAAAGAGCGGCGCTGGATGGAGAAAGGCACTGTTGGCAGTTCTGCTGGCAGCCGTATTTGGAATCTGCGCAGGTGCAGGCGCTTATAGTATCAGCCGCGCCGCAGGCAATACGAATAAAGCTCAGGCAAGACTGACTATCGCGGAAGAAGAAAATACGGAAGACAGCAGCCAGGATAAAACTGCAGAAGAACCTGCAGCAGAACAGGATGCCGGTTCTAAGGAAACTACTGAACCTGCAGCGAAACCTGAGAAGGCCACTGAAAACACCGAAGAGGCTGCTGCTGAAGAGAATGCTGCAGCAGAAGAGACCGGTACTACAGAGACAGATGCTGAGAAGGAAGCTGCTAAAGCACGCCTGCAGGGCAGCAAGGACACAGATGTTCAGCTGACGACCGGAGACAAGAAAGTGATCGTCACAGACGTCACAGAGGTCGTTGAAGAGACAATGCCCAGCATCGTTTCCGTCTACAACAATTACACAATGCAGTATATGGATTGGTGGGGACAGTCTTATTCCCAGGAGAGCCAGGCGACCGGTTCCGGTATCATCATCGCCGCAACGGATGACGAACTTCTCATCGTGACCAACAACCACGTCGTTGACGGTGAGGAAAGCCTGGAAGTCCAGTTTATTGATGAGACCACAGCAGAGGCACAGATCAAAGGAACCGATGAGGACAACGATCTGGCCGTGATCGCAGTAAAGCTTGATGATATCGACGCTGCTACTATGGATGCTATTACAGTTGCAACACTCGGCAATTCCGATAACCTTAAGATCGGCGAGCCTGTAGTTGCAATCGGTAATGCACTTGGATTCGGACAGTCCGTTACCCAGGGTATCGTCAGTGCGCTGAACCGTCAGATCGGCACCGGTGAAGAAGATGCCAAGACCTATATCCAGACAGATGCAGCCATCAACCCCGGCAACTCCGGCGGCGCACTGGTCGACATGAATGGCCATGTTATCGGTATCAACTCCAACAAGATCGGTGATACAAAGGTCGAGGGTATGTGCTACGCGATCCCTACAGCAAGAGCGATTCCGATCATTGAAGAACTCATGACACAGTCCACAAAGATCAAGGTCGATGCTGAGAAGCAGGGATATCTCGGAATCAAAGGTATCAGCGTTACAAGCCAGGTCGCCAGTGCTTATGATATGCCTCGCGGCGTCTATATCGCAGAACTGATCGAGGGCGGCGGCGCAGCAGATTCAGAGCTTGAGAAGGGCGATATCATCGTTTCCATCAACAAGGCAACCGTCAATGATATGGAAGACCTGCAGAAACAGCTGCAGTACTATGAGGCTGGCGAAGAAGTCACGGTAGTAGTAAAGCGCAACAGCGGCAGCGGCGAGTATGAGGAGAAAGAGATCACCATCAAACTCGGCAGCAAGGCTACGATCGAGACGGAAGAACAGCAGAACAGCCAGAATGGCCAGAACGGAAACGGCAGCAGCCAGCAGCCAGGATCCGGACAGCAGGATGGATACAGCCAGGGTGGAATGAATGAGTTCCCCTGGAGCCAGTTCTTCGGATATTGATTCGGGTGATGGATCCGGACATGATCTGAATAATTAATATAAGTCAAAACAGCAGGCCATGTGCCTGCTGTTTTTGCGTGGAATAAGGCAAGATTTACGGCTGCAACAGAATAAAAAAGGGAAATGCATCCGCGGGGAAAGCAAGCAAATCGACCTTAAAAAGGAATCGAGCGATAATCATTACGGCTACAATAGGCTTAAAAAGGGAAATGCATCCGCAGGGAAAGCAAGCAAATCGACCTTAAAAAGGAATCGAGCGATAATCATTACGGCTGCAATAGGACAAAAAAGGGAAATGCATCCGCAGACAAAGCATGCAAAGTGCAGTTAAAAAGGAAATTAAGAAACAAAAAATACGGACGCATCTGCCCTCAAGCGGGCGATGCGTCCGTAATGTATTCATCTCTTAATATCAGTTAAGCTTCAAATTATGCAAGATCCTTGCCTGTCAGCAGGTGGTAAGCTTCCATATACTTGGCGATGGTCTTGTCGATGACATCCTGGGGCAGGTTGTAGTCGCTGTCCGGATTAGCCTTGAGCCAGTCGCGGACGAACTGCTTGTCAAAGGAAGGCTGGCTGTGTCCGGGAGCATATCCTTCTACCGGCCAGAAGCGGGAAGAATCTGGAGTCAGCATCTCGTCAGCAAGAACGACATTGCCATTCTCGTCAAGTCCGAACTCAAACTTGGTGTCGGCGATGATGATGCCTCTTGTCAGGGCATAGTCTGCGCACTTCTTGTAAAGGGCGATCGTAGCATTCCTGATGGTCTCAGCATATTCCTTGCCGCGTCCGGGGAAATTCTTCTCCAGGACTTCGATGCTGCGCTCGAAGCTGATGTTCTCATCATGATCACCGATCTCTGCCTTTGTGCTGGGGGTGAAGATCGGCTCAGGGAGCTTGTCGCACTCCTGAAGGCCTTCAGGAAGACGAATGCCGCAGACGGTGCCGTTCTCTTTGTAGCTTGCCCAGCCGCTGCCTGTAATGTAGCCGCGTACGATGCACTCGATTGGAAGCATCTCCAGCTTTCTGCAGAGCATGCTGTTGCCCTCAAAAGCAGGCTGGCGGAAATACTCCGGCATATCTGCCGTATCAACGCTTACCATATGGTTGTCAATGATATCGCTGGTCAGATCGAACCAGAAGCGGGACATCTGTGTCAGGACTTTGCCTTTGCCGACGACCTTATTTTTCAGGATCACATCAAACGCGGAAATTCTGTCCGTTGCGACCATGATCAGCTGATCGCCGATGTCATAGATCTCGCGTACTTTACCTTCTTTTACCGGGCTGTACTCTGTCATTTTTCCTCCATTCCTGCTGTGCAGTATACTCAATAATTGATGAGTTGACCTTTCGGGATCAGGCGCCAAAATGTTGTCCTCCTGCGACTCGCGATCTGGAATTGATCTGGCAGCCTCACTTTTTGGCGGTCTAATCTTTTAGTATCAGTAGTATAAAACTTTAGGGTGCGTTGCGCTATAGGAAGATGGTACAATTATATGTTAGTGCACGGCGCTGTCCTTTACTTTTTTTACAAAGAAAAGTACTGCACTAAAGCTTTAGGAAATCAGTAACTGCGTCGAACGCGCATATTAAAAACCGGCAAGGAGAACTTGCTAATGGCAGCAAACATTACGATCGGCATCCTCGCACACGTGGATGCGGGAAAAACTACATTGACAGAGAGCATCCTCTTTAAGACAGGCATGATCCGCTCGCTGGGAAGGGTGGACCACCAGGATGCCTTTCTGGACACAGAAGCCCTGGAGAAAAAAAGAGGGATAACTATATTCTCCAAAATGGCAAGGTTCTCGGCCGGAGAACAGAACGTGACGCTTCTGGATACCCCGGGGCACGTGGACTTTTCTCCCGAGATGGAGCGCACGCTCAGGGTCCTTGATTACGCGGTGCTCGTCATGAGCGCGCCCGATATTATCAACCAGAAGATGCTGGACCCGCAGGTGCGTGTCCTGATCAAGCTCCTGCAGCATTATCAGGTGCCGTTCTTTATATTTGTCAACAAGATGGATCAGCTTGACAGGGAACTGCTGGGACCGGGCAACATACTGCCGGTCATCGCAGGAGAGATCCCCGGAGCGGTGCAGTTCGATGAGCGGCAGCTGTGCGATGAGAACGAGGAGAGCGTCGCTGTCTGCGAAGAGGAGCTGATGCTGCGCGTTCTGGACGGTGAGCATCTGACGGATGCGGATGTTTCGGAACTCCTGAAAAAGAGAGCTCTGTTTCCGGTCTATTTTGGCGCAGCTCTCAATGGAGAAGGCGTCCAGGCGCTTCTTGAGGGAATCGCCAGATACTGCGTTCCCCGGCAATATCCGGAACAGTTCGGGGCTTATGTTTATAAGGTTTCCAGGGATGGGGCGGTGCGCCTTGCCTGGATGAAAATAACCGGAGGCGAGTTAAAGATCCGGGATGAGATCGCGCAGATCCCCAGAGTGCAGCCTGTAAGGGCTGCAGGAGGACAGGCCCCCGCGTCCGGGGATCCGGATGACGACGGAGATGACCTGACAGCGGAGCCGGTATCTGCAGGTGTTATCAAAGAAAAAATAAGCGGGATCCGCCAGTATTCCGGCGTCAAATTCACAGCGCTCACAAGTGCGCAGGCAGGTGATATTGTCGCCGTGAGCGGACTTAGCGTAGTTCAGATCGGGGACGGTCTCGGCGCGGAGGCTTCCGTGCGTGAGGAGATGGTATCGCCGATCATGACCTGTTCCGTCACTGCGGAACCGGGAGTCGATGAGTTTACTCTCATGCAGGCACTGCGAACGCTGGAAGAGGAAGAGCCTATGCTGCATGTCAGCCGGGATGATCTCTCCGGCGCGATCACCGTCCAGATCATGGGTGACGTACAGACGCAGATCCTGCGCAATATCATCCAGGAGCGGTTCGGATTCCAGGTGAATTTCGGACCGGCCAGGATCGTTTATAAGGAGACGATCCGCAAGAGCGTTGAGGGTGTCGGGCATTTTGAACCCCTTCGCCATTACGCAGAGGTCCATCTGCTGCTGGAGCCGACAGGGCCGGGTTCAGGCCTTACTTTTGAGAACAGGTGTCCTGCGGGAATGCTGGACAAAAACTGGCAGAACCTGATCATGACGCATCTTCGGGAAAAAGTCCACAGAGGCGTACTGACAGGAGCGGAGCTGACGGACATGTGCATCTCCCTTATAGGAGGAAGGGCGAGCATCAAGCACACGGAAGGCGGCGATTTCAGAAGGGCGACCTACAGGGCGGTCCGGCAGGGACTGATGATGGCGCAGAATATGCTCCTGGAGCCGGTACTGAATTTCCGGCTGGAGCTGCCGCAGAACAATTTGGGGCGCGCTCTGAGTGATATCGACAGCATGCGGGGCAGCGTACAGGCCCCTGATTTTGACGGCGATACGGCAATCGTTGAGGGCTGCGTCCCGGCGAGCACACTGGGCTCTTATGCACAGGATGTAGTCTCCTACACCGGAGGAAGGGGACAGCTTTCGGTCAGTCTTAAGGACTATGAGCCGTGCCACAACGCAAAAGAAATCATTGATGCTGCAGGATATGATCCCGACGCAGACAGGCGGAATCCGTCCTACTCGGTATTTTGCTCGCACGGGGCGGGGACGGTCGTCACATGGCAGAATGTCCGCAGCCACATGCATGTAGAGACCGGCTGGGAGCCTTCCCCGGAGGAAGAAGAGACGGCGCTTGCCGGCGACTATTTTGTTTTTGCTGCTCCTGAGATCGAGGAAATACCCGAGGACCTGAATCAGCCGGCAGGTTCTTCCGAAGCGCAGGCAGTCAATCTGCGGGCGCAGAAAGAAGACAGCTATGAAGTCCGGGAGCGGGCTTTCGCGTTGCAGGAGAAGGAGCTGGAGCGGATCTTCGAGCAGACATATGGGCCGGTGAAGAGGAATGTCCGCAATCCGGAGAATGAGCGCCTGGATGCTCTGATGGAGGCCTATGAGCCGAAGGAGCCGGGTCCAGGTGATCCCAAATACGAAAAGAAAAACAAGGCCCCCGAGAAGCCGGAAGAGTATCTCCTTGTGGACGGATATAATATTATTTTTGCCTGGAACGAGCTGCATGACCTGGCGGTCAGGGATATAAAGGCGGCAAGAGACAGACTTCTGGATATACTGTCCAATTACGCGGGGTACATCGATCAGACAGTGATCGTCGTCTTCGATGCTTATAAGGTCGTCGGCGGCCGAGGAGAGGTCTACCGCTACCACAATATTGACGTCGTATATACCAAAGAGGCGGAGACCGCGGACCTGTATATTGAAAAGACAGCGCATACGCTCAGCAAAAAACACAGGGTCTATGTCGCGACCTCTGACGCGGTGGAGCAGGTCATCATTTTCTCGTCCGGTGCCTACAGGATCTCCGCGAGAGGCCTGCTGGAACAGATCCTGCTGACAGAGCAGAGAATGCGCGAGCAGTATCATTTCGGGGAGTAAAAACGGATTTGCTGAATTGACAATAGTCTGAACATCTGCATACAGAAGGCAACAGGTAACGACCCTAAAAACATTACGAATAATATGATGCTAAGGTCAAAAGGCAGAAAAGTATGCCGTGCTTGCACGAGCGGACTTTTCTATCTTTTGACCGCCCGACATGAGCAAGGAGCAATTTGCTTGTATTTACAGGCAAATTTGCGGATTGCGAATGCTCGGAGA